>JBDSFG010000255.1:0-9301 GCA_039919615.1 Ginsengibacter sp. | reverse complement strand
AGTATTATGGCCAGGGTATTTTTTTCAACAAGTATAGTGGCGACAACTAACACGGCTAAGGAAAAACCGATTATAAGATAGATAGCTGGCAAACCTTCGCGGTACATAGGAATTAAAAATGCAAAATACACCAAGGCTAAACCTGTTTCATTTTGCATAATAGAAAATGCAATAGGTAATATCATTAATGAAGTTGCAATAAGCTGCGAACGTTTTGTGCTAAAGTCGGTTTCAATCCTTGAAAGAAATTTGGATAGTGCCAGCGCCGTAAAAATTTTACAGGTTTCTACCGGCTGCAGATTAAAAAAACCAAGAGGAATCCATGATTTGGAACCATTGATATTTTTTCCCAGAACGAAAGTGAGCAGCATAAGCAAAATACCAAAAGCATAACTCAGGTTAGCAGTTGCAGTAAAAAATTTGCTATCCGTTAATAATATAAAACTGGCAACCACAGCAGATATGCCAATAAATAAAAGCTGACGTGAATAATTCTTTTTAAGACTGGCAAGATTCTGAAAAATGTTTTCCTGGCTGGTTTGTTCAACAGAATAAATACAGAGTATGCCAATGGTAATTAAAATAAAATATAGCCAGACAATAGTCCAGTCTATTCCTTTTGATATTGATGTTCCGGTGCTCATTTACTTACTGAATCTTTTATTACGGGCTGGTTTTTTTCATCAGGAAGAATAGCTTCCGGATGTAGTTGTAATAATGCGGAATCCTTCTGCTGATTTTTACTTTTTTGCAATTCTTCTTTTTGCTTTTGCTTTTTTAGTTTGTCCAGAGATTCTGTATCATCTTCGTCATCAAGCCCGATAGTGTCTTTCATAACTTTTATATAGCCCTTGGCAATAAGATAAGCTGAATCCTTTGCATGCATCATTGAATCCTGTTTTTTCATCTCGGCAAAAATTCTTGGAGGCATCAGGTTTAGTTTTGATAGTTGTTCAATCCTTGCTATCCTGGCCGGGTCAGTGATTGAATCTTTTAAATATTTTTCGATCATTAAGCCAACGATTGGTGCAGCATAGGTTCCGCCAAAGCGCCCACTGTTTTCAACAACGCACATTATTGCAATCTTTGGATTGTCTCTCGGCGCAAAGCCACAAAAAAACGAATGATTCTGTTGTTTTACCCCGCGGTAATAGTTTTCAACGGTGCCCGTTTTTCCGCAAATAGTAATTCCTTCAACCTTAGCGCCTATGCCAGTTCCTCTTTCCACCACACCCTGCATTCCATCGTGTACTACTTTAAAAACAGTATCAGGAATATCTATAGCTTTAATTCTTTCTTTATACTGCGATAGTATATCAAATTTATCCCCGCCTTCAATTGAATCTACAATGTGCGGTGTTATGTACCAACCCTTGTTTGCTTTGTAAGCCATCTCATTTGCTACTTGTATCGGAGTTACGTCTACTTCGCCCTGGCCTATGCTTACTGAGCGAAAGTTGCAATAATTCCATTTTCCTTCACCATAGGTTTTATTAAAAAACGCTGGTGTAGGTATATAGCCTCTTTTTTCAGAAGGCACATCTACTCCCAACTTATGCCCAAGCCCGAAGGCATACATGTAACGATCCCAATTAGCAAGACTGCTATCAACATTGGGATATTTAGGATTGTTAATTACCTTTTGCATAACCGTAGCGAAGTAGGTATTGTCGGAAATTGTTATTGCATTTTTAAGATCAAAAGTTCCACGATCAAGACACCTCATAGGCCTGCCGGAACCGCAACCATAAAAAGCGCCTGAACAGGAAACTGTAAAATGAGTATTTATTACCCCTTCATGTAAAGCTACCAATGCTTGTAAAGTTTTAAATGTAGATCCAGGAGAATACGATGCTCCAACAGATCTGTTCAATAATGGCAAGGCAGGGTTTAATAATAATTCTGCAATATGCTTTCTTCTTTCGGAGCCCGTTAATAATCTAGGTTTAAAAGTAGGGCTGCTAACCATTGCTATAATGCCGCCTGTTTTGGGGTCAATAGCCACTATGGAGCCCAATTTATTTTCCATCAATTTTTCGCCCAGCTGCTGCAATTCAATATCTAAAGCCATGTGCATGTTTTGGCCGGCCACTGCAGGTGTATCGTAACGGCCTTTCTCCCACCGGTCTGTTAAGCGATTCTTGTTGTCTCGTTTCCAGAATTCAATACCTCTCTGTCCCATCAAAATTTTTTCGTAGCTGCGTTCCAGGCCGGTTTTACCAGCATAGTCTCCAATTTGATAGCCTTCCCCCATATGCCTTTTTAAAAAGGCAGAATCTACTTCTGAGAGGTATCCTAAAATATTTCCTCCTGCATCAAAAGGGTAATCTCTTACCGGCCTTTCCTGCAAATAAAACGCAGGCACAAATTTGTAAAAGCTTTCGTTTAGTTTAGCTATTTTATCATTTGATAATAGCGCTTCAAATACAGATGGACGGTAGCTTCTGTTCTTTATTATCGCATTTAAAATTCTTTTTCTAAATTCGGCGGTATCAATGTTTAATATTTTGCAAAGGGCTAAAGTATCTGTTTGCTTTAATTTAGATGGAGTAACCATCAAATCATAAATGATGGTGTTTTGAAGCACAGCTTTTCCTTTGCGATCAAATAAAATTCCCCTGTCAGGATAAATCACTTTGCGAAATCGTCCCTGTTCATCAGCTAATACAGAATATTTTTTGTTTAAAACCTGCAGGTTAAATAATTGAATAATAATTATACAACTTAAAACAATGAAGATGAGACTGATTATATTTTTTCGTGATTGGTTATATACGGACACTTATCAGGTAATATGCTATGATTAAAGAGGAAATTATTATAAAGATCAGGTACGCAAATTTAGTACGACTATGCTGTATTTGTTCTAAATTTTTGTTTACGCATAAATAAAAATTCTGTTATCAGGATTAATAACAAACTTATAGCCACAGACAGCAATGTTTTTACAATGAAATATAAAAAGTCTGCAAACTGTAACGCTTCCAATAAAAAAAGCAAAGCGTGATGAAACAAAGTTAAGAGAGTTACATAGGTAAAGTACGGTGCAAAGCCCATGCTGGTAATAGAAGGTTCATTGAAGTTTGTATCACCTTCATTGGGGATAAGAAAGTTTATTATAAAAGGCCGCAGGTATGCTATTAGTATACATGGCGCTGCATGTAAGCCGGGGGTTTTCATAAAAAAATCCAGGCAAATACCTAATGCAAAAGCATACACCATAATAGTTCGCCTTCCCATCCTGAAAGGAAGCCATAATATAAAGAGGAAATAAACATAAGGATTTACCAGATGATGAAGCGGAGGAATATTGTTTAACACAAAAACCTGTATCACGATAAAAAGAATAAAGCGGGCTATATTTTTAACCAGGTTACTCATTGGTTTTTTGTACTTTCTTTAATAATTGAAGTGGTTCATCTTTTAAAATATTATTGATGATATACACATATTGTACATTATAAAAATTGGCGGCAGTTCTAATTCTTAAAGAGTAATTATTACTTTTTGTATCCTGCAATATTTCAGAAACAGTGCCGATAAGTAAACCATAGGGAAACCTGTCAGTATAGCCACTTGTAACCACGGAGTCTCCCCTGGAAATTTTTACTCCTTTTGAAATATTTCTAAGTAAAACAATATTAGGCTCCTTGCCATCCCAAATTACCGATCCCTCTTCACCGGTTTTTTTAAGTTTGGCGCTGATGCTGCTTTGCATGTGCAATAAGCTCATTACTACTGCATAGTTACCACTGACATCAATGATAGTACCTGCAACATTATTATTTTCATCTATAACTCCCAGGTCTTTTAAAACACCCTGGTTTGCGCCACGGCTTAATTGCATATAATTATTTGGAAGGCTAACTGAATTACCGATAACCTTTGCCTGCATGTATAAAAACTTTCTATGCTTTTCAAGTGAATCAATTTTAATTGTATCAATTACAAACAAGTTTACGGTGTCGGGCACTTCAAAATCCTGTTTTAATTTATTGTATAATTTTTCGTTGGCCTTTATCAAAGAATCATTGGTTCTTTTTAAATGAAAATAATATTCCAGGGTATTGTATTGCTGATAAACGCTGCCTGTAACCTCGTTGGCAGTTCCCATAAAAACAGCACTATGGTAACGGTTATATTTAAACAGCATAAAAAGGCAGAACACCTCAAGGGTCAAAAAGAAAAAGAATGTAAAATATCTGCGGATGAAAATAAAAATGTTACGCATGGCCCCCTCCATCTTCCCTCACAACTGGCAGAGAAGGTTTAAAAAGTTTCTTTGAAAGTAGACAGTTTTTAATTATAGGCATTATTAAGTCCTTCCTTCGGGAAGGATTTAGGGGGGCTTTTTTACCTCATTACAAAGGGATAGCGATCATAATGTTTCAGGGCAATTCCCGTACCTCTTACCACACTTTTTAAAGGGTCATCAGCAATGTGAACGGGCAACTTTATTTTAGCTGCAATTCTTTTGTCAAGCCCTCTTAATAATGCTCCACCTCCTGTTAAATACAATCCTCGTCTATAAATATCTGAGGCTAATTCAGGAGGAGTGGTTTCGAGGGCCTTAAGGATAGCCTCCTCAATTTTAAAAATTGACTTATCCAATGCTTCAGCAACTTCCTGGTAGCTCACAAAAATCTGCTTAGGTATGCCTGTTACAAGGTCACGCCCATTAACGGGAATATCATCGGGCGGATTTTCGAGGTCTTTCATCGCAGCGCCAATTTGTATTTTTATTTGTTCTGCAGTACGCTCGCCAATTAATAAACTGTGGTAGCGCCTCAATGCTTCCATAATATCGGCAGTAAACTCATCGCCGGCAATTCTTATTGACTGATCACAAACAATACCTGCCAAAGCAATTACCGTAATACCGGTGGTGCCGCCGCCAATATCAATTATCATATTACCCACTGGTTCTTCCACATCAATACCAATACCAAGGGCCGCCGCCATAGGCTCATGAAGCAGGTAAACCTCTTTAGCTCCCGCCTGTTCAGCGCTGTCTCTTACAGCTCTTTTTTCCACTTCAGTAATGCTGCTTGGTATGCAGATCATCATTCGCCAGCTTGGTGGAAACCACGGTTTTTTGGGATAGATCATTTTGATCATTTCCCTTATCATTAATTCAGCAGCATTAAAATCTGCAATAACACCATCCTTAAGAGGGCGTACAGTGCGTATGCTTTCGTGGGTCTTTTCATGCATCATCAATGCTTTTTTTCCCACTGCTAAAATGTTTTTTGGATTATTCCTGTCTAAAGCAACAATTGAAGGTTCATTAACAACTACAACATCATTATGAATTATAAGGGTATTGGCTGTGCCAAGGTCTATTGCAATCTCCTGCGTAAAAAAATTAAAAAGGCCCATATTTAGGGGTGAGAATTGAAAAAATTATTAATGCCTGCAAAGTTGAAGGAATAATTTGAATTAACAACGCCAAACATTTGATATTAGTGTTTGCAGGCAAATGATTTAGAAACTAATGTCGCTTTATTTATTACACGAATTATAAAACACGAATTACACGAATGTTTTGCTTCTCTTTAATTTGTGTAATTAGTGCCTCAAATTCGTGTAACTACCTATCACCTTATAAACTCATAGCCAATATCTTTACGATAATACATTTCATCAAAATAAATCTGGTTTAAAATTTCTTTGGATAATTCTACCGCTTCTGTAAGTGTATCACCCAGAGCGGACACGGCTAAAACCCGGCCTCCATTGGTAACAATTTGCCCGTCCATTTTTTTTGTACCTGCATGAAAAACCATCACACCGCCATCTATGTCAATATGCTTTTTTGTCTCGGGATTTTCGAGGTATGCAAAATCAATAACTTTACCTTTTTCATATTCCCCCGGATAACCTCCGCTCACTGCCATGATTGTTGCTGCATACCGCGGATCAATTATTATTTCTTCTGTATTTAATCTTCCTTCTGCGGTTGCAACAAATAATTCTACAAGATCATTTTTTAATCGCAATAAAACCACTTCAGTTTCAGGATCACCCATACGGCAATTGTATTCAATTACAACAGGCTCATCATTAACTTTTATCAGGCCAATAAAAATGAAGCCTTTATAATCCAGGTCTTCCCTTTTCAAACCTTCAATGGTTGGTTCAATAACCTGTGAGATTACCTTTTGCATAAAATCTTTGCTGGCAAACGGTACCGGGCTTATAGCTCCCATACCACCTGTATTTAATCCTGAATCACTTTCACCAATTCTTTTATAGTCTTTCGCCTCGGGCAATAATAAATAATTTTTACCATCGGTCAATACAAAAACACTCATTTCAATTCCTGCTAAAAATTCTTCTACAACAACTTTTTTTCCTGCGTCACCAAATTTTGCCTCCTGTATCATAAGCTCATATTCGCTCATTGCCTCTATTTGATGTTGGCATATCAGCACGCCTTTTCCCGCAGCTAATCCATCAGCTTTTAGCACTATCGGCAATTCATGGTTCTTTATATACATCAGGCCTTCATTATAATTATCAGCATCAAATTGCCGGTATGCAGCAGTTGGTATATTATGCCGTTGCATAAAAGCTTTTGCAAAAGATTTACTCCCTTCCAATTGTGCAGCTTTTTGCGAAGGGCCAATTACAATTATATTTTTAAGCTTATTATCTTTTTTAAAATAATCATATATGCCATGCACCAGCGGGTCTTCGGGGCCCACAAATACCAATTCAATTCTTTTTTTTATGCAAAGCTTTCTTATAGATTCAAAATCATTTACCTTGATATCCACGTTTTCTCCAAACTGCAGCGTACCGGCATTACCAGGAGCTATAAATAAATTAGTGCAAAGTTTACTTTGGCTGATTTTCCAGGAGAAGGCATGTTCCCGACCGCCTGAACCCAGGATAAGGATATTCATTATAACTAACAGTTTAGATTTAAGGAGATGCTGAGACACCTCATGTATGTATTGGATGTCAAATGTATATTATCAATTTTACAATTATTCTTCCGTTCATAAAATAAACGAGAGGTTTCTTGCCAAATTTTAATTTAAAACAGCGTATGAAATTTATCGGTAATTTACAAAACGTAAGATCCGCCTGTATTTAATTTTAAATTTAAAACTTTTGCTATGCAAAATGCTGATGCAATAAAATCAAAACACCCTAAAGCTTTATACATACTTTTCCTGACGGAAATGTGGGAACGTTTTGCCTATTATTTAATGGTAGGTATTTTATTTCTTTACCTGATAGATGATAAAACCGGAGGTAAAGCGCTCACAGAAAAAGATGGGGCAGATATTGTGGGAAGCTTTATAGCCATAGTTTATTTAACCCCGTTCATTGGAGGGCTCATAGCTGACAGATACCTGGGTTATACAAGATCAATTTTTCTTGGCGGTTCTTTAATGGCGCTTGGGTATTTCGGTCTTTCATTTCCCGGTAATACCGCTATGTTTATATCGCTTGCATTTATTGTTGTTGGAAACGGTTTTTTCAAGCCCAATATTTCTACGCTTTTGGGAAATATTTATAACAGGGATGATCTTAAACCTTTAAAAGATAATGCTTATAACATTTTTTACATGGGCATTAATGTGGGCGCTTTTGTATGCAATTTTGTAGCTGCTTATTTAAGAAATAAATATGGATGGGGTTATGCTTTTGCGGCTGCAGGTGTAGGTTTGATAATAGGGATGATCATCCTGGCATCTTATCTTAAAGATGTAAAGGTTGGAGATGTAAAAAAACAAATGCAGCAGGAAGATATGCCTACCTCGCAAATATTTCTGTATGTTTTTCTCCCCGCAATAATTGCTGCTATAATTGGATGGGTCGTTCCCTTAAAAATTTTCGGACAAACTGTAATGGGTAGCCAGGCTAATGATGCATTTGTTTTTGCATGCCTGCCCATTATTGCATTTTATGTTTCTTTATGGGTTAAAGCCAAGGGGCAGGATAAAAGAGGTATTGGAGCGTTATTATTCATATTTGCTATTTCAATAATTTTCTGGACAATATATAATCAAAATTCCACCGGGCTTACTCTTTGGGCAGAGAAGCATACCGACAGAACGGTGTCTCCTACAACAGAAAAAATTGCGGGAAGTTTGGGCTTTCTCCAAACTGTTAGTGATTCGCCACGAACGGTTACGAAGGTGAATCAATATTTTGTTGATGAAATGGATGAAAATGGAAAGGCAATAAAAGTCATGGGCCCCGATCCATATTATAATAATGTGCCAAAATCTGAATGGCCACATGGCTCTCAAAAGCTTGCAAATGCTGAACTTTTTCAATCAATTAACCCTTTATTTATTGTGGCGCTCACCTTAATTTTTGTACCTTTTTTTGATTATCTCCGAAGGCGAAATAAAGAACCAACAACCACCACAAAATTTGGAATGGCATTATTTATCTCCGGGCTATCTTCATTGGTGATGGTGATCGCTATTCTGTCGGTTCCTTCGGTATATACTAATAAAACAGGGCCAGGCTGGTTATGGGGAACTTACTTTGTATTTACCATCAGTGAAATCTTTTTAAGTCCCATAGGCCTTTCCTTAGTTTCAAAATTAGCGCCTGCACGTCTCACTGCCTTAATGATGGGAGGCTGGTTTTTATCAACTTCGCTGGGTGGAAAAATCGCCGGCGTTATGACAAGCTTCTGGGACGACTTTACAGATAAGAAAATGTTTTTTCTTTTGTTAGTTATAGCTGCATTTATTGGTGGAATATTAATATTTAGCAGGTTAAAATCACTCAATAAAATTGTGAAAGATAAAACCGGATTTGCCTGATCATATATTATTTATTTTCTTTTAAAGGTGATGCTCTTTAGTATCACCTTTTTCATTTATCTTCCTTTCATAAAAATTTTTATGACCGAAAAAAAATTATTTAAGCCCTTTGTTGCGCCTGAAACGCAGATGAAAGAATTTACCTTAAAAGCTGTAGTGATGGGCTGCATAATGGGTTGTTTGTTCGGCGCTGCTAACGTTTACCTGGCGCTAAAAGCTGGGCTTACAGTAAGTGCATCCATACCAATTGCTGTTATTGCTATCACACTCGGACGAAGATTGTTACGAACTACTATTCTTGAAAATAATATTATACAAACTACAGGTTCTGCAAGTGAGAGCATTGCCTCAGGCGTTGCCTTTACTCTGCCGGGATTTTTGTTTCTCTCAATAGTGAACGGGCAAAGCGTAGGCGCAGGTTTTTTTAATTATGTAACCATTTTAATCCTGGCAATTTTCGGTGGTTTGCTCGGAACATTAATGATGATCCCTCTTCGCCGTTCTCT
>JBDSFG010000221.1:0-10933 GCA_039919615.1 Ginsengibacter sp. | reverse complement strand
AAACAGTATTACGCAAAGCTGGCCTTGCTTGTAATATGGCTCACTATTCAATGCTTTTTACTTTGGCAGAATGGTATTGTTACCACTTTTGAAGCAGAAAAATATATATCACTGGCCAGGTATTTTCTTAAAAGCGGAAACTTTTCCAGCAATAAGTTCTGGCTATATTCTACGGAGATCTTTTTAATTGCAGGTACTATTAAACTACACCTGAACTTGATAATTGTAGTTGTTATTCAACTTTTACTTAATTTACTTTCAACAGTAATGTTTTATAAACTGGCCGCTTTTTTTTTAAAAAATTCTACTCTCGCTTTCCTCGTTACATCGCTTTTTATAATTAATATACCTTACCAGGTTTATAATTCTTTCCTGTTTACTGAATCAATTTTTTACAGCCTTACGATCATTTACAGCAGTTATTTACTTCGCCTGGATAAGCTCACGATAACTAAGATAATCTTCTTGCTTTTCTTTCTTGTATTAATAAGCATAACAAGGCCAACAGGCGTCTTATTTTTTGTTGCCACAGTATTCTTTGTTTTTTTTAGATTCCTTAACCACATTTTTCTTTGGAAAAAATTGGTAATCGCCTGCGGCGTAATTATAATTTTGTTAATAGTATTAAATACCATGTTGCAGGTGGGAGGTTCACTTGATTTTATGCTGCCCTTTAAAAAAGAAAATATCATCTGCGAGGTTAACACAACTGAAAATGCTCAAATAGAAACGTTAGAAAAAGGAAACTCCGTTCAGGGGATTTTATATTATGTCATTCATAATAAAAAACAATTTTTCAGGCTTTCGAAATTAAAAACAATTTCATTTTTTGGACTGGTTAGAAGTTATTATTCCATAACACATAATATTTTCCTGGTATTATTTTTCTATCCTTTTTATCTCCTGTCATTTATCGGCCTATGGAAAATGTTTGTAAGAAAAGAGCAGCCATTTTATTATATGTTAGCGATCATTTTGCTTTATTGGATCACTACTTTACTTACCTGTGATGATTGGCACAACCGCTTCGTTCTAACTATTATCCCTTTTATTTTCCTTATCGGATTTTCAGCTTTTACAAAAGGATCTCCCGTTAAAGAAAATGAAAACCAAAAAATCTTACATGAAAGTACTGGCTGAAAAGCCGCAATAGATTATGATATTAATCAGTCTATAGCATTTACAAAGTGTCGCATTTTTTATATTCACCCCCTTGGTTGTTCAGCAACCGTTCCAAAGTTTTATTTATCGCATCAGGTACATTTTACCATATCCCTTTGTAAAATATTTATCAGTATGATCATTTTCCGCCTTATACCTATCTAATGACCTGCCATTTAAATTAGTAAGCACCCGGTAGAGATAAACCCCATTGGCCAATTTTTGTCCATACATATCTGTGCCATCCCATTTAAACTCCGTAATGTTGCGGCCAACATGTAACGAACCTAATTCATCTTTGGTAATCTCTCTTACTATTTTACCTGTAATGGTTAAGATTTGAATGCGGATATTTTGTGGTGGTTGAGTACCTGTAACAGTGAAAACAAAAGCAGTTGATGTTGTAAATGGATTAGGATAGTTTAGTAAGTTAGATATCATTGGCTTACTGATTATTGTAAAAGTAACCCTGTATTCCAAGTGTCCGGCAGTATTACCAGATACATCTTTGCCCGACACTATTAATTCATATTCTTCATCATCTCCGGGTAAGAGCGGTGAAAAGTCAATGGTAGCAGTATTTTCACCTGATGCAAGATTTGCCGGGGTAAATCTTAGTGTGTCGTTATCAAATTTATAATCGTGTAAAGAATTATCCGGGTATCGGATCTGGACTTTAATCAATGAAGTATCACTAAGGGCAAGAAACTTACTTTCATCTTTCAACTTAACTACTATATGAGGCCGTGCAGAAACAATGTCACGGTTCAGGATATGTACGCCGTCGAAAGTCACATCCAGCAATGGATTAAAATTATCAGGCTTAACAAAAAAATTAAGAAATAAGAAATTATTAAAATGGGATTGTTCGGGCTGATCGTTATCAGGATTAAAGTCCACATTCAACGTATTAAGGCCAACGTAATTTTTGGTATCAATATCGTATTTAAATAATATTGTGTCACCGGTTATTAATGGTTTTTGCTTTGGCAACAATATTGAATGCGAAACATTATTCTTATCAATTATTATAGCCTTAATCCGAATACTATCAAAAGGAAACGGACTTATATTTTTAAATGCAATCCCGAAACTTAGTTTTTCCCCTGCATCAAGTGTATCTTTTTTGGTAAAGAAAATATTGGGTGTTAATGCGCCTTCAGGAGCCGGATCATAGTTTACTCTCCAATATCCTAATTGATATGGAGTAAGCGTTACCGAATCAATATTGCGCATTTTCAATTGAACAAATGGATACCGGGTTGCACTTATAGACGAAATATCAAAGTCCTGCATATTTTTATTTACAGTAAATAATTTGGTAGCGGTGCCGCCGTTTGTTATGCCAATAATATCCACTGCGGGGTTATCTGTGGAGTTAGCTTCTTCACTGGTACCTCTCCAATGCATCTCCTTCCATGATTTGGCAGGGCCAAACCTGGGTGAGGTTATGTAGCCTATGGTATCAGGTGTTGCGTAATTTTTGTTAAGCTCAATTTTATCAAATATTCCTTCAGAGAAGGTAAATTGAGGGCCGAAGTCAGGGTGATTTTTCTGATAAAGAAATATGAAAGATCTGGGCTTGTAAAAAGAATCAATCAGTGCAAATCCCTGGGATATAAAACGATGGTAAAGTGTATTGTTGACTCCAAAAAAAGCTGTGTCGGCCTGCCAGTCTGCCGCATATGTATTACTTAAAGGGTCTGTTCCGGAAGTATTTCTAACCACAACTACGGCGTTATCCGGTATCATATCTAAAAAATCCATAGCTTTTTTTCTTTTATTCCTATCCAGAATATTATACTGGAAGTTATTTATACGATCATTACCACAAATTTGATCGCTCCCATACAATCCTGCCGGGCCCAAAACATTTTTCCATGGCATTAAGCTAATTGGATCAAAAACATTGATAATAATGTTAGAAATGCCACATACACTTTTTGCAAGATCACTTCCGTTAATTGTTATTAAAAAATCCGGGGCAAGGCTGGCTGCAGTGGGAAATACGCCATTCTTTACATGAATGTTGTTAAGCACTGAGGAATATCTCCACTTCCTGTCTGCCTGAAGACTAATATCAAGTGTATCCGACTTAAGGTGTTGAAAATAATGAGATTGATTTGCGCCGGGTGTGCTTTTACTTAAGTAAATAAATGAAAAACTGTTCCAATGGTACTCTGTACCCGCTGCCGGCACAGAAGCAACTCTCCAATAATATACGGTGCTATCGGTATAAGTAATTCCCGGATCGTATTCAATTACTCCGCCGGCAGAGATGATCGTTTTTGTAATTTTTTGAGATGAATTAAAAAGTTCTGTAGTATCAAGTTCCATCACGTATTGTTTACTTGCACTAAAGGGGTTTGCCGTTGAGGCAAATAATTTTTGATTATTAATTTTTATTATCGCATAGTTATACGGATACGTGGGATTTACTTCATCTTCATAAATAAAAAATTCCTTTGTAATGCTGTTATTGGTTTCAGAAATTTCAGAAACATCATTATCCGCATCAATGGTAACGGTGATTTTATTTATTCCTTTATCCCTTGTTGCAATTATTGGCACATCAACCCTTAGTGAATCGCCATAATAAATAGCCTTGATCTTATTGCGGTAGATAATCTCGCTGGCTCCGTTTGGATAGGTACGTTTTATTTCGAGTACGATTGAATCTTTTATAGCCTTTCCTATATTCAACATTTTTACGTCCAGTGTAAATTTATCCTCAGAAACGGAAATAAATGCAGGATTTATTTTTACCATTGGATCTTCAATTACATAATCAGGTTTTTCGTGGGCATTTATTTTGAGGGCCGGATCACCATGTAAATTAATTTCTTCGAGATTAGCCCTGGTAAAATAATCAAGACCAGGCAAAGCGCCTCCTGAATTTTTAATGGTGTTCATTATGTCAATACCTATTGGTTTACCATAATTCGTATTGCTGATGTTATTATACAGCTCTTTATTGTAATTATCCAAAATTGGTGGTATACCAAGGTGGCTGCTGGCTAAAAATCCTATGCTTCCACGCTGGTCAGCTAAAATATATTTTTCTGATAGAGATACGTTACCCGTTAATCTTGTAGCGTCATAAATATAGTTGTCGCCTGCCGTACAACCACTTACATTAAAAAACGGATACTTTCCCTGGTTCTGGTAGGTTTCGGGACTGTTTAAATTAAACTCTAAAGTATTTGCAGAAGAGTGACCAAAATAACCGAGGATACTCATTCCCTCACTAAATAAGTCTTCTATTCTTTTACTTGCTATTAATTGAACAGCAGCCGCCGATGATTTTGAAAACGTTTCTACTTTAGCGCCAAAAAAGGTATCCTGCAAAATATTTTTGTACCCATCCATATAAAAGTTAAACAGGTAATTTTCAGAACTGTCTTTGCCGCCAATAACATTTATAACATTTTTCATCCATCCTTTATCTGCAACTGTTTGAGAAGATGAGGCCTGTGCCCCTTCATATTGATCCATCTTTTTAAGATAGTTCCCAACTTCATTTCCGTTAACTACCGAAAGCCTTCCCACAGGTATATCAGGAACTATGCTTCCATAATTCGACGCAAGTAATACATCTGAGGCAGGATAGCCATAAGTAGGCACGAGATTTATCTTGCCTGATAAAACATTGCTTTCATTTGGAGCAAACTGATTATAGCAAACCCCTTTGCCAATAAGGAATAAAAACCGCGGGGGATCAGTAAAATTGTTTTTAGCATATTGAACAAAATCCTTTACGGCAAAGGGATGATTTTTTATGCCAAAGGCAAATTGGTCGGTTAACTGATCAATATCAAATACTTTGGCGTTAAAGCTGCCACCTGTTGCTGAAGCCCGGTAAGCTCTATATTGATCTACATAATTAATACCTGCACCATTATTAAATAAAGCGGCATTACTTATAATCATATAATTTGCCTGGTTAGCCGTGGTGCCATAATTCACAAAGTTTATTTGGGCAAAATTGTTAACAGGCTTTATGGTAGAAATCTCCTCATTTACTAAAACAAATTTTCTCAAGGCATCAGATGAAGGGGGCAAAACTACTTTTACTTTTCCCGGGGTTGATATATCTGCTGTAAACCTGTTTCCGGAGTTGAGATCAAGCAACACAGGTGCTGTGGTGCCATAATTGAAATTATCAATAACAAGATAATTACCTGAAACACTTGCAGGCAATTCAAAATAAAAATTCGTTTTATTATTAAAATTAAATTTACTGGGATATTTAATTTCAATGAAAGAAACCACCATTCTATCGGTTGGTACTGCAGATGCATTTTGTACGTGCACCTGCAAAAAATCGGGGTTTGTAAAATTTGAAAGCGGGATATTATTAACCTGCTTTTTTAAATACGCGAAGTAAGACATTGATTGGTCGATTATAACCGTATTAAAAAGTTTTACCCTGATATTCCTTGAATTTGGAGCATTGCCGGATAAACCAATTTTAAAAGAGGCCTCAGGCCCCGCAGCATATAAATTAAGGTTATCAATTTGTGCAGATAAATCACCTCCCGGATATATATCGTTGCTCGAATAGCCTTCACCAATATCGTATGAAGAGGAATACACATAAAGCCCGCCAACCGGGATAGCATATCCTGAGTTAATCATGTTTTTATAATAAACACCTGAAGTGTTCATAAAATAAGGTTCCGCAGCTAAAACATTACCCGCTATATTATTGGCAGCATTGGTATAACGCAGGTTGGCAGAAGCAGGATTCACGGTTAAAAAATAAGCGGCAGTGTCGGTCTCTAAACTCCAATGATCAGATAACTGGTAATCAGGATTGCGATACAATTTTGTATCCTTTGTACCATCATTCATCATTCCCCAAAACTCAATATACCCTGAAGTACCTAATGGGCCGGTTGCAGAAGATGTGTAAATCATAACCTGCTGCCCATTTCTCCACAGCTGAAATTGCTCTGCTGAGGTAATGCCAAGGCCTATAGTATTTAAACTTGTTTGAGAAATTCTATAAAACCCGGTAGCGCCAACTTTAAACTTATAATACGTTTTGTTATAATCAATCCAGCCATTATTATAAGGTTGAGCAAAAGCAGCCAGCGACAGAGTAACAAAAAAAAGCAGTAATATTTTTTTCATATCGGCAATTAACTTCTTATTTATTTTCTCTCTTTATTAAATCGAATTTTATTGAAAATATATGTGTATACAAAGGATTTGACTGGTTAGCAAGATTGGAAAATGCATAATCTATACTAACATTTTTTACTTTAAATCCGGCCCCAAGGCTAGGCTGATATATCCATACTTTTTTTTGGTTTGTTGTATCGCCATCGGCCAAAGCTTTTTGAAAATTATAAATACCCGCACGTACAAAAAAAACATCGTTTATAGATGCCTCAAGTCCGAGATGCGGATCAATACTTATCGGATCGCCACTTATTACAGTGTTTCTTCTTCCGTCAAAAGTGAGGTCCATATTAGCTTCGGCTAAAAGATTTACGGCTTTGCTCAGGTGAAAATTATATGATCCGCCCACCACAACTCTTGGCGCAGTCAGTTCTGTTGATTTTACAGGTATTTCATTTTTGGTAAGATAAAGAGCTTCCTTTTCCCTTTCAGTAAATGTAAATGACCAGGCATTAAAAGTTGTGGTCAGGTCTTTTGCTATAATACCCACACTCCAGTTATTACGTTCCATTCTTATGCCGGCATCAACCCCAAACCCCCACGCAGTGGCAAATTTGCCGACCTGACGATGTATAATTTTAGCATTAGCCCCAAAACTTATTTTTTTATTTCCCTCATCTTTTATCTTTTGGGCAAATGAAAATAAAAAAGCATAATCTGCTGAGGAAAATGTTTCAATATTTCCATAGTTTATACTGCCATCAGGCTCCACCAAAAAAAGTGTATTGGGTATGTCATCAACAGCAAAACGTAAAATTGATACGCCAAGAGTTCTCTTATTATCATTTACGGGTATTGCCACGCTTGCATAATCATATTTGGCAATGTTTGAAAAATAACTGGCATGCATTAAGTTTACTGCCGGATGATCCTGCACACCCGTTAACCCGGCCGGATTCCAATATCCGGCTGTTCCATCTTTAACTGATGCTACCTGTGACCCTCCCATTGCAAGCCCCCTTGCTCCGGCTCCGATATTTAAAAATTCATTGGAATATTTTCTAAACTGTCCGACACCTTTAAAAGTAAACAGGCATAAACATACCATAATGGAAAGATGAATTACTTTCATATTTTGTTTAAGTCGGTAAATTAACTGATGGAATCATAATATAAACGCACACCATTAAAGTTATATTGTTAGTAAGCGTAAGGTACAAATTGCAAGAGCATCAAAATTAAGCTATTAAAGAATTCAGTAACAGAGGCTTTAAAATGAAGCTAACTATTAAAGACTAAATCAAAGTACAAAAGGCTGCACTTAAACACGCAGATTTATCGTTGCTCACTGTAATTATTTGTGATATATCTTGCACACGGCAATATTATTAATAAAGGTTTTGTATAGATGGAAAATTTAATTGAAGAATTGAAATGGCGTGGTTTGGTTCAGGATATTATCCCCGGCACGGAAGAATTATTAGCCGGAAGCATGACCAGCGGCTATATAGGTTTTGACCCTACATCCGATAGCTTACATATTGGAAGCCTTTTGCCGGTAATGCTGCTGGTGCATTTACAAAAATATGGGCATAAGCCAATTGCCCTTGTGGGCGGCGCCACAGGTATGGTTGGTGACCCATCAGGAAAAAGCGAAGAAAGAAACCTGCTAAGTGAAGATGTTTTACAGGAAAATCTTCGCGGTATAAAAAGACAGTTGGAAAAATTTCTTGATTTTGATTCCGGTAAAGCTAATGCCGCTGAAATAGTAAATAATTATGATTGGTTTAAAGAGATTTCTTTTTTGCAATTTATAAGGGATGTAGGTAAACACATTTCTATAAATTATATGATGGCTAAAGACAGTGTAAAAAAAAGGCTTGAACTAGAAAGCGGGATGAGCTTTACTGAATTTACTTATCAACTGGTGCAGGGCTTTGATTTTTACTGGCTTTTTACCAATAAGAATTGTAAACTGCAAATGGGCGGCAGCGATCAGTGGGGGAATATTGTCACCGGCACTGAATTGATCCGCAGAAAAACAGGTGGCGAAGCATTTGCGTTTACCTGCCCGCTTATGACAAAAGCCGATGGCGGAAAATTTGGGAAAACAGAAAAAGGCAATGTTTGGTTAGATGCAAAAAAAACCTCTCCTTATCAATTTTACCAGTTCTGGCTAAACGCTGCTGATGCTGATGCTGAAAAATATTTAAAAACATTTACGCTTTTGAATAAACATGATATTGAAGACTTACTTAACCAGCACAAAGGGAATGAGCATAAACGCATTTTACAGCAAAAGCTGGCTAAGGAACTAACGTGTTTTGTTCACGGCAGGGAGGATTATGAGTTTGCACTTCAGGCCTCTCAAATCTTATTTAGTAATGATACCTCAGCTATTTTAAAACAATTAAACGAAGAACATTTACTCCAGGTTTTGGAGGGAGTGACAACGGTATCTTATCAGGCATCTGTTTTGGCCACTGGTGTGGATATCGTAACTTTTTTAGCGGAGACAAAAATTTTTCCAAGTAAAGGAGAAGCAAAAAAAATGGTGCAGGGTGGCGGAGTAAGTATCAATAAAGAAAAAATTGATAATGCTGAATTTATAGTTACTATTGAGCCATTGTTGAATGGGAAATATTTGCTTATTCAAAAAGGGAGAAAGAATTATTATTTGGTAAACATAATTCATTAATAAACGAATGAATTATGGAGCATTTTACAGAAGCAATTTTGTAAATTGTGATTAAATTAAAAGTTATGCTTTCAGTAAAGGGTATCTATGATGGGGAAAATATAAAATTGCTTGAAAAGCCGGAGCACATAACTCCAGGCAAAGTAATTATAACTTTTATTGAAAATGAAACCGAAATTGATAATCTCAGAGAATACACCACTGATGAAGATTCTTTTAATTTTTGGAATGAAGAAGAAGACATGTATCAGGATTACTTGAAAAAGAAATAATGAAAGCAGGTGATATTGTTATAATTCCATTTCCATTTTCTGAACTTACTAATATAAAGGTGCGTCCTGCCGCTGTTATTGCAGAGACGAAGGATAAATACCATGATTTAATCATATGTGCCGTTTCCTCTCAAATTCCTTTAACTCCCAATGCAAACGAAATAATTATTGATTCTGAACTGAGTAATGGACTAAGAGTAAAATCTGTAATAAAGATGGATAGAATATTCACACTGAAAAAAGAAAAAGTGATCTCAAAAATTGGAGGGTTGAATGTATCTCAGCTTACTAATTTCAAAATTATTTTTAAATCGCTGATAGATTAAACCGCTTTATTAATTATCACTCCAGCCATCTCAGCATCAGGCAAAAACTTTCTTTCTTTTAAAAGATATCCATTCCCTTTTTCACAAAAATGAACCATTAAATTTTCAATGCTTATAGGGTTGCCTTCAGGTATGTCAGCAATGTTGTTATGCCTTATAGCATGGCCATCAATAATTATTACTAAGCCACTTCCCACTGCTTCCATTTTATTACCTGCTGTTATAAGCATGCCAGTATCTTCACCCAGGCCAATACCAACACACGAAGGGTTTGTGGCAACAGCCTGTGCCAGCCTTCCAAACCTGCCCCGTTTTTCAAAATGACTATCGAAAATAACATCATCCATAAATCCAAGCCCCGTGGTTATTTTTACTTCTCCTTTCAAATGAGCCATGGCCGCATTTCCTTCATAGATCATTGTATTGCTCATTGCCATTGCGCCGGCAGAAGTGCCTGCAACGAGAAAGTTGGACTCTTCAAAATATCTTTTTAAAAGGATAGACAAGAATTGTGTTCCCCCAAACGTACTCGTTAGTCGCATCTGGTTACCACCACTAAACATTACAGCTTCACAACTTTTGATCCTTTCGATATAATCTTCATTTGTAGCATCGGCACGATTGCGAATATTCAGTATACCGACATTTGTACAACCAATTTTTCCGAAAGCATTCAGATAATTCGCTCCAACTTCATGAGGAATCATGCTGGCGGTTGTTATCACTTCTATCTTAGTGGAGGTGCCACCTGTTTCTTCAACAATTCTCCGAAGTATTCCAAGTTCAAAGAAGTTTAAGTTGTTACGTTGGATCTGTCCGGTTTCTAAATCTGTGCCCTTATCCTCTGCTCCTCCAATAGCCAGTAATTTTCCCTTAGCAAATTCCATTTAAAGATTTTTGTTAATAACGCAAAAATAAGACAAATCGTATTTTATCATTATTTACAACTTATACAGCTATGTTAATAGTTGTTTAATATCTCTAATTATGGTAAAAATTCAGATGGCTAATATTTGAATGCACAAATACCGTTTCTTTGAGATGCAAGATGATTAGCCTAAATTACCAATCGTTTACTTACACATTAAACCTGAGTTGTTTTTATGAAAGTGCTAGAAATAAAAATTTTAAGAGGCCCAAACTATTGGAGTGTAAGGCGTACCAAATTGATCCAAATGAAACTGGATCTTGAAGAAATGGAGGAACGCCCAACTAATTCGATTCCCGGTTTCCGGGACAGGCTTCAAAAAATGTTTCCTACGATGATAGAACATCGTTGCAGCGTGGGCACTGTTGGTGGGTTTTTTGAAAGAGTGGATGAAGGAACATGGATGGGCCATGTTATCGAG
>JBDSFG010000210.1:0-13802 GCA_039919615.1 Ginsengibacter sp. | reverse complement strand
TTTCAAAATGAAGAGTACCCTCTTTTTCTATAAGTTCAAGTATATACTGCCTGCTGCCTTCCATAGTATAATTATATTGAACAACGGTATGTACAGGCTGGTGGCGCTTTTCATGAAGCCGGAGGGCAACTCTTTCAAAGGCTTTCATTAGTTTATATAATGAAACCGTTTGCATTTCTGTTCCTTCACCTGCATCCTCACCTATTTTAAACAGTTCCTGTTTTAGGTTACCCCGTTTAGCACTTAGCATCCGCAATGCTTCAAGCTCACTCATTTCAACAGCAGCCTGTTTAAATTTTTTATACTCAAGAATTTTACTAATTAGTTCATTGCGGGGATCAATTTCATTTCCTTCCGGATCAAGTTCTTTACGGGGCAAAAGCATTTTAGCTTTTATACGCATGAGCGTGCTTATGAAAAGAATAAATTCACTGCTAAGCTCAATGTTCAGCGCCTCACTTTTATGGATAAAATCAAGAAACTCATTGGTTATTTTAGTGATGGGAATATTGTAAATATCCAGCTCATCCCTTTCTATAAAGAATAAAAGAAGATCAAACGGGCCTTCAAATTGCGGGAGTGAGATTTGATAATTTTCTGTATTCATATAAAATAAAACCCCGTGGGATCACAGGGTAACAAAAGTATTAATAATATAGTTTGAAATTAACGCCTGTTTAAGGCATCTCTTATTTCCATTAATAACTTATCAGTAGATGAAGGGCCTGCAACTGCTACTTCTTCTTTCTTTTTGAAAGAATTTGCTCCCTTGATTATTAGAAAAAGTACAAATGCAATCACTATAAATTTAAGAATGGCAGCTAAAAAACTTCCATATTTTACCTCTCCCCATTTCAGTTCCCCAATATTTGAGGCCCCCACAGCTTTTAATGCCGGCGTTAGCAGCAGCGGCGTAATAACATCGTCAACAAGTGACGAAATTATGGCCCCAAAGGCAGCACCAATAACTACTGCTATTGCAAGGTCAACAACGTTGCCTTTAGTAGCAAAATCTTTAAATTCTTTTAGAAATCCCATAAAATAAATTTTAAAGTTAAAAATAAAATTTCCTTAGCAAAGATGGATTTAATAGATAAGTTATTGTTTTCCGTGCACATTGTCTTCAACTGACGGAAACTTCATTTTAAGCGTTGATAAAGTTTCAAGCACTTTGCCGGCTATTAAGTATTCCTTATACCAGTTTTGATCGCTTGGAATAATGTGCCACGGTATTTTAGTACAACCTTCAAAACAGTCTTCGTACATGCTCATGTACTTATCCCAATATTTTGATTCCTTTATATCGTTTGCATTGTATTTCCACATTTTAGTAGTGTCGTTCATTCTTTCGCTCAGCCTTTCCTGCTGCTCTTTATAAGATACATGCAAATAAAACTTCAAAATAGAAGTATTGTTATGTTGAGCAAGCAAGTCTTCCCAATTGTTAATAGCTTTCATTCTTTTTTCTGCAAGATCATCATTGCACCAGCCGTGTACTCGTGTTATTATAACATCTTCATAATGGCTGCGGTTAAATATTTGTATCATACCTTTTGCAGGAGCATGAGGATGGATACGCCATAAAAAATCGTGACTCAATTCTTCATCAGTGGGCGCTTTAAAACTTTTTACCTGAACGCCCTGGGGATTTAATGATCCAAAAACATTTCTTATCACGCCATCCTTACCACTTGCATCCATTCCCTGTAAAATAACCAGCAATGAATTCTTGCCCTCTGCATACAAGAGGTTCTGAAGCTCATTTATTTCCACCAGCATCTCAGCAGTTTTTTCTTTCGCCTCTTTCTTGTCTTTATCTTCATCGGCACGTGTGCTAATATCACTAAGTTTTAATTTAGACATTTACTATAAAATTATTATGAAGGAATGTTGTCAATTAGTTTTCTGTATTTTCTGTCTTAATTGTTTTGCGGTTTTAGAACTTCCATCATGGCTCCACCCCGGTGGCATAAAAAGGTATTTTAATTTAGTAAAGATTGAGACATTCCTGTTTAAATCTTTACCAATGTTGATCCATTCATGAAAAATAATTTTGCCAGGATGATGAGGATCGTCCATTTGTTTGGTTAATCCATATTTCACCGGATCGTCCTGCACTTCTTCCTGGAAAGTGCCAAAAAGACGATCCCAGATTATCAGCACCATTCCCATGTTTTTATCTAAATACCTTATGTTACTTGCATGATGAACTCTGTGGTGAGAAGGGCTTACAAATACCCCTTCAAACCAGCGGGGCATTTTTCTTATATATTGTGTATGAACCAATATTCCATAAATTTGCGTTAGTGAATACATAAACACAACATCAATGGGATTGAAACCTAATAAAGCCAACGGGATAAAATAAATAAATCTGTATACGGGTTGTAAAACTGAAGAACGAAAACCTGTAGTTAAATTAAATTCTTCTGATGAGTGGTGGGTAACATGTACCGCCCAAAACAGCCTGCAATAGTGATCAACACGATGTTCTACATAAAACACAAGGTCTTCTAAAATAAAAAGCAATACCCAGTATAGCCAGGGATTGAAAGAGAAACTCACAAAATGAAATCTAAAAAACCAAAGCAGGATCACTACATAAACTGCACGAAAGAGAAGATCAATTCCGCCATTTATTAAACATAAGTAAACGTTTATTAAAGTGTCTTTTACAGTGTAATATTTTTTTAGATGAAGATGGCTTAATAATATTTCAAAGCCTATTACTGCAATGTAAAGAGGAGTTGTAAATAAGATGAGCATTTGTTCCTTCATACTTACATAAAATTTGTTCCTCAGTTGTTAAGTTCTTTGCAGGCACAGGGTTATACAGCCATTATTTCTTTATCTTTTAAGGCAAGATGCTTTTCTACCAGTACGATAAAATTGTCTGTTATTTGTTGCATTTCGGTTTCAGCATCCTTTGCTGCATCTTCACTAAGTCCGTCTTTTTGCAATTTTTTTATTTGTTCAATAGATTCTCTCCTGATGTTTCTAATGGCGATTTTTGCCTGCTCACCTTCCGCGTTACATCTTTTTACTAATTCTTTTCTTCGCTCTTCAGTTAAAGGAGGTAAATATAAACGTATGCTGTTTCCATCATTCTGGGGATTTATACCAATGTTTGCTGCAATAATGGCTCTTTCAATGGGCTGAAGCATGTTTTTTTCCCAGGGTTGTACCGTAAGGGTTCTGGCATCCATCGCACTTATGTTTGCTGCCTGGTTTATTGGTGTTGGATTGCCATAATAATCAACCATTATTCCATCAAGCATAATCGGATTGGCTTTTCCCGCTCTTATTTTTACCAATTCCGCTTCCAGATGAGTTATGGCTTTATTCATCGACTCCTTCGTGTCATCAATTATCCTGGATAAATCTTCTGTCATTTTATCAGTATAAAGAATTGCTTTTTAAAAAAATAACTAACTACTGCTGGGGGACAAAAGTAGCACAACAGGTCTATAAAATTACAAATTGCAATGTTAATCCTGTTCTACTCTTTCGGTGGCGAGAGTAAGAATTTTGTGGGATTTGATCATGTTTTCGTCGCTGATCATGTTAACACGTTCAATGTTTTCTGCCTTTAACTTAGGCCTGCTGTAATAAACGATGGATACAAATACTACAGCAGCGCTGGCAAGAGCTGCAATTACAAGGGTAGTTCCCATGGATTGTAAAAAATAAGCTAAAGCAATAAATAAAATATTGGCGCTAACGCAAACAAGTGTTATCATTTTATGGTTTAAGCCGAGGTCTAACAGAAAGTGATGAATATGGTTTCTGTCGGGGATAAATGGTGAGCGGCGATTAATGATTCTTAAACTAAAAACCCTAAGTGTATCAAACAGGGGAACCATTAAAACAGCGAAGCCTATAGCCGGGGCAGATTGCAGTGGAAGGTTAAAATTCAACTGGGTATCCGAGGCTATAGAAATAAATTTTATAACAAATATGGAATTAAGCAAGCCAATTAACAACGATCCGGTATCTCCCATAAATATTTTTGCAGGAGAAAAATTATAAATTAAAAATGCGACCAGGCTGCCGCATAAAGCGAAAGCCATCACTGCAAACATCAGCTGGCCGGTTATCAAAAAATAAAGACCAAAAATAACTGAAGTTAATAATCCAAGGCTACCTGCCAGCCCGTCCACACCATCAATTAGATTAAACGAATTTGTGATCACAATTATGGTAAACAGGGTAAGCACAATGCTGGCAATATGTGGAATTTCATATATTCCTAAAAAGCCATACATATTGCTGATTTGAATACCTCCGAATTTGATAATGATACCTGCAGCTATCAGTTGCCCTATAAATTTTTTTGAGGCAGATATTATAAGGATATCATCTTTGATACCAAGGAAGAAAATTACTAATATCGATGCAATAAAATATTGAAGCTTACTTGAAAGAGCCGTAGGAACTCCCATTAATGTAGCGAGGATAAATCCACCAAAAATACCTAATCCGCCGAGTGTGGGTATAACCGATTTATGTACCTTTCTTTCATCGGGCTCGTCAAAAAATTTCTTCTCTTTAGCAACCTTAATAATAACGGGTATAGCAAAAAATGTTACTAAAAAAGCCAATGCAGAACTTAGTATAATATTATCCATACCATAGTATATTGAAATAATCAATCCAAGGCAAAAGTAAAGTTTATGTTTCAAGTAACACCATTAAACGGTATTTTTTATTTAGACTATAAATTAAATGAAAATGATGCTTTGCTTTTACCCTTTAATAAGATAACAGGCTGAAATAAAATTAGTTTTACGTATAAATTTATCTCAATTAATTAAGGTTTTAAGCAGATTTTTAAATTCTCTGTTTTTTAACGTAGGTTCGTGATTTCATATATAAAAAAACAGAACGATGAAGGATTTAAAGGCCATAGCGGAACAAATAAGAAGAGACATTGTAAGAATGGTTCATGCTGTTCAAAGCGGCCATCCCGGGGGTTCCCTTGGTTGCACAGAGTTTTTTACAGCTCTGTATTTTGAAGTAATGAACCGTAAGCCAGGATTTGATATGGATGGGAAAGAAGAAGATATATTTTTTCTTTCGAACGGGCATATATCTCCTGTATTTTATAGTACACTTGCCAGGGCGGGGTATTTTGATGTTGATGAATTAAGCACTTTCAGAAAAATTAATTCACGGCTACAGGGGCACCCCACAACGCACGAACATTTACCGGGCATACGGGTTGCTTCAGGATCGCTTGGGCAGGGAATGAGTGTAGCTATTGGCGCTGCTTTGGCTAAAAAATTAAATAATGATACTCATATAGTCTATTCTTTACATGGTGATGGGGAATTAGATGAGGGCCAGAATTGGGAAGCAATTATGTTTGCAGCACATCATAAAGTAGATAATCTTATTTCAACTATTGACCGGAACGGGCAGCAAATAGATGGCCCAACAAAAAAGATAATGGCGCTCGATAGCTTAAGAAAAAAATTTGAAGCTTTTAACTGGGAGGTGCTTGAAATGGAAGGAAATAACATTGATGCGGTTGTGGCAGGTTTAAACCAGGCAAAAACCTTTGTTGGAAAAGGGAAACCAATCATTATTTTAATGGAAACCATTATGGGTTATGGGGTTGATTTTATGCAGGGCAGCAATGAGTGGCACGGTATCTCGCCAAACGATAAACAACTGGAAATTGCGCTGGCGCAGTTGCCGGTTACCTTAGGAGATTATTAATTGTAACTCAGTAATGCACATCATATCTTCAGCTCAAAGTGTTGCCGGGCCGCTTTTTTTGCAGGAACCCACGCAGCTATCAAGGCAATTATGGAAGAGGTAGCTGCCACAATGAAAACATCTCCAATTAAAAGTTTTACCGGGAAGTAATCAATTAAAAAAGAATTTCCCTGAAGCTTTATCAATTTAAATTTGAGTTGTGCCAGGCTTATGATAATGGCCAGTAATATCCCGGTAACGGAGCCAACTGCACCGAGCAAAACCCCCTCACTTAAAAATATCTTTTTTATAAGCATTTTATCAGCACCGAGAGATTGTAATACGCTAATATCTTTTTTCTTCTCTAAAACCAACATTGTTAAAGCACTTACCATATTAAAGGCTGCCAGTATAAGTATTAATGTAAGTACGGCATAAATTGCCCATTTCTCTAACCGCATAGAATTATATAAGCTTGTGTTTTGCTGATATTTAGTTTGAACAGTGTAGTTATTTCCCAACCTTTTTTGTAATGAGCTGGCCACCGCGTTGAGTAGTGATTCATTTAGTAACGATATTTCGACAGCACTAAATTCATTTGGCGCATAATTCATTTGTTGCTTTACAAAATCAATGTTGGTTATCACGTACTGGTTATCAAATTCCTGCTGAATAGCAAAACTACCAGAGGTGTTGGCATTACCTTCACTCAGCGATGATAACAGGTCCACAGCATTTTCCTGGTTTTTTTTTGGCAGAAAAACAGTAAGTGGAGAAAGATTTTTATCTGCCTGTACCCCGATGGCATTTTCAATTCCGGAACCTAATATTAATAGTGGATTTTCAATATCTCCGGTATTGAAATCACCATTTTGCATTTTGTTTGGTACGCCTGAAATCTTAGGATAATTTTGATCAACTCCTTTTAAAAATACTACCGTTTGTAAATCTCCATTTTGCAATAAAGCTTTTTCTTCGGCAATGAGCGAAATGTCTTTTACATGTTTAAAAGCTTTAATGGTATTTATTTGCTCCATCGTTAATACCATCGTTTTCCCTTTAGATGGAATAACCCTTACATCAGCATAAAAATTTGAATACAGGGATTTTACCAGGTCTTCAAACCCATTAAAAACACTAAGCACCAATACCTGGCACATAGTTGAAAAACCTATTACTCCTGCGGTAACCCAGGAAATTATATTTATGGCATTAGTGCTTTTTTTGGCTTTAAAATATCGCCATGCAAAGGTGAGGTACAACGTTTAGGGGGTTGGTTGATTAATAATGCATAGATATTGGGTTATTTTGTCAACATTTCGCATCGAGAGGATGAGGGGCTCGTTTTTTGTCAACATACAAAAGCTAAATCGGATTAATGACTTATGACGCAATAGCTCTATTGACGGCCTGCTTCATCGGTTCTTACCTTCCTGAGTAACTCTTCCATCTTGAAAACATAATCCAGTGTATCATCAATATAAAAACTGAGTTGCGGCACACTTCTCAGTTGATGCCGGACTCTTGTGCCTAATTCTTTTCTTATTTCTTTATACCTGTCTTTTATTTTTGCCAGGGCTGCCTCTTTATTATCTACCTGAAAAAAGCTCAGATAAACCCTTGCCTCAAAAAGATCCGGTGTAATTTTTACTGAAGAAATAGAGATCATGCCGCCATTTGACATATTTAGGCCCATCCGTAAAAAAATATTATTTAATTCCTGGTTGATTACCGCTGCAACCTGCTTTTGCCTCTTTCCCTCTGTCATTTTATTAAAATTTAAATCCTTGTAAAATTACTTACTTTGCCTGATTATTAAATTATAAGAATTTCTCTGAGTAGATGAAGAGTTTACGAACCATCTTTAAGTATGTTGCCCAATATCCCAAATTAGTTGCAGCCTATTTTAGCTTTAATATCCTCTCATCATTATTTTCTGTTATTTCGCTTGGATTACTTAGCCCTTTTTTGTTGTTGATCTTTAAAAAAGACAATACTTTTAAAGTTGCCACTAACTCTGTAAATGCATTTAGCAGGTATAATCCTATTAACTATTTTAAGGAATGGCTTTATAGAATTATGGGATCTCCAAATGGGGAAATAAGGGCCCTGGCATTTATTTGCATCGTAGTACTAATTTCAATTCTGCTTAAAAACCTGTTTCTCTATCTTTCAATGTATTATTTAAATCCAATACGTAATAATATCATTAATGATATGCGTACACGGATGTATAAAAAAATACTTGGCCTCCCTATCGGGTATTTTAGTGAACAAAGAAAAGGAGACATTATGAGCAGGCTCACCAATGACTTAGCGGAAGTTGAAGGCTCATCAATTAGTGTATTGGAAACGGTTTTTAAAGAGCCTGTAACCTTGTTATTATTTCTGATTTACCTGGTAGTACTTAGTCCACAGCTAACTTTATTCCTGTTAATATTGTTACCAGTATCGGGTTTTATAATTGGCAGAATAGGGCGCTCATTAAAAAAGCAAAGTACCAGGATGCAGGAAAAATTAGGCGCTATATTGTCTACAATTGATGAAACGCTGGGAGGCATAAGAATAATAAAAGCTTTTAACGCAGAAAAAAAACAACTTAATAAATTCAATACTCAAAATGAAGAATTATTCAGGATAAAAAACCGGGCAAACAGGCGACGAGATCTTGCATCGCCGGTTTCAGAAGTTTTGGGTATTTGTGCTGTTGTAGCAGTACTTTGGTATGGGGGCCGCCTTGTACTTAAAAATACTTTTCTTGACCCGGGAGATTTCCTGGCTTACATAGCTATTTTTTCACAATTAATTCAGCCATTAAAAACTTTATCAACGGCTTCCTATAATATGAAACGGGGTGCTGCAAGTATTGATAGAATTGAACATTTGATAAATGTTGAAGAGGCCATAAAGGAAATTCAAGACCCTTTAAATCTTATCGCCTTTAAGGATTGTATTGAATTTAAAAATGTTGGTTTTGCCTATGGTGATAAAATAATTTTGAACGATGTAAATCTTACTATTCAAAAAGGGAAAATGATTGCCCTTGTAGGTTCTTCAGGATCTGGTAAGAGTACTTTAGCGGATCTTCTCCCACGTTTTCATGATGTGACGACAGGGGAAATTTTAATTGATGGCATAAATATTAAACAATACTCCTTGCAATCAATCAGAAACCAGATGGGGATTGTAACCCAGGAACCCATTTTATTTAATGATACTATTGCCAATAATATTTCCCTGGGGATGGACGATGTATCTGATGAGCAGATTATTTATGCCTCAAATATTGCCAATGCCAGCGAATTTATTTTAAGAAAAGAAAATGCGTATCAGGCCAACATAGGCGACAGGGGAAACAAACTTAGTGGCGGAGAAAAGCAAAGGCTGACAATTGCAAGAGCTGTTTTAAAAAATCCATCAATATTAATTTTAGATGAAGCTACCTCATCGCTTGATACAGAAAGTGAGCGGTTGGTTCAGGATGCAATAAACCGGTTAATGGAACACAGAACCAGTCTTGTTATTGCACATCGGTTAAGTACAGTACGCCATGCTGATGAAATTATAGTGCTGCAGTCCGGAAAAATTGCTGAGCGGGGGAGTCATAATGAACTTATGGAAAAGAGAGGCCTTTATAAAAGGTTGATTGATATGCAGGAAGTAAAGTAACGGTTGAGTAAATGAGAGGTAAGGAGAATGAGTATTAATTTTTCAAACTGACAACTTACAATTGCTACCTATACCTATTTTACTATACCCATTTTTGCTTCAATGGATAAAGTTGCATGAGGAACGGCACGTAAACGGGCCTTATCAATTAACTTACCGGTAACTCTGCAGATACCATAAGTTTTATTTTCAATCCGCATCATAGCTTTTTCCAGGTGATCAATAAAAGTGATTTGCCTGCTTGCCATTTGACTTAATTGTTCTCTTTCCATACTCAGGCCACCGTCTTCCATTGTCATATAACGGTTGTCTGTTTCGTCACCGCCCATTTCATCTTTCCGAGTAATCAATCCCTGTAAATAACCTAACTCTTTTTTTGCCGTTTCAAGTTTCCGCTGAATTAATTCCCTGAATTCATTTAATTCCGTATCGCTATAACGCATGGTCGGTCCATTATTTTCCGGAGCCACCTGGTCTAAAACAGATTTGGTAAATTCCGGTTCGTATTTACGGGCTTTGGTTGTAATAATTTTAGGTAACACAACCGATTTAAGAGGCAGCTTCTTTATATTTTTTGCCTTAGGAAGCGGGATAGCTTTCGGAACTTTAGCAGCAGCTTTTTTCTCTTCCTTTTTTGGTGCAGATTTCACGAGGGGACTTTGTTTTTTTACTATGGGTTGAGTAATCTTTTTTACAACGACAGGGCCTTTTTTGGATATAGGGGATTTTTTTGCTGCCGGTTTTTTAACAACAGACTTAAGAATCTTTTTAACTGGTGTTGATTTTTTTACAGGTTTGGATAATTTAGCAAATGCAGATTTTGTACTAGCAACAACTTTGCCGGACACTTGCTTTTTTAGCAATATTTGTTTTCCCGCTGCCTTTTTTACGGGACTAGCTTTTTTTGCTGGTTTTTTTAGTTCGGCCTTTTTAACTGCCGGTTTTTTTGGAATTGATTTACTGACTTTTTTTGTTGCCATTATGGTCTCCTTTTTTTATTACATTCACTTTTAGTGTGATCTCATTTACATCGATAGAGGTACCATCTGAAATTTCGGGGAGAAATTCGATCTTTTCTGCTAAAATTTCGGCGCAAATATAGTTATTAAATTGAGTAAAAGAAGCCTTTAAGCTTTCATTTTCAGATACTTTCACAAATATTTTATCGGTTACCTCAAAATTCTGATCCTTTCGTATGTTTTGGATTTTATTTACAAATTCCCGTGCTTCTCCTTCCATTTTTAGGGCCTCATTTATTGTAATATCCAACGCTACAGTTATTGAACCTTTGGAAGATACTTCAAAGCCGGGTATTTCATTTGTTGAAATTTCAATATCCTCTGCCGAAATAAAAAGCGGTTCTTCATTTTGCTGCTTAAAATCTTTGTTTAATAAAAAGTTAGTTTTTTGCACTGCTTCTATTTCAACATTATTAAGATTTTGAATTCGTTCTGCAGCCCATCTCATTTTTGTTCCAAGTCGTTTGCCAAGCGTTTTAAAATTTGCTTTGGCTTTTTTTCTTATAAAACTGTTTTCTGCAGAAACAATTTCAACTTCCTTAATATTCGTTTCAGACTTAATAATTTCCTCAGCTAATTTAATATTTTCTGCAATCTCTGGGTCAATTGCTGTAATTAGCGCTTTTTGCAAAGGCTGTCTTACCTTAATACTAACTTTTTTGCGCAGAGATAAAATAAGAGATGATATATCCTGCGCAATTTGCATCCGTTTTTGTAACGGCCCATCTATTACTTCCGACATAGATACTGGAAAGTCAACATGGTGAACAGATTCCACAGCAAACTGATTAGTTACATGGTTTAAATTGCAAAATAGCCAATCGGCAAAAAAAGGTGCAACAGGGGATATAAGCCTGCTCAATGTTGTAAGGCATTGATACAAAGTCTGGTAGGCAGAAATTTTATCCTGCTCATACTCGCCTTTCCAAAAACGGCGCCGGCAAAGGCGTACATACCAGTTGCTTAGTTGTTCATCTACAAATTTTTCTATTGCCCGGCCAGCCTGCGTTGGCTCATAATCATCAAAACTTTGCTGAACGTTTTGAACCAATGTATTTAGCTCAGATAATATCCACCGGTCCATCTCAGGCCTTTCATTCAATGCAATTGATTTTTCCTTATAAGCAAATCCATCTACGTTGGCGTAGAGTGCAAAAAATTGATATGTATTATAAAGGGTACCAAAGAATTTACGTTGTACTTCTTTAATTCCTTCCGGGTCAAATTTCATATTATCCCATGGTGAGGCATTGGTAACGAGGTACCACCGTGTGGCATCAGGCCCGAATGTCTCGATAGTTTTGAAGGGATCAACTACATTTCCTAATCTCTTACTCATCTTATTTCCGTTCTTATCCAGAACCAACCCGTTTGATACGCAGGTTTTATAGGCTACTGAATCAAAGAGTAAACAGGCAATAGCATGAAGTGTATAAAACCAGCCCCTTGTCTGATCTACACCTTCGGCAATGAAATCTGCAGGAAAACTATCTTTAAATGTTTCTACATTTTCAAAAGGGAAATGCCATTGTGCATAGGGCATTGCACCGCTATCGAACCAAACATCGATAAGATCGGGCACACGGGTCATTGGCTTTCCCTTTGCGCTTACCAAAATAATTTCATCTACATAAGGTTTGTGAAGATCAAGTTCCTCATTGTGTAAATATTTTTTGTTTACACCGCCTTTTAATACTTCTCTCGCTTTCCTTATTTCACTATTTAACTCCTCTATTGAGCCGATACATTTTTCTTCATCCCCAACCTCCGTTCTCCATATTGGTAATGGTGTTCCCCAATACCTGCTTCTGCTTAAATTCCAGTCCACCATATTTTCCAGCCAGTTACCAAACCGTCCTGTACCTGTAGATGCAGGCTTCCAATTAATTGTTTTGTTTAGCTCGACCATCCTGTCTTTTACTGCAGTAGTTTTTATGAACCAGGCATCAAGCGGATAATAGATTATTGGTTTATCAGTTCTCCAACAATGGGGATAATTATGTTCGTATTTTTCTATTTTAAAAGCACTGTTCTCTTTTTTAAGTCTGACACAGATGTCAATATTTACATCAGTATAATGAGGATCATCTTTATAATTCTTTACAAACCGGCCGCTAAATTCACCAACACCTTCAATAAACTTCCCTTCTTTGTCCACAAGGGTTAATATACCGAGGTTATTTTTCTTACCTGCCTTAAAATCATCTGCTCCAAAAGCAGGGGCTGTATGCACAATACCGGTACCGTCCTCGGTAGTAACAAAATCCCCGGTAATTACTTTAAAGGGTTTGGCATATGGGGTTTGACGTTCTATTTCTTCAATGGTATTCGACTCAAAGGGGAGAAGCTGTTCATACAGGCAATCTTCAATTTGCGAGCCCTTAAAATGAAGAAGTATTTTGTAAGGAAGCTGTTTCTTTTTTATAAGATTATCAAACTCATTTTTTAATACGACAGCATGTCGTTCAATCATACTTTCATCAAAACCTTTATCAAGCCAGTTTATTATCGCCTCATACAATTCATGGTTACTCCCTTCTGCCCACTCGTCAAGATGCTCAGGGAAGTATTTGTGCAATAGGTTTTTTGCAAGAACAACCGCACATGGCTTTCCACTGTATGGATTAAAAGTTCGCACAAGAACATATTCAATATTGGCTCCCACAGCTAATCCCAGATTTGATGGTAATGTCCATGGAGTAGTGGTCCATGCCAGAAAAAAAACTTCGTCGCTTTTAGAAGCCTCAAACAAAAACGCAGCTTGTTTATTTTTAACGGCTTTAAACATAGCCACGCAACTGGTATCTTTTACATCTTTATAAGTGCCCGGCTGATTTAATTCATGGGAGCTTAAACCCGTTCCCGCAGCAGGTGAATAAGGTTGTATGCTTACATCTTCATACAGTAATTTCTTGTTGTATAATTCTTTTAAGCACCACCATAAACTTTCAATGTAATTATTTTCAAAAGTTATATATGGACGTTCAAGATCAACCCAATAACCCATTTGTTTGGTTATCTCATTCCACTTGTCTTTATATTTAAGTACTTCTTTACGGCAGGTGGCATTATATTCTTCAACGGATATTTTTTTGCCAATATCTTCTTTAGTTATTCCCAAAAGCTTTTCCACACCTAATTCTATTGGTAGGCCGTGAGTATCCCACCCTCCTTTGCGGCGCACCTGGTAACCTTGCATAGTTTTATACCGGCAAACAATATCTTTCAATGTTCTTGAAATTACGTGGTGAATGCCGGGCATGCCATTGGCACTTGGCGGACCTTCGTAAAATACAAACGACTTTTTACCATTTCTTAGCTCAATGCTTTTTTCAAAGGCACTGCTTTCCTCCCACTTTTTCAATATTTCTTCTCCAATTGCCGGTAAATTCAATTGCTGATATTCCTTATACC
>JBDSFG010000200.1:0-7539 GCA_039919615.1 Ginsengibacter sp. | reverse complement strand
CGATTATAAATATTCCTCTGCAAAATTCTATGAAACAGGTATTGACGAGTTTGGGTTTTTAATACATATTGGAAGTGTGTTATAGCAGTCCTTGTGCTGGTTCGAGGGGACTCGAACCAAGGCGGAGTTATGCAGGGTCCGTGCGGAAACGAACCCGGGCAGTGGACAAAGATTTTTATCAGCAAGATTCTACAGCAGAGATGATGATCCGACTATCAGATTTGAGATGCTTACTCATTTCATGGACAAAATATGATAACAAAGTCGGGTAGGGACACCCGCCAGGAAAAGGGGGTAACTGCCCGGTGTCGGTCAACAAACAATGACCAAAAGCCCCCGTAATTAGTTTTTAATGCGAAGTATCTATATTGCGGACTTTCCCCTACTGTTCTAAATGCTGTTGAAGTTTCTTTTTACTGAACTTTTATTCTTGTTTTTCATCTTTGATTAATGTTTTAAGTTTTTCTGCAAGTTCTGGGGTTACAGAAACACCGTGTACTTCCAAAGCATGTTGGGCCGCTTCATTCAATACTTCGTTGTCGCTATTTCCACGAATAATACCTTCACAATCGAAGCCGGCATCCCGGCAGTGTAATGTTTTCATGATTTGTAATTTTTTTATTTTAGAAGATTTGTTACGTGATGAATTAATAGGTAAACATCCTGTCGCTCTCAACTGATAAACGAACCAGTACGTTCGGCGAGGCAAACTCAGCGGGTTTGCTCTTTATATCCATTTCTGTTATCCCCCTTGCTTTGCTGGAATTACCTGACAAATAAAACTTACCGCCGCCTTTCACAATAGCCTCGTAATGCTCACTTAGCTTTCCTGTACCAACACCCGTTAATGTATTCAGAACAGCGTCCTGTAATAAATTTACGGCATCGCCCGCTAAGAAAAGCGTTACTGTATGCCCCTCTTCAAGGGCTGTTTTGGCTACTAAAAAGCCAAGTGCCGCCCGTGTTGGATTTTCTGGCCCCTGGGTAATATGTACCAGGATATTTAGCTTCTTTGAAGTAGCCTGTGCAAGACCAGCAAAGCTAAATACAGTTAAAAGTAAGGAGGCGAAGGATAAACTTTTAGCGTTCATAAATTTTAGATATTAAAGGATGAATAAATACAGCGCCTCCTTTTCTTTCGAAAAGTAATTCGGCACCTATTTTTTGTTTGATAGATTGTGGGGTAGGTGTGTTCTAATCAAAAGCATGAATGATTAAATATTTATTAATAAAAAATAACTGTGTAGGATATTTAGATTTTAAAAAAAGCGTTATTGATATTTATAAGCTTCTGCCATAATTAAAGTTGCATGAGAAAATATTACAACAACCTGGAAGCGCTCCGGAATAATTCAATCTCCTGTCATTTTCAATTTTAAGCACCGCATGGCATAGTTCAAATTTTTAAAAAATCCAATTATGGTTGCCATGAACAAATATTATAACAACCTGATAGCGCCACGAAATAATTTTATTTTCATATCTTTTTCCAATTGTTTCAGAATACGGGAAATTACTACTCTCGTAGTACCTAATTCATTAGCTAAATTTTGATGAGATATGTTGATCAGCTTATTAATTTCCATTTCACTTTTTTGCTTTAAATATTCCATCACCCTAACATTGATATGTTCAAATACCACTCTTTCAAATGAGCCAACCAATTCATCATACCGGCGTCTAAACATTCTCATTACATATTTGTTCCATGAAGGATATTTAAGCTGCCATTCCATTAAACGGCTTGCAGGAAAAATGAGCGCTTCTGTTGATTCTACTGCCACACCATGTGAAGTACTCTTATTATTAAAATATGCTGCTGCTAAAGACATAGTGCAAGTTTCTTCTGCCCGCACATAATAAAGCAATATTTCTCTGTCTTCTTTCTGCTGAAAAACCCTGATAGCGCCCTTAATAACAATGGGCAGAAATTTTACGTACTGACCGTTACGAACAATGACATCGCCTTTATTCAACACAACCAGGTTTCCGTTTTCAATTAGCTCTTCACGTAGTTCCGGTTCTGAAAAAAAGCTTAACTTCTTATATAAATTTTTTGTCGTATCCATAAAAGAGAACAATTAAATAATGCCTTATAGTTATTATCACATGCATCTTGTTTTTCATCTTCAATTAAGATTTTCAGCTGTTGAGCAAACTCTGACCTTACGGTTACCCCATGTGCTTCCTTTTTGTGTAATGCAGCTTGCCTCAACACTTCCTCTTGGATATTCGCTTGAATAATAGTTTTTCAGACGTTTTGTTTTTTAGCTTAATTATCTATATTTATTTACAAAAATACGTCTATCATTTGCTGATAACGGTATCAAAAGATACATACAGAAAAAAAAATATTGTATCGATAATTTACCTAAAACATATAAAAAGCCGCAGTTAAAACTTTGAGTAATAAATGCGGATAGAATCGGTACAAGCAATCCTTTCAAAAATACCAAAGATTAAAGTTGCTTTATCAGAATTACGGGCAAAACTTTCCTGGAAGATATCATGGACGTGATCATAAGTCTCTTCAATGTTTTTTGATTTGCCATTTGTAAAATTTTAATTTTTTGCCGGGGATCTTATGTGCTCAACACTTTGGAATGCACCTCCCGGTTGCATGCGGACACGAACCTTTAGGCGGGGCGGGATTTTGCGGCAGGTAACTTAAAGAATTAATTTTTATTTTTTAGAAATACGACATTAAAATTAGTTGACTGCCCACCTGCACTGTAAATAAATCGTTACCAAAAAAATAATAAAACATTACTTAATTATTATCTCACAGTTAAATCTTCAAAGCTCATTAATACATTTAAGGCGGCCCTTTAATATTGCACAATATTTTAAATACGGCTTAACAAATGAAGATTTGCTTAATGCACATTAGTGCAATTGTTGTACTGTTTTTTGTTGTGAATATTTTTAATCCGGCTTATGCTGCTGATATAAAAGGATATGTTTATGATAGTAATACTAAAGAACAATTAATAGGTGCAGCCATTACGCTACAACCTTCCGGTAAAAAAACGCTTACTTCCATAGATGGTGGCTTCTCTTTTAAAAACATAGCCACCGGCAAATACAAATTAATTATTTCTTATGTCGGATATAAAACATTGGATACAAGTTTTACAATTGGCGGTAACGGAAATACTCAGATTAACTTTTACCTCACTCCCAAAATTAACAGTCTGGCAGGCGTTTCTGTAACCACATCGGGAAATGGGGCCACTGATGAATTTGCCAAAAGAAAAGAGCAGCTCGCAAATAACATAGTAAATATCGTTTCAGCAAATACTATCGCCATATCGCCAGATATAACTGTGGCAAATGTAATGCTGCGCATATCTGGTGTTTCGGTGGAAAGGGGTAGTTCCGGTGATGGCCAATATGCTATTATCAGGGGCATGGATAAAAGATACAATACCACCCTTGTTAATGGCGTAAAAATACCCAGCCCTGATAACAGGAACAGGTATGTGCCTCTTGATATTTTTCCGGCGGAGTTGCTGGACAGGATAGAAGTGATAAAGTCATTAACGCCTGATATGGAAGCTGACGCTGCTGGCGGCGTTATAAACCTGGTAATGAAAAATGCTCCTGATAAATTTAAACTGGAGGGTAATGTGGGAACTGGTTACAGCCAATTATTTTTAAACAGGGATTTTTATTCTTATTCAAAGTCTTCGGTAAATTTAAAATCTCCTTCTGAAATTTTGGGCCCCGGTGTTTTCGCTCCCACCTCTTTTTTCCCTTATAATAATGTTGTTACTACTTCGGGCAAGCCGCCTGTAAATGAAATATTAAACCTAACAGTTGGCAACCGTTTTTTGTCAAATAAATTAGGAGTTATATTTTCCGGAAGTTATCAAAACGCCTACAGGGGAAGCAATTCAAATACACTTCTTCAAAGCCCGACAGTGCCTCCGGCTGTAGATGCAAATCATCCACAGCAACCGGCTTTTTCTGATATTTTTTCCAGGCAATATAATTCACACATAAACAGGTCGGGTATTGAAACTAAGATTGATTATAATTTTAACACCAACAACTCTATCAGCTTATTTGCTACTTACCTGCAATTGAATGAAAGAAGAGCAAGAATAACAAGCGATTCCTTGTTGGGTGGATACTCTACCTCCAATAATTTTGTAGGTTCATACGCCATTTACCAGAGGAATGAAACACGATCCGACCTCCAAAATATTTATAATGCAACACTGCAGGGTAAAAATAAATTAACCGGATTACTATCTATGGACTGGTCATTAGTCCTTTCCCAGGCAAAGCGCCAGGTTCCTGATATTGCACAGTTTTCAACTGCACAGGCCGTTAACCCTAACACGAGTAGCGGAACATTTACCGTTTCACCGCCGGTAGTTCAGCATCAATCCCGGGAATGGATTCGCAATACAGATAAAGACCTTTCCGGTTATTTGAACTTTCATTATAAAACTTCTATTTCCGGTCATGCTGCTTTATTTGGTGCAGGTGGAATGTACCGTAATAAAGAAAGAAATAATTATGATAATGCATATAGACTAACGCCAGTCAGCGATCCTAATTCAAACTATGAACAATACATTTCCATACCCGCTTCAAAATTCACTTTTGTGCCTGCTAATGGAGCATTAGGAAATGCTTCGGGTAATCCTGGCATTTATAATTTTAAAGAAGATGTGGGCGCTGCTTATGGGCAGTTAAAATACAATATCAGCAAGAGTTTAGAAGTGTTAGCAGGAGTACGGATGGAAAGCACTCACCAAAAATATGTTTCATCGCTGCCTGTAACAGTTGATGGAAAATCTGCAGATATAAAGTATATTGATTTTCTCCCGGGCATTCAGGCAAAATATTCCTTTGATCAAAAAAAGGCTTTGCGGTTTTCTTATTTTAGGTCCATTTTCCGGCCTGCATTTGCAGACCTAATTTCATTTCCTGAACGGGGCAGTTCAAACGATGGTTATGAAACTGAAGGCAACCCTCACCTGCAACACACGGTAATAGATAATTTAGATCTGCGCTATGAAATATTTCCGAAAGGGCTTGATCAGTTTATGATCGGAGCATTTTATAAATTTATAAAAAACCCTATTGAATATGCATTTACACAAAATGGTTTTGGCGGCATAATACTTTCTCCAAACAATTTTGGTAATGCCGGTAATATTGGTATCGAGGCTGTTTTTAGAAAATACTTTGGTGACTTTGGAATATCAGGTAATTATACTTTTACTAATTCAGTTATTAATTCGAAAAAAAATTTTTATTACCAATCAACATCAGGCCAGGCATTAAATACAACAGTAAAAGAACGCAGGCCATTGCAGGGACAGAGCGCTCATATCGCAAACTTTTCATTACTCTATAAAAGCGCTAAAAATAAGATTGATGCGCAATTAGCGCTTGTATACACCGGTGAAAGAATAAATACACTTTCCCTATATACAGGGCTTGACAACTGGGAAAAGCCAACAACCAACTTAGATTTTTCTGCGCAAAAAGAATTTGCCAAACATTATATTTTTTATGTAAAAGTTAATAACATACTTAACACCCCATTTCAATTAATCATTAAGCAAAATAACAGCAGCTATAGCGGTAAGTTCAGGCTACCCTTTCAGGAAAGTGCCAACTATGTTACAGTACAATACGATAAGTTTTACTCTTCTTACTATTTAGGTATCAAATTTAAATTTTAATATAAACAGCTAATAATCATGAAACAATTTAAGACTACAGGCCTTTGCATTTTATCTTTCCTTGCAATAGCTTCCTGTAAAAAAAATGACACCTCCGTAATTTCTGTAGCACAGATTCAGGTAGGTCAGCCTGTAAGTTCTGCTTCACCTTTATCCGGCTCAATTAAAGGCACTATGCTTACCGGGCAAACTTATACTATTAGTGGCGACGTAACAATAAATGCCGGTGATACGTTGCTTATTCAAAAAGGAGTAAACGTAAAAGTAACTAACGCGGCTGCTATTATTGTAAAGGGAACATTTGTAAGTCTTGGTACAAAGGATGCTCCGGTAGCTATTACAGATCCTTCAAGAAGTAAAACAAGTGGATCTTCCACTGCCACTTCTGATTCTGCATACGCTGGCGGCTGGTCAGGTATTTATTGTGATAAGACATGTCCGCTCCTTGTAATTAAATGGACACATCTCGATTTTGCCGGAGCCGGTCTTCAAACGATTCCTTTTACCGGACCTTCAGTAGGAGACCAGTATTGTATTTATTTTGGTAATCCGGGTGGAAATTTTATTCTGGAAGATTCATGGATTTATGGCACTCCTGACGATGCAGTTCGTTTTTATGGCGGTCATGTAAATATTATGCGTAACACACTTGAAAAATGCGGAGGCACAGGTGGTGATGGGTTCAATGCAAAAGGTGGAACTCAGGGTAATATGGCTTACAACTTAATTATAGGCGGGGCTACAAACGGAACCAAATCTTCTAATGATGGTGGCATACAACCGCAATGTATGATCACTATGTACAACAATACTTATGTGAACGATGGCTTTAGAAACACTGGCACATTCGGGGCAAGAGGTGGTTCTATTGAAGTAGAAAATAATTCACGGGCGCTTGTATATAACAACCTGGTTGTAGATTGCCGGTTCGGTGTTAGGATTGCAGGCGGTAACAATGTAACTGCCAAGGTTTATCTTTCTGATACAACAGGGCCACACCCTGGAGATCCGATTGCGCAAACGATGTATGGCTATAATTATTTTTATGGAGATAATGTTAGTATTACAAACCAGTTTGTGCCTACTAACATTGCCCAGGCAGTAGTTACCCACCCTAAGCCCACTGATATTCCTAACCTGGCAACTTTCTTAGGAGCGTCTTATATTTTTGGAATGCAATATGACGGCATTTCACTGGTTGGTCAAAACAATCCGATGTTTGTAAATTATCCGCTTCCCAATACTAACTTTCAAACTCAGGCGTCTGTAGATGGCTTTGATTTCCATTTAAAAAGTACATCACCGGCATTGGCTAAAGGCACAACGGCATTCACCCCGATTATGAATGTTCCGGTTGATCCAAACTTTGGTTCAAGTGAAATTACCGGCCCGGGTAAAGACATAGGGTGTTACCAATCAAATGGTAGTGGCAACCAGCATTAATAAAAAATTATTGCCCTCTGCTGGCGCAGATATGCAGCAAAGCCTGAGTGTGGCTGCGTATCTGTGCCGATGAACAGTGTTTACGTTTCTTTATTAAACCAATTTCTTACATTTACGAATGAGCAAAAAATATAAGTTTGCCGATAACAATAAAAATTTATTTTGTAAGTTTTGCAGTTACTAATTGGCTTGATCTTTTCATTCGAAATGATTACAAAGAAGAAATTTTAAACAGCATAAGATATTGCCAGGAAAAGAAGGATATGGAATTATATGGCTGGTGTCCCGATAGCTATCGGGATGACCAGCCATGTGCATTATTATGCAGGGAAAGGGCTTTTAGAAATTATAATGTTAGACAATTAATTGTTTGAAACTTCTTAGGGCACAA
>JBDSFG010000187.1:0-11176 GCA_039919615.1 Ginsengibacter sp. | reverse complement strand
TAACATAAAATCTGTAACCTTTAACAAGGTTGTCATTTCATCGTAAATCAAAGTCGCATACTGCTTGAAAAAAGTCTCATACCGCACATTTGGAAAATTTAGTTTGAAAAATTCTGCCATCCGCTTGATTTTCCCCAGCGATGTTCTGATTGCATGAGAAATATTTGAAGCATAATCTTGAAGTGACATCAAACTTAAATAAATATTCTCCTTTCTTGTTACCTCAGTTTGAAATTTCTTCTGCTCACTTATGCTTTCCGAAATGACGGAATTTAATTCCTCAATTTGGCCATTAATATTGTCAAAGACTGGTTGTAATTCTGGCTTTTCCTTGACTAAATCATTTTCAATTTTTGCGATTGCGGTTGCAAAGTTTTTAACTTCTTTCCCGGCTTTTTGTAATTTTTTCTCTACATCACTTCGCTTGGATTCTCTCTCATACATTTTCAACTCACCCCACACATCCAGTTGTGAAATGACAAAGTCCTTCAACTCTCTATATTCAGGGGTATCAATAAAATCCTGTCGGTTCGTCGCATCAATAATCCTTGGATTGTCTTGTTGGGTAATATCTAACATTCCAATTATTTCCCGCGTTCCTACTTTATCAAAGGTTCCTTGCCATCTCCTTTTGTCAATCCCAAGAATATCTCTACGCTTCGTTATCACAGCTTGATTTTCCGCAAAAGGTGTGGTTATTACTCCATCACGATAAATTTTTATACCATCAATCCGAGTTTCATCATTCTTGTAAATTTTGTTATAATGTCTTTTAGCTGACTCGTTGAAATAAAACATTTTCATGTTGATTGGGCCGAAAGACCTCATTTCAATTTCTTCAATAACAATTTTGCCTATTGATCTATTGAAGCTTAATATTTCTTGCTTATTCATTTGAATATTAAAATTAATCTCAGAATGATGCGAATAGAATCGAACTGGTTCAGATTTTACATGCCTATTTTTAAATGATTCGATTTCATTTGATTTTATGTAAATATCGAATGGAGGTTTTACAGGATAAAATGGCGAAACCAATTTCGAAAGTTCTCTATATAGCCATTCCAAATCTTTTTCTGCCCATGTTTCGCTAACTCGTGAAATAATAATTTGTGTTCCTTGTTCAGAGGTTTCCCCATCCTCCCAATCATACTTATTTTCAATATCGGTAAAAAGAGAAAGTTGATTGTTTACTTTGGAAGCATCTGACCTTGATTCATATTCGTCCCAATTAATATTCACTTTAAGCCACTTCGCCGATTCAATTTGTTTTGTTCTTATTATTAATCTTTCACCAAGTTTATCAACTGCAAATCTCCCAATGCCTTTTTCACCAACAAATTTTCTATTAAACGGAGGATCAGAAATTAGTTTAATTCTTTTGCTATTAGTTCCTACAACCATCCATTTATCTCTTATATCTTCGAAGGACATTCCAACGCCATTGTCAGAAATAACAATTTTACTTTCAGGATTTTTCGTTGATATATTAAAAAAGTCGATAGATACATTAGTTGCGTTGGCATCGTAACTGTTTTTTACCAATTCAAATACTGCTGTAATCCTGTCAGTAATGAGTTCACGGCCGAGTAAACGAAAAGTGTTGACATCGAAACGCCAGCGCAATGAGTCTTTAGTATTTTGTATAACCTCTTGTTCCAATTATTTCAATATGTCTTTTTATACTTTTTGCGATTGCAATTCCTAATCCAACAGGAACAGCATTACCAATATGCTTTGCAATATTTTGAGAATTGAATGTTGCCTTAGGGTCTATAAATTGGTAATTCTCAGGAAAACTTTGAAGCAAGGCAGCTTCCCTCAAGGTAATGGCTCTATCTTGGTCGGGGTGACCAAAGCGACCATTATTTATACCAATGCAGAAAGTAGTCATAGTTGGCGCCACATCATCCCATTTCATTCTGCCATAAACACTATTAAAATCTTTCCCAGTGACTTTACTATGGCATTTTAACCAAAGGCTTTTATCCCATTCCCTCCAAAATCCGCCTTCTTTCATAGCCTGGATACGTTTTTTATTTAAATCTGTTAGTTTTCTTGCACGATGCAATGCATCATCAGGATGAGCGATGCCATCTTCTACTAGCGGTAAATGGCCAATCGTTTCTCTTACAGTTTTATAGTTTTTATTCTTAATAGTTGTTTCAATCAGGTCAATCTTTCCAAGTTTTGAGCCTAATAAAACTAAACGCTTTCTTCTTTGTGGCACTCCATAATCCTGAGCATTTACAATTTGCCATGATACCTCATAACCCTGTTTCTTGAGCCTATCAACGAAATCATTGAATACTTCGCCTTTATTAAACTTAATTAACATAGGCACATTTTCCATTGATACTATTTCCGGATTAACTTTTTCAATAAGGTCAGAAAAAGAGTAAAGCAGTTTCCACTTTTTATCAGTATTTATTTTTTTACTGTCTTTAGCTGATTTATGATTATATAGAGAGAAGGGCTGGCAAGGAGCACAACCCACTAATATTTTTCTTTTGCCTGGTGGAAAATATTTTTCTAATTCCTCACTTGAAAGTTCAGTCACATCTTTATGTATAAATTTGGCTTTGTTATTTTTCTCAAATGCAAATTGGCAGGTTGGATCAAGGTCGACGCCTACAACAATTTTTATATCTTCTATAATCATCCCATGCGTTAATCCGCCAATTCCGCAAAATATATCCGCTGCGGCAAAGTCCTTAATAGTAAGCTTCTTAGAAGATTTAGTCATTTTGTAGCTTAAAGAATTATAGGCTAATGTAATCAAATAATCTTATCTTATTGTAGGCGGCCCACCATGCCAGGCATTAAATGCAAATTACATTCTCATTCCGCTGCTTATGTCTCTCTGAAAACCTTGTTTGCAACAACAATAAAAGATATCCCGAATTCCTCAATATAATTTATTAATTGGTGGCGGTTATAAAATAGGCATATTCAATGTAGGCTTTCAAGAGCATGATGTATGCAGTGATGTCTTCTTAGGATAAAACAATTTATAGATTCTCCCTATGCTCCAATTCTATTTACTCTAAACCTATTTGCTTACATTTAACTTCATGATAAATGAAGGCTTAAAAAGAGAGATTGGCGTTTTTGGATTAGCTACCAATTCAATAAATACAATTGTTGGCGCTGGTATTTTTGTCTTGCCTGCTGTGGTTGCAGCAAGACTGGGAACTGCCGGCATACTTGCTTATTTGTTTTGTGGAGTACTCCTTTCTTTGATCATGCTTTGCTACGCAGAAGTAGGAAGTAAAGTAACATGTACAGGCGGATCTTATGCATACATAGAATCGGCGTTCGGAAAATATGCAGGATTCTTAACAGCAAATATTTTTGTTATTGGGGCTTCAATAGCAGCCGATGCCGCCGTGGCAAACGCATTGGCGGATACTATTGCATTTGCCTTCCCGGTATTCAAACAAAATTTTGTTCGTATACTATTTTTTCTGATGGTATTTTCTGGCCTTGTAACATTAAATATCCGCGGCGTCAAACAGGGGATCGGCCTTGTTAAATTTAGTACTGTTGCTAAACTTCTTCCATTACTTTTCATTATTACCCTGGGATTTACAAGGGTATCATTTTCCAACCTGGAATGGAAATCAATTCCACTTGCCAATGATATCGGTAAAATGTGTTTACTTCTTTTTTTTGCATTTATAGGCGGAGAAACAGGCTTAAATGTGAGCGGTGAAATAAAAAAGCCTGGTAAAACAATTCCATTAGGAATTTTTATTGCAGTGATAACAGTGTTAGTAATTTATATTTCGCTCCATATAGTGGCGCAAGGAATGCTGGGTGCATCGCTTACAAAATATAGCAATGCACCTTTAGCAGAAGTAGCCCGTGAATTGATTGGCCCCTTTGGAATTACATTAATGCTCTTAGGCGCTGGCATTTCTATGTTTGGCTACCTGAGCGGAGAAGTTTTAAATATGCCCAGGATCGTTTTTGGAGCGGCAAGAGATAATGTAATCCCAATAAAAAGTTTAAGCAAAGTACATCCTAAATTTGCAACGCCTTATATCGCCATCATTGTTTATAGTTGTTTATCTTTTACATTGTCTGTTATTGGAGAGTTTCAGCAGTTAGCCATTCTTGCCAGCGCCTCCATGCTGCTTATATATTTAGGTGTGGCTGCAGCCACCATTAAAATAAGATTAACAGGAAAAAATATTCCGGGTTCTTTTAATATTCCGGGCGGATATATTGTGCCTGTTTTATCAATAGGCGCCATAGTGTGGTTCTTATCAAATTTATCCGGGAAAGAAAAAATAGGAATGCTGATATTTGTGGCAATACTAAGTGCAATCTATCTGGCGATATATCTTATTAAAAAGAAAAATACAAGTGCATAATCTCTGCATTTCCAATTAAACTTGTGCTTGAAAAAGTATTGACCCCTGAGGTTGAATAAATGACCCTGCCTGTTATTACAAAAGAGTAAACGAATCCATCACAGAGAAATTCGCTTAATCAACATCATTTATTTTACTTCATTACCTTCAGTATCTATATATTTTATTACTCCCAGGTTTAGTTCTTTTATGCCATTCTCAACTTTTGCCCTATCGCCAACTATCAGCCAGGTAAGGTTTCCGGGCTTCACTACCTTGCCGGCAGCTTTTTGTATATCGCCAATTTTCAAATTTTGCAGCATGGACGCATAAGTGCTTAAATAAGCCACACCCCTATTGTACTTTATTGCATCCTGCAAAGTGCTCAATACTGCGGCATTAGTTTCCCAGCTGCCTGGCAATTGGGCAACCGCATTTTTTTGAACTTTATTAAATTCTGAGTCACTCACAGGCTTACTGCTTACAAATTGCGTTAATTCTTTTTGTACTTCAACAATAGACTCTTTTGTTTTATCCGTTTGTACAGGTGCATATGCAGTAAATAAACTTGGCCCAATCGCATCTAATATAATGGAAAAGGAACCATATGACCAATGCTTGCCTTCACGAAGATTCATATTAATTCGTGAGGTAAATTCCCCGCCAAGTATCTTGTTCATTATACCTATTGATTCACGGTCAGCATCTTTGCCGGAAGGACTTAATTCTGCAGCAAAAATTACAGACTGCAATGCACCCGGTTTATCGACAATAAACACAGTTGGAACTGCCGGCAAGGCAACATCAGACGTATTTTTTTCGGGCACAGATTGCTTTTGCCATGTTGCAAAGCCACTCTCAAGTTTAGCTTTCAGTTCGCCGGCATTTACATCGCCTGCAACAATCAACACAGCATTATTAGGTGCAAACCATGTTTGGTGAAATTTAGCCAGCTCGTTGCGGGTTATTTTGTTTATAGATTCTTCTGTACCGGAGCCTGTATATGGGTTACTGTAAGCATGCCCCTTGCCATATAATAATTTTGGCAACACACGTAAACCCATGGTTACAGGCCGGGATTCTTCCTGCTTAATTTGAAGGATCTTTTCTTTTTTTATACGATCGAAATCTTTCTGCGGAAAAGACGGATTGAACAATACATCTTTAAAAAGATTTAAAGAAGGATCAAAATTAGTCTTGAGCATTGTCATAGAAAGATAGGAATAGTCCAGGTCAGAAGAGCTATTGAGAGTAGCGCCAAGGTCTGATAAGAGATCGCTGATTTGCAGCGAATTTTTTGTTTTCGTTCCTTCATCCATCATTCCCATTGTAAAAGATGCAAGCCCTGGTAAACCGAACTGGTCAGCAGCATAACCTGCATTTACCATCAATGACATGTTTATTACAGGCACACTTTTGCGTTCTACCAAAACAATTTTAAGACCATTGCTTAACGTAAACTCATTTACGGGAGGAAACTTAATGGCTGGCGTTATTCCAAACGGCGGCTGTTGCTTGCGATTAAGCATACTATCATTTGCAGCAGTATAATTTCCGTAGGGTTGAATTTCTAAAACATATTCCCCATCAGTGAGCCATTGGTTGCCCGCCTTACGAATATTAGCAGGCACAGCATTTTTAATCCATGTATGTACTTCTTTATAATGATCAGCGCTGCCACCGAAAGTCTCGTTTTGAGCAAGTATATCAGACTTGCCGCCGAAGCCGCCTATACGTTCCATACCTTTTACAAAATCTGCGAAATAGGTCGTTTTTGCTCTTTCCAGTTCCGCCGCTGTCGGTCCTTCAGTAACTATTTTTTTTATCTCTTCAGCAATTATACGATTGATCTTTTCTAACGCTATCCCGGGTTTTGCATCTGATACAATTATAAATTGCCCGCCTATTTCCCTATCGTAAATATAAGAAGACACATTAGTGGCTATTTGTTCATCATATACCAGGCGTTTATACAGCCGGGAGGTTTTACCATTGGTAAGGATACTGCTCAACAAATCTAAATACGTGGCTTCCTGTGTTCCCCAACCGGGAACGTTCCATGTATTTTGTAACCTTGCCTGCGGAACCCGATCCTGGGCTACCTGGCGATGTATGCCTGACATTTTAGCTACCCACGCCGTATTTTTTGCGATAGGCGGAGTAGCAGGAATACCGCCAAAATATTTTTTTACTTTTTGCAAAATAGAACCTGCATTTACATCGCCGGCTATCACGATAACAGCATTGTTAGGGCCGTAATAAGTCTTAAACCAATCTTTCACATCATTTAATGATGCCGCATTCAAGTCGTCCATGGAACCTATAACTGTCCAGGAATAAGGATGATTTGCAGGATAAGTGCTTTTAAGCGTTAACTCCCTGGCAATGGCATATGGTTGATTTTCGCCCTGGCGCTTTTCGTTTTGCACAACACCACGCTGCTCATCAAGCTTTGATGAATCTACAACCCCAAGCAGATAACCCATACGATCGCTTTCAATCCAAAGAATTTTATCCAGCACCGACACCGGTACATTCTCAAAATAATTAGTGCGGTCATTACTGGTAGTTCCATTTAGGTCAGTTGCACCGATAGCATCCATCAACTGGAAATAATCGTCATTGTAATTTTCACTGCCATTAAACATCAGGTGCTCAAAAAGATGCGCAAAGCCAGTTTTACCTGTCTTTTCATTTTTTGATCCTACATGATACCATATATTAAAGGCAGCAATGGGCGCCTTATGATCCTCATGCACAAGGAGGCGCAAGCCATTGTCTAACACAAATTTTTTATAAGGAATATCAATATTTGGATATTGCTTTTTTGCGGTTTGTGCTGTTGTGGCCAAAACCAATAGCCCCTGGAAAAAAAGAGCGAAGACTTTTTTCATACAGAAAGTTTAAAAAATTGTTGGTAGGTAAAATCGAATTCAAATCAATCAATTCTTTTTTATTAGTGATTTAAAGACTATTTAGACGACTAAAAAAACCTTATCCCTGGTTTAAATATTGTTGCAATTCAGCATCAGTTTTTATAAGTACATCTCTCACCTTACTGCCCTGGTTGGGACCTACAACACCTGCGGCTTCCAACTGATCCATTAAACGTCCGGCACGATTATATCCAAGCTTCATACGCCGCTGTAATAATGAGGTACTGCCCATCTGGCTCATCACTATAATTTTAGCCGCATCATCAAATAAGGGATCTTTATCGCTAAGGTCATAGCCTTTGGCTTCCATTTCTTTTTCATCAACATATTCGGGCAACAAAAATGGTTGCGGATAACCACGTTGTTCGCCAATGAAATCTGTTACTTTATCTACTTCAGGTGTATCAACAAATGCACATTGCAGGCGGCTTAATTCGCCGTTATAACTGATTAGCATATCGCCTTTGCCGATCAATTGCTCTGCACCTCCAACATCTAAAATAGTACGGCTGTCAATTTTGCTTGCAACCTTAAATGCAATGCGGGCAGGAAAATTTGCTTTGATAGTTCCGGTAATGATATTAACTGAAGGCCGTTGAGTTGCAATGATAAGATGAATACCTACTGCTCTCGCAAGCTGTGCCAGGCGTGCAATTGGCATTTCCACCTCTTTGCCTGCCGTCATTATCAGGTCAGCAAATTCATCTATCACTAAAACAATAAAGGGTAAATATTCGTGACCTTTTTCGGGATTTAACTTCCGGGCAACAAATTTTTCATTGTATTCCCGTATGTTTCTTGTGCCTGCTTCTTTTAAAAGATCATACCTTATATCCATCAATGTACATAATGCATTAAGCGTATGAATTACTTTTTTGGTGTCGGTGATAATGGCGTCTTCTTCTCCCGGAAGCTTTGCCAAAAAATGATTTTGTATGGTGCTGTAAATACTTAGTTCAACTTTTTTAGGATCAACCAAAACAAACTTCAATTGGGAAGGATGTTTTTTATACAGCAGCGAAACAAGAATAGCATTTAAGCCAACAGATTTACCCTGCCCGGTTGCCCCTGCCATTAGTAAGTGAGGCATGCTTGACAGATCAACAATAAAATTTTCGTTATCAATTTTTTTACCAATAGCAATAGGTAATGAAAAATTATTGTGTTGAAATTTTTCAGAGCTTAGCAAAGTTTTCATGCTAACTACGGTCTTACGAACATTTGGCACTTCTATACCAATTGTTCCCTTGCCGGGTATAGGTGCAATAATGCGTATGCCAAGCGCAGCAAGGCTTAAGGCAATATCATCTTCAAGATTTTTTATGCGTGAGATACGTACTCCTGCTGCGGGCACAATTTCGTATAAGGTAACTGTGGGGCCTACGGTGGCATAAATTTTCTGTATCTCTATATCATAATTTTTAAGTGTATTGATGATCTGGTTCTTGTTTGTTTCAAGCTCTGTTGGGTCCTGAACAATTTGTTCACTGCCATGTGTTTCCAGCAGATCGAGCTTTGGATATTTGTAATCTTTTAAATCAAGCACCGGATCGTAAGGAGCTTGTGCTTTTACTTTTTCAGCAGTTAATACTCCGGGTTTTTCAACTGGTGTTTGAGGAGGTGTTTTTATTTCAAGCTCAACATTATCTGTATTGTTTATTTTACCCGTATTTGGCTTTTCCTCAATTTCATTAGGCATAAAGGCTTTATCTTCTTCAGGTACTATATCGGCATAAGATTGTCTCTCTATTATTTGAAGATCATGATTAAGTGCCGGGTTTTCCTGCGAGGGTATAGCAGTTAAAACAGGAACATATTTATCCTGCCCGTTTGCCGGTGCTATTATTTCACCGGCAGTATTGTCAATGATCTGTTCATCATCGTTAAAACCGGTTTTACCAATAACCCCATCTATTTTATTTTTTGAGGGCAAGCCAAAAACAGGATTGAATCTCCATATAATATAACTTAACCCAGCAACAACCAAAACCGCTGCAGTGCCCACTCTGCCTATAACCTGCTGAAGCCAGTTACTGCTTAAATCGCCAACTGCCCCTCCCCAGGGAAATGGGTTTCCCTTTGTAATAAATGAAGCTGCAACACTTATCACCAATAGACCGGCAATTACATATTTAATATTGCGGCTTAAAGAAAATAACCGCCTGCCAAAAAATAAATTAACGCCTATTATAAAAAAGAAAGTACAGAACAGGTATGAGGCAACACCAAATCCTCTGCGAAAAAAAAGATCAGCGAAATAAGCTCCTGCAGCGCCAAGCATATTTGCTACAGGCTGTTCATGTGAAGGCAATAAAATTTTTGCACCCTGGAAAACTTTAGATTGGTCTTCCTGCCAGGTAAATAAATAAGATGTGAATGCAACGAAGAGAAGAAATGCTATCAACAAAAAAAAGGCGCCGGTAATTTTATGCGTTCTTTCATCTTTCCATAATTCCCTGGCAACAACCTTTTCCACGGCTTCAGGTTGCATTTTTGAAGGATCGGGGATTTTTGATTTCTTGTTTTTAGTGTTAGCCATGCGTTGACAAAGATATAGAAAACGGCAAGTTTAAAATTTGCGAAAGTTGTACTTCAATAACCCTGACATAGAAGCTATTTGTTCTTGAATACTGCACCAAATAAACCTATCCATCCGGCAATAAAAAATAATCCACCAACAGGAGTTATGGCACCAACCCAGTTATAACCTTCCAATCCAGAACCTTTAATGCCGGTGAGAAAATATAATGAGCCACTGAATAAAATTATTCCTGCAATAAAAAATATGCCGGCCCACTTAAGCATTTTATTGGGAAAGTCTTTATATAAAATGCCTGTGATAAGCAATGCAAACACATGATAAAACTGGTATCGCACTGCTGTTTCAAAAACTTTTATTGTATTCTCTTCTAAAAACTGTTTTAAAGTGTGAGCGCCAAATGCCCCAAGGCCAACAGATAGAGCGCCAAGAATAGCGGCTGTTTTAATAAACCCTTTGTGCATGTTAGTTTTTTGACTTCTAATTTAGGCGCCTTAGCGTTAATATTTAGATTAAATCTTCGGTGAGATTATTTCAGCTAAAGAATAATCCGTTAGCTCATTTACATTCAGAAGGCATTTTGCCTGCAGGTAAAATGCTTCACGCTCTTTTAATTTTTGCTCAATAAAAAAAAGAAGCTCTGACTGGTTCATCTTATTTAACAATGGTCTCTCATGAGTTTCATTCATAATTCTGTTCAAAATTTCATGGGGAGATGCCTGCAAATAAATTGTAGTTCCATGTTCATTCATCCACTGAAGATTATCAAAAAAACACGGTGTTCCGCCGCCACAGGCTAATACGAAATTTTTTTTTAGCGAAAATTTTCTGAGCACATATCTTTCTATTTCCCGGAAATATTCTTCTCCTTTTTTTTCAAAAATTTTTGCTATTGGTTCTCCTAATTTTTTTTCGATCTGTTCATCAAGATCAAAAAATTTTAAATGATTTTGCTGAGCCCATATCTTGCCCCAAAAAGTTTTACCACTGCCCATAAAGCCGGTAATAAAGATTTTTGAGCTCATTTCAATTTATTATTTTCTCTTCAGTTTTATGTATGATCGCACTAATAATTCTCTTTCTATCCTGGGCCATGCCCTTTTAATGAATTTATTAAATTTCTTTATTTTAAATTCTTTCGCCCTCACCCATATTACTTTTGGGGTAACTGAAGAAGCCAAAGCCCGGTAATAAAAATCCGTATCCGCTGTAATAATTATCAGGTCATTCTTAATAGCATATTGCCAGATGTCAGTATCATAAATGACGCTGGCTAATTGGGATACGTGAGTAAATTTTTTGTTATTCCAAAAAGGAAGATTTGCCGGTAAATCTTCATCAAT
>JBDSFG010000160.1:0-7142 GCA_039919615.1 Ginsengibacter sp. | reverse complement strand
TTGGAAACATTTACAGAGCCCTCAGTAAAGTTTTCATACAAAGATGTAATGGAATCTGCTTCATGATGTATTCCTACAATTTTACCATCTGTAGTTGCACCTATACCTATTTTTTGTTTTGTGTAGGGACGATAGCCTACCATGGTAAACATTTGATTTCTTGTGAGAACAAGCTTTACTGCTTTACCCGTTTTTTGTGCCGCCATTAAAGCAGCAATCTCATGAGGCCAGGTGCGCAGTGCACTGCCAAAACCACCGCCCACAAATGGTGCGTACACCTGCACATTTTCTTCTTTTAATTTAAAAGCATTCATTATGTTTTTTTGTGTAGACTTAACGCCCTGCGTTTTTTCATACACTGTTACTTTATCATCTCCATCCCACTTAACGGTGATGGCATGCAATTCCATAGGATTATGCACTTCTATCGGCAGAGTGTATTCTGCTTCGATTTTTACCGGGGCATTTTTATAAGCATCTGCTTCGCCCCTGATATAATCTTTATATCGTGCGCCTTCCAGCGGTTCAACTGATTTTCCGGCTTGTGCAAAATCAGTTTGAGGTTGTTCTTTATTGTATTGGGCTTTCACTAATGAAGCGGCATATACGGCTCTTTCAAAAGTATCCGCAATTACTAATGCAATGGGCTGTCCGTCATAATAAATTGCGGGGCTATCAAATAGCTGTAAGGGCTTGCCGCCTGCGGCGCCTTTAGCATTCACACCCGGCTCATACCCGGGAACACCAGGGAAATTTAAATGAGTAATTACTGTAAGAACTCCCGGGGCTTTTTCTGCAGCCTTTATATCCATCACTGTAATGCTTCCTTTTGCAATAGTGCTTCCTGCCAGCACACCATAGGTAATGTTATCAATCTCATGCTCTGCAGCATATTTAGCCTTACCGGTAACAATAGCTTTACCGGTTACTCTGTCATCATCATCAAAAAAATATCTACTCATGGATAATATTTATAGTTTTTAAAAGCTCGTAGAGCTGAAATATTATTAGTAGAAGATAAATTCCAGTTTCCAAAGCTCCGTAGGAGCGGTATTTAAATATGGCGCTTCTACGAAGCTTAAATAATTCTAAAGGATGCTTTTCTTTTCCTACTAATCTATTGCCTCTCTGAGGCTATAAGAATTAACTCCGGCGACGGGTTAATGTAATTTTACGTAAAGAGTTTTAAATCAACTTATCCGGTGTGATCGGCAATTCTCTTATTCTTTTTCCGGTGGCATGAAAAACTGCATTGGCAACAGCCGAAGAAAAACCAACCATAGTTACTTCGCCGATTCCTTTGGCGCCTATCGGGTTTACTATAGGATCGGGCTTGTTTACAAACAACGCTTCGATATGCGGAACATCTGCTTGTACGGGCACATGATAATCTGCAAAATTGTTATTTACCCATCTTCCATAACGGTGGTCTACAACGCCTTCTTCCGTTAATGCCATGCCAATGCCGCTAACTACTCCGCCAATCACCTGGCTCCTTGCTGTGTTTTCACTTATAATTTTTCCGCCATCAACAACAGCAACAATTTTGCTCAACTTCACTACGCCGGTAGCAGGATGCACCAGCAACTTTACAAAATGTACGGCATAAGCAAAAGTGACATATTTATCCTGGGTAACTCTTTGCGAATCTTCCAGCAATTCTACCTTCGGTACGCCGGCATATTTTAAAACATCTGTATAACTTAATTTTTTTGAAGGCTCCTGCGAAAGGATCATGTATCCATTTTCAAAAACAAAATCTTTGAGGTCGGCCTCATGAATTTTTTCCGTATGGAAAAAAGAAATTTGCTTTGCCATCTCTACCAGTTTCTTTCTCCAGCTAACAGAGGCGTCGCTTACTGCTGAACCCAATGCAGATGTTGTTTGTGAGCCGTATTGCCCCGGCCCGGGCGGAAGATCAGAATCTCCAATTTCAAACTTTATTTTATTTGCAGGAATGCCAAATGTTTCCGAAGCAAGTTTGGTCATAGATGTAGTTGTGCCAGGGCCCATATCTGTTACACCCGATTGCAATATCAAACTGCCATCGTCCAAAAATTTCACACCCACTTTTGCGGCGCCCCTCCCTGAACCGAAAATACCTGAACCCATTCCATAGCCAACTTGCCACTCGCCCTCTTTCATTGATGCTATCTGCGGATTACGGCTCTTCCATTCAATTGCATCAGCACCTATTTGATAAGCCTCTTTCAAAAACTTACTGGAGTATGGACGGTTATGCTCGGGATCTGTTTCCGCATAATTAAGCAAACGAAATTCCAGCGGGTCCATATTTAATGCATGCGCCATTTCATCCATAGCACATTCCAATGCGTACATCCCGGTTGTTTCTCCGGGCCCACGCATGTACGTGGGCAGACTTAGATCCAGGGGATAAACTCTGTAGCGTGTTGTCACATTCGGGCATGCATAAAATGAACGAGTGCTATGTACAATACCTTCCCTGAACTCGCCATAGGTAGATGTATTTGCATGTGCCTCGTGCGTTATACCAAAAAGTTTTCCATCTTTTGTTGCACCCATTCCTATCTTTTGTATTGCCTTGGGGCGATAACCAACCATGGTGAACATCTGATCCCTTGTCAATGAAACTTTCAGTGGTCTTCCGATTTGCTTTGCGGCTATCAATGCCGCAATTGAATGCGGCCATGTAGTGCCTGCACTCCCAAATGCGCCTCCAACAAATTTGGTGATCACATGAACATTTTGTGGCGGAATACCGAACACTCTTGCAATACTTCCCTGAGTGCCGGATAACGATTGGGTTTTTTCATACACCGTTACTTTATCATCTGCATCCCACGTTACGGTAAGGGCATGCATTTCCATTGGGCTGTGCACTTCATAAGGAATTTCATATTCTGCTTCTATTTTTACCGGAGCATTTTTCCATGCATCAAGTTCTCCACGTATATAATCATTATCAGGATTGCCTTCGAGATGTGTTTTGTTTTTTATTGCTTCATGAAGATCAGTGTGATGTTCTTCTTTTTGATATTGCGCTTTAACCAATGAGGCAGCATACGTCGCTCTTTCAAATGTATCTGCAACAACAATGGCAACAGGCTGCCCATTGAAACGAATCAAATTATTTTCAAAAACTTTAAAGCCTTTGCGGATCGGTGGTAGTTTATCAGCATCTGCAGCAGGTTCATAACCTTTAAGCTTTGGAATATTGAGATGGCTGATAACAGCGATAAAACCAGGCGCTCTCTCTGCACTTTTTGTATTAAGTGAGATAACCGTCCCTTTAGTGATTGTGCTCGCCACCATTACGCCATAGGCAAGGTTTGGAATATTATATTCATAAGAAAATTGTGCCGTACCCGTAACCTTTGCTTTGGCATCAACCCTGTCAAGTTCTTCCGGAAAATATCCCATAAGTTTTATTTTATGATAATCCTGAAACTGTTTTTAATATTTTTTTAAACCTCACAGGTTTTAAAAACCTGTGAGGTTTGTTATCATGATAATCCTGAAACTGTTTTTAAGGTTTGCACAAGTGTGTTAGGTGCAAGCGTTAATTTAAAATTGTTATAGCCATACCCTTTTGCTTCTTTCATTGCAATGTTTGCTGCCTGTTTAAAGTTTTCAATGGATGCACTTTTTCCCTTCAAAAAATTTTCTGTTGCGGTCAGCCGCCATGGTTTATGTGCTACACCACCCATTGCAAGTCTTGCATTCCGTATGATGCTATCCTGCATGTCCAGGGCCGCTGCTACTGAAACCAGTGCAAATGCATATGAGGCCCTGTCACGGATCTTCATGTATGATACATTTTTTGAGAAGGCGTCATTATCAGGAATTTCAATGGCGGTTATCATTTCGCCTCTCTGCAAATTGTTGTCTTTTTCGGGTGTGCTTCCGGGAAGGCGATGGAAATCTCCGAAGGGAATTCTGCGGTCTCCTTTGCTGCTGGTTATTACAACAAATGCATCAAGTGCCGTTAGCGCAACACACATATCACTCGGGTGAACCGCAATGCAACTATCTGAAGCGCCAAAAATAGCATGCATTCGGTTGTAGCCTTTTAATGCCCCACAACCACTGCCGGGCTGCCTTTTATTGCATGGCATTGTTGTATCATAAAAATAAGAACATCTTGTACGTTGCATCATGTTGCCGCCAACCGTAGCCATGTTGCGCAATTGTGGAGATGCCCCGGCCTGTAACGCCTGCGAAAGCAAAGGGAATTTCTTTGTGATAAGTTCATGCTCTGCTACTTCGCTGTTTAACGCCAATGCACCAATACGGACGAAGCCCTTTACCTGCTCAATATTTTTTAAAGGAAGATCATTTATATCAATTAATTTTTGCGGAGCTGCTACGCCTCTCTTCATCAGGTCAACGAGGTTAGTTCCGCCGGCGATGAACTGCGAGGTTGTATCTTTATTCAATGCACTGATAGCCGCTTTTTGTGTTGAGGGCCGTATGTAATCAAAATTTATCATATTGTTCCTCCTTTTTCTTTTACTTCCATAATTGCATCTACAATATTGGGATAAGCGCCGCAACGGCAAATATTTCCACTCATATAACTGCGAATTTCATCCTCAGAATCTGCATGACCTTCACGAACACATGCAACGGCGGACATGATCTGCCCCGGTGTGCAGTATCCGCATTGGAATCCATCATGCTTGATAAATGCCTGCTGCATTGGATGAAGTTTCTCCCCGTCTGCAAGGCCTTCTATGGTAGTTATTTTTTTTCCATTCTGCATAATCGCAAGGCTCATACATGATAAGACTCTCCTGCCATTCACATGAACAGTGCAAGCACCACACTGGCCAAAATCACAGCCCTTTTTAGAACCTGTAAGATGCAGTTGCTCACGCAGAAGATCAAGCAATGTAACCCGTGGTTCAACGTTGAGTTTATGCTGTACGCCATTTATTTCTATTTGTAACGATTGCTTTTCAAAGAATTCTGCAGCTTTGTTATCTAAATTATTTTCAGAGGCTCGTAATAAAGCCGACGGAGCTAAAACAAGTGCAGTTAATGCAGACGATTGTTTTAAAAAATTTCTGCGGGCATGATGTAAAGATTTTTTTTCTTCTTCGCCGGCGTTGTTTTCATGGATCATAAATCAAATTTAAATTACTAAGTAAATTTAGGGATTATTGATTGTGAAAAGCTGATCTTTAAAATTATATGCGATATCATAAGCTCGGGAAAATCCGCAAGACTTTATTTCTATTATGTTATATACCCTAATAGCTGTATGCTTGTATCCTTCAGCAGTTACATCATGAGTACGATGGCAGAAATATTTTTACCTTAAGTTGCAAATTAAAAAAATGTTATCTACATTTACAATCACACATCTCTCCCACTTTCCCACTATCTTTTTTTGAAGAATTTTAAAGCTTACAAATTACTTAGCCTGTACAGCAAGTCCGCAGGTCACGTAATTATTTTTTAGCATTAATCCTTTATTTCTTGTTTGCTATTTGGTTCAGATATTTAATAAATATGCTGTTGAGAATTATTTAAGCAAGTAGATTAAAAAATAATTAATGTTTTTAAAATAAAGAATATGAAAACAAATTCTGCACAACAAGAAATATTATTGGTAACAGGAACCAGCTTTTCATCCCGGCAGTTTTGTGAAAACAGTGATGAGACTAATGATGAAGAGTTCACAGAAAAAGAGAAATTAGTAATAGCCTGCTGGAATGGTTTGTTGCCTGAAATGCTTCCTGAAATATTCAGCGAATCTTCAGTAAATAAAAAATTATATCTCTGGGAAATCAGGGAAACATCTTCATTCCTAGAGCTTGATTTGGGTGAAATACAGGCAGCATTTGAAAAGCAGTTTTCAATAGACCCTTATTCATTTTTACCCTTGCAAATATTTTCTTGAAGAAGTTTTTGAGGTCTATAATGTCGTCTCTAATTACCTCTGCACAATCTTTAACCCAACTGACTGCATGTTATTTCAGGTAAAATTGTATCGAAAAAACAGCCCCGCTATTCCATATCAATTTGAACCATTACTTTTTAAACCTATACTTAATTATAAAGTAAAGAAGTACCGCTAATCAATTACAAATCACTTCCTGATTCAGACAATCTTCCTGGCCCGAATGTATTGGCTTTACAAATGTAGAAAATTGAATACGGGGCCTTCGATAAGTGATGCTGATAACCAGCCGCTGATTTTAGCACATGCCAAACACTTACTAGGAAAACAATTAATTTTATCTTTCATATTTTTAAAGCCGCATTTATGAATGCTAACGAACTCAAAAATTTACAGGCGCCTTTGAAAGATAAATACCGGGAACAGCCTGAATCTGCCGTCATTACTTTAAAAGCAAAAGGGAAAGTAGGCGAAGGAATATCCTGTAAAGTAGAAACGGGAAAAGCCATGGTGGAGGCGGGGCTTCATCCTGCCACAGGTGGAACAGGAATGCTTGTATGCTCCGGGGATATGTTGCTCGAAGCCCTGGTGGCTTGCGCCGGCGTTACGCTGCAGGCGGTAAGCACTGCAATTGGTGTTGAAATAACCCAGGGTACAATTACAGCAGAAGGAGATCTTGACTTTAAAGGAACTTTAGGTGTTTCAAAAGAAGTGCCCGTAGGATTTAAAAACATTCGTTTACAATTTAACCTGCACACTGCTGCCAGTGATGAACAAATGGCAAGCCTTCAAAAACTTACTGAAAGGTATTGCGTTGTGTATCAAACAATAACTAATGGGGTTGAAGTAGAAACAAAGTATCATTCGATCACATAAGGGGTTACAACGAAACTGCTCCGAAGAGCCGGAGCAGTTGCAGGGGAACATGATAAAAAAGTAATAGTCTAATCCAGGTCAACTGTTGAGTTGGTCCAGTTAAAAACACCATCAGGATTATATTTCCAAACCCAGGCATGCACTAACCACAACGGAAAGCCGGAAGTGCCATTCCACACATCATAAGAACCGGTAAAGCCTTCGGGCAGTGGGCCATCAAGCGGCACCGCATATTCGACCGCTACCAATTCAGGATTTCCAGTATCAAGTCCGTTGTACACAAGTATTTCCGGTTTCCGGATATCAAATATGTTATCAACCAACGATGTGTTCATAAAATGATGCCCCATATTTGGCACATCAACATTTATATTTGAAT
>JBDSFG010000156.1:0-6132 GCA_039919615.1 Ginsengibacter sp. | reverse complement strand
TTTTAATTGAAGATGCCGCTGAACTAATCGGACAAACTTATAAGGGAAAACAATGTGGTTCTTTTGGAGACATAAGTACTTTCAGTTTTTATCCTAACAAACACATCACAACAGGTGAAGGGGGCATGATAGTATGTAATGATGAAGCGCTGGCGGAGAGATGTAAAAAATTAAGAAACCTTGCCTTTGAACCAAAGGGCCGTCGATTTATTCATCATGAATTGGGATGGAATTACCGCATTACCAATATGCAAGCGGCGCTTGGGTTAGCGCAGCTCGAAAAAATAGAGGATCACCTTACTCAGAAAAGGAAAATCGGGGAGGCTTATCAACAGGGTTTAAAAGATGTAAAAGGATTTCAACTTCCGTTGGTGTCTACCGGGTATTCTGAAAACATCTATTGGGTTTTTGCTATAGTAGCTGAGTCAGAAGAATTGTCAAGGGAAACTGTAACTAAACTAAGTAAACATGAAATTAGTACACGCCCTTTTTTCTGGTGCATGCATGAGCAACCGGTTTTTCAAAAAATGGGGTTGTTTGTAAGTGAGCGCTATCAGGTTGCTGAAAGGCTGGCAAGAAATGGTTTTTATATTCCGAGTGGTTTGGGTTTAACTGAAACCCAAATTAAGCAAGTGATAAATATTTTTACAGAATAGTATTAATGAAGAAACTGAGAGTGGGAGTTTGGTTAGAAAATTACGAAGCGGCAGCAGGCGGTGGCTTTGGATATTATACCCAGTTAGTAAAAAAAATAAATACATACAATTTTAAGGATGCTGATATTGTTTTTTTATCAAATAATAACGAAGTAGACCATATTAACTTTGAGAGAAAATATAACATAAAGTGGAAGCCTTATCACGAGACGAGGGCAATAAGAATTATAAATTTTGCTGCAAGAAAGCTAAGAATCAGTACCAGGGAAAAGCTAAGGGAAAAAAGAAAAAAAGAAAATGAAGGGCAACTAAAACGGGAACTTAATCAATATGTTGACGTAATTTATTATTTATCGCCAACTTGTGTCTTTCCTGATTTTCCTTATATCTATACAATATGGGATTTAGGGCATTTAAGCATGTATGCTTTTCCGGAAGTAAACATGAATAACGTTTTTGAAAAAAGAAAATACCATCATGATCATTATCCGCATAAAGCGTTGATGATATTTGCTGAGTCAAATAAAGGAAAGCAGGAAATTATACAATATTTAAAAATTAATGAAGAGAGGATAAAAGTTGTTCCACTATTTCCTTCTGAAATTGTAAATGAAGATGTATCACCTAAACTTCCTGAATCTATAGATGCTGATCTGTTTTTTATACATTATCCTGCACAATATTGGGCTCATAAAAACCATTTCAATTTATTAATGGCATTCACTAAAATAATTGAAAAAATTCCTTCAATTAAATTAATATTAACCGGTGCCGATAAGGGAAATAAAGAATACATAAAACAATTGATTGCCGAGTATAATTTAGACCGTTATGTAATTGATATGGGATTTGTTTCCAATGAAGAATTAAAGTGGTTATACTTAAATTCGCAGGGATTGGTAATGCCAACATTTTTGGGCCCAACAAATATGCCCATATTGGAAGCTGCAGAATTAGGTTGTCCTGTTGCCTGTAGCAAATTGGAGGGGCATATAGAACAATTAGGCGATTACGGGTATTATTTTGATCCAAAGGATCCGAAAGAAATTGCCAGCACCATTTGTGCAATGATAGATGATAAAACAAGTAATATAAAACGTAATTACAAAAATAATTTCAATATTAATAGAGCCATGGTGTCTATTGATAAAGCATTTTCTGAATTAAAACATATCCGTTTTTGTTGGGGATTTAATGATGAGATTTTTTAAAATATTTTTTATCAGTTAGAATTTGGAAATTCATGAATAAAGATAATCCGGTTCCATTTTGGCATAAAAGTTATAAGAATCATTTTGAATATGAAAGAACTCCAAATTTAGAAAAGCTTGAAACATGGAAAAACTTTGAAACCGTTGATGCCTGGCGCCATAGGAGAATGTACGATTGTGTTTTGCCACTTATTAAAACATATCCACTATCCAGGTGGTTAACAATTGGCGATGGTAGGTACGGTACAGATGCCAATTACCTTATAAGAAATAATATATCAGATGTGCTCGCAACGAGTATTTCAGATGTGCTTTTGAAGAAGGCAAATGAGGATGGTTTTATAAGTGATTATAAAATTGAAAATGCAGAAAGCTTATCTTTTGATGATGATTCCTTTGACTTTGTTTTTTGTAAAGAATCATACCATCATTTTCCGAGGCCAATGGTGGCCTTTTATGAAATGCTTCGTGTTGCATCTAAAGCCGTGGTGATAATTGAACCCAACGATGTTAATCTGAAATTATCCAGGGAATCAAAAAAAGTAATCCAACCGAAAAATAAACGTCAATTAATAAAGGATTTTATTAAGGATATTTTAGGTATAAGAAGGTATGGGTACCACATCTACATTCCAGATGGTTATGAAACTTCTGGAAATTATATTTATACAACTTCGGAAAGAGAGTTTGAGAAAGCGGCACTGGGCCTTAATTTGCCTTTGATCGCATTTAAAGGCTTAAATGATTATTATGAAGAAGGAATGGAGTTTGAAAAACCAGATGAAGATTCATTGCTTTTTAATAAGATCAAGACTGCTATTGCGTATATGGATGCTGATTGTAAAAGAAATGACAAACCATATAACATTCTTGTGTCAATTATTTTTAAAACTATGCCAGAGGCACCTATTTTGGATGGGTTAAATTCATCAATGTTTAAAGTGTATAAATTATCCAGGAATCCATACAACCAGGCAGCGAAATGAATTATCCAAAAATTTCAATTGTTACTCCATCCTTCAACCAGGGACAATACATTGAGCAAACTATTCAATCTGTAATTGAACAAAACTATCCAAACCTTGAGTATATTATTATTGATGGCGGAAGTACTGATAATACGGTTGATATTATTAAAAAATATGAAAGTCATATTACTTATTGGGTAAGTGAGAAAGACAAAGGACAAACTCATGCAATCAATAAAGGCTTTTCAAAGTGTACCGGTGATATTTTTAACTGGCTAAACAGTGATGATTATTATGAACCGGGGGCATTAAAGTCTGTAGCCAATGCTTTCAGTGATGATGTTGTAAAGGTTGTTTGTGGAAAAGAAATAGGTTTTTATGACAATGGTATTGAAGAGGTAATTCATACCAGCTCTGTAATAAAAACGACAACGGAGGAAACAATTTTTACAGCGATCATTGATCAGCCATGTACATTTTTTAAGAAGAAAGACATTGAAGATTTTTATCCATTGCATACATCATTACACTATGTAATGGATAAAGAACTTTGGATAAGGTTCCTTTCAAAATATGGCATAAGCAACATTGCACAAATTGAAAAAATACTTACCCGGTTCAGGTTGCACCATTCATCAAAATCAGTTTCAGAAGCAACTGGTTTTGAAACTGAATTTAGTATTTTAAAGGCTGAGCTGCTCAAACGCCTTGAAGCCCCATTGTGGCTGATAGAAGATACACGGCAAAACATACCAGGTGGTGTAACTGGTTTTTCTTTCAATACCCTCGATATTATTAACCTTAATAAAGCGACTTTGCTAAGCATGTTCGCTGTTGAGTATGCCACCAGGCAATATGTAAAAGATAACTGGCCGAATGCAAAAAAAGCAATGCAATATGTAAAAGATATTGGCAGACTAAACAATACCAACTGGCAGCAATACTTCAAAACAGTTGTATTACCAGTACCACTGCTTAAAACATTAAAGACTGTGAAGTCGAAAATAAACTGATGCGCATTGCCTTTATATCATGGGAATTTCCTCCACGTACCGGTAAAGGGGGAATAGGCACTTATGTAAATCAGGTAGCAAAAGCAATGGCCGGCATGGATTGGGATGTTCATGTATTTGCAGGAAGTTATAATGAAACAGGTTCAGAATATACAGAAGGTTATTATGTTCATCTTGTTAAATGCAAAGACGGGGATGAATTCAGAAATGCTGTAATAGAAAGTTTTGATCTGGAACATAGTGCTTCCTCTTTCGACATTATTGAAAGCCCTGAAATAAATGGTAATGCATGGGAGATCAAAAAAAAATATCCCTCGATCCCTTTAGTAGTCCGCTTGCATGCACCCGGTTATTTAGTTGAACATTTGAAAAAAAAATACATTCCTTTTTTTGCGAAGCTTCGTTTTGTCTTGGGTTCCATAAGGAGATTAAAATTCGACCTGGGTTATTGGAGGGTATACAATAAAAATGAAGATGCCGATTACAGGTTTATCCGGTTAGCAGATTACATTACAGCGCCTTCCAATGCGATGAAGCAATGGGCTGTAGAAAACTGGCAAATAGCTGAAAATAAAATAACTGTTATCCCGAATATTTTTTTACCACCGCAAGCCTTACTGAATATTCCTGTTCTTAAAAACACTGTATACAAACGAATTATATTTTTTGGAAGATTGAACGTGCTGAAAGGCCTGGTAAATGCCGGTATAGCAATGCGAAACATTTTAAAGAAAAATCCCAATTGGAAATTCAGGCTGATCGGTGATGATGGGCCGGGACCAACTCACAAAATAAAAATGCGAAGCTGGTTGAAACTTCAATTGAAAGCAGTGATCGGCCAGGTGGAATTCATTGATGGCATTGAATATGAAGAACTACCGGGTATGATTGCTGAAAGTGAGATCGTTTTACTTCCTAGTTTATTTGAAAGTTTTTCCTATACCTGCGCAGAGGCCATGGCAGCAGGTAAAGTTGTGGTGGGAAGTAAAATTGGCGGTATGGCTGATCTGTTGGACGGAGGAAAAGCAGGGCTTCTTATTGATCCATATAAGCCTGTAGAAATTGAAAGGGCAATTGATGATCTTATTTCGGATGAGCCCTCCAGAATTACATATAGCCAAATTGCACGAAAAAGAATTGAATTATTATACAATTCTTCTAAAACAGGAACGGAACTGGAAAAATATTATCTAAGCCTTTTACCCTCACATGAAATGAAATGAAAACGCTTAAAGTATTTCAATATCCGCTTTACTGGGAGATGACCAATCATGAGAAAATAGCTTTACTGCAATTGATGCAAGATATAAAACCTGAGCTTGCTATAGAGATTGGTTGTAACGAAGGCGGTAGTCTTCAGCTTATTTCAGAATACAGTAAAGAAGTGTATAGTCTTGATATTAATCCTAAAGTAAGATCGCTTAAGACTAAATTTTCTAATGTAAATTTTATTATTGGCGAATCACAAAAGACTTTGCCAGGACTTTTGCAAAAACTTTTAGAGGAAGGTAAATCTCCTGATTTTGTTTTAATTGATGCAGAACATTCAACTGAAGGGGTATGTAGAGATATAAACATGGTGTTGCAAATGAAAATAACAAGACCGTTAACAATATTAATGCATGATAGTTTTAATCCAAACTGCAGGCAGGGAATGCTAATGGCAAATTATTTTGAAAATAACAATATTCATTTTGTTGATATCGACTTTTTACATGGCACATATTCTGTATCTGAAAGTGTAAAAGGGCAGATGTGGGGAGGGTTTGGGTTGATAATAATGAAACCCGAAATAAATAAACATACCCTTGAAATAAAGCAAAGTTCAAAATATTCATTTGATCAAACACTAACAGTATCCAGGCATATAAATTATAACGCAGTAAAGTTTTCAGAAAAAGTGAAATCATATCTCTTAAAAAAGTTTATCATAAACTAACATAGTGGCGGATAGTTTGCAAAAAGTTAGTATATATCATTTTTACAACGGCAGCGGGGGAGGAGTATTCTCCGTGATAAAAAACCTGTTACAATACAGCAGGGATAGGAAAATTGAAAATCACATTATTTACACTATTAATAAAAAATTAATTCCTCATTTTTCAGTACCGCAATTATCAGGTGCTACATCTGAACAAATATTTTATTATTCTGCTGATTGGAATTTTTATTACACCTGTAAGCAATTATCAAAACTATTGCCGGATAATAAAGCAGTTTTAATTGCACATGACTGGTTAGAGCTTGGAATGGTAAGTAACCTGGGTTTACAAAATCCCGTAGT
>JBDSFG010000084.1:0-9515 GCA_039919615.1 Ginsengibacter sp. | reverse complement strand
ACTTAAAAATCCTTCAGCTTTTTTTCAACTTTAATTTACACCAATAATACCCTGCAGTTTCTCTCAAATACATATCCCAGCCGGCTAGCACCCCGAATTGTGGCAACAGAGACGGGAAGCTGAAATTTGCGCTTCTGCCTGCAAAATAATTGCATGGGAATGGAACCACAGCTATTCCTGCATTGCTGAATAAAAGCGAGGCCCTTGGTACATGGTACGCAGAAGTGATCAGCAGATACGGAGGTTTTAACCTACCTGAATCAAGAATTTGTTTTGCATACAAGGCGTTATCAAATGTGTTGTTTGATCTATCTTCAACAAAAATAACTGAATCAGGAATTCCCATTACAATAAGCTCTTTTTTTACCCATGCTCCTTCACGAAAATTTTTCTTATTGATCTTCCCATTGCCTCCACTTATCAGTATATGTGTAATTTTTCCGAGCTTAAATAATTTTAATGCCTGTATAAACCGGTCTGCCGCTGCATTAAAATAACCGTTTTCATCAGCATCAGGGCTGGCAAATCCGCCAGGAACAATACCGCAGTCATACACAACTCCCTCGGCAATAATAACCGGCCCGGGCTGCCATTTTTTTGCATACCATTCCAAAAGCGATCCATTACTAAATACGAGAAAAATAAACAACGCCAGAATTCTGCAAATCTTTTTTAGTAATGGCTTACGTAAAAAATACCCTGTAACAAGCAATATAACAATCCAGCTAACCGGAGATAATAAAAAAGCCGAGACAGATGAAGCCAGTTGATGCATTCTTTATAATTGATCTGTTATTTAAAAATTATAAAAATAAAAAAAGTTACTTGCCACCAGGATCTAATTTGGCATGCTAAAAAACAAATCAGGATAGCGGTATCTGCTCAAGTACTACATCCGTGAAGAATTAAAGGATATTAATTTTGTTCACATAAGTTTCCAAACAGATACCCATGCCAGTCCGGCACTTTTACAAGAATAGGTTTTGTGCATGTAAGCAACTAAACTCTATTTTGTGCTTATGATTCTGTCTGAAGGTTAAAGCGCATTTTCTATTAAACTCGATCCACACAAATGGGCTTTAATATTGAAACGAGTAGAATCTACAATGCCGAATTGTGAAACATACGATAACAATATCACGTATTATACCATCTGCGCAGTAAAAACCATACTTCAAAAATAGAGCATAAATGCTCTTGCACAGGCCTTATAGAGAAAGTATCTTTGTTCCAGAAGTTGGTTGATGTTCAACAAACATTAATCACAATTATCCAAATCCCTTGAAAAGAGCCTTTCCCAATCCAGGAAAAACCAAAAAAATCCAATATCAGGCAACTTCTGTTTTTTCCAATTCTATTGAAAGCAACCTATCCATTTTAAAAACCTGCCATATCATAAATATGGATCCTTATCTTATAAAAGATCATAGACCCAGGAATTGAATTAATTTACGGAGATAAGACTCCTTAACTCCTGCACTTACCTGCAGGAGTTTTTAATTTTACATAATTTCCCCTGAACACAATGATCAAAAACTAGTATGCAAATTTCTTTAGAAGGAGAGTTTAAAAAATCTCAAACTTTATTATCTGGCAGCGCTATTTGTGTGCAAGAAATCATTTTTTGCTACTTCAATTATTTCCTTTATTCGCTTTGCTCTTGTCTCAGGGGGTTTTGCAAATACTTGTTGTGCGATGCCGGCTTTCAGTTAATATAAAACTTATTATTTATTAAAAAAGCTTATTGAGGCGTAACTGCAATAAGCTGGATTCTTTTGATATAACGTAGATGAACGTGCCCGCAATTTTATTAAATGGAGCTACCCCTAAAGTGATTGATAAAATTTTGGCTTTTTATATTTAGAACCTCCAATAATTATTTTAAAAGCAGAAGTATCACCCTGATTTTTTTGAGCAAGACGGGCACCTCCTAAAACTACCAAAGACAGAGTAAATAAAATCTATTTAACTACGTCTTTTAATATATGTTTCCGCACAACACTAATACTAAGACATGACTTTATTGCCAATGATTGGGAACCACTAACGAGCCACATTTTTTAATTTTACCATGCTAAAAAGGAAATGAAGTGATCAATCATTAAAAAGGAAATGATACATTTAAAAAAAATCTAAATGCCCTAAATGGAGCAAGCACAAATGAAAAATAATATTGCTTTACTAATAAACCCTTTGCCAGGCAAAAAAAGAATACACGTAGCGAATGAAATAATTAAAGCCTTGTCAGAAAGAAAAATTTCTTTTACTTCTTTTTCCTCCACCTGGCCGGCTGACATAAATATGTACAAAGAGGCATGGGTAATTGGCGGCGACGGCACGCTAAACTATTTCCTCAATTTCTATAAAAACATTCAGATTCCTATTGCAATATTTAAGGCAGGTACGGGTAACGATTTTGCATGGAAGCTATACGGAGAAAAAAGCATTATTGAGCAGCTTGATCATGTGCTTAAGGCCGTGCCGAAGCAGGTTGATGCTGCAAAATGTAATGAACATATTTTTATAAATGGCGTTGGAATTGGATTTGATGGCGAAGTTGTCAAGGCAATTAAAACCATCCGGTTTTTAGGCAGGCATTCTGGTTATTTGTGGGTTGTATTGCAAAAAATATTTTCTTTTAAAGAATATAATTATCATATAAAATTCAACGATCAGTTTCTTGCAGAGAAATTTCTGCTGGTTATAATTACTAATTCTTCACGGGTAGGAGGAGGCTTTATGGTTTCGCCTACGGCAGATATAACTGATGGAAAACTCAACATGGTATTATGTAAACCTCTATCAGTTTTAACCAGGTTAAGAAATCTTCCGGTTATTGAAAAAGGGAAACATTTATATAAAAAATACATACTTCACGCAGAAATTGAAAGCGTGGAGATTGTATGTGACCAGGAAATATTTGCCCATCTTGATGGCGAATTAATAAATCGCAGATCATTTAATATATCGGTAATGCCTAAGCACTATTTGTTCAAATATTAGTTGTCTTTGCCTGTGAAAAATAAATAGTTGCGGATTGCAGGTGATACAAGCTTTAGTGGCCGTTTAGCTGGGTAAATCTCTTTATTTAAAGCTTTCGTAAATTGATTGCATGAAGAACGTTTTTTAACAGGGGACACAGGCTATATGGGCAGCAGGCTTATATGCTTTTGCAGGAGAAGGGTTAAAAATAAACGCCCTTGTGCGTAAATAATCAAGCTACCATATTATAATTCATTGCTATTGGCATCATTTCTCCTTCCTTCATCAAAATCTTTAGCCTTCTCTCTTGCGCTGGTAGTATTGCAATCTGTGGCGGCTGAACCTTAACGGCTATTACATATTGCGGCGATATTGCCCTCCCACTTCATATAACGCATGAGTAATTTGCCCGAGGCTGCAATATTTCACAGTCTCCATAAGCTCTTCAAATAAATTTGCATTAGTAATAGCTTTTTGTTGCAAACGTTTTAACATGTCTGCACTTTTATCTTTATGAAGGTGATGAAAGAGTTGTAAAGATTTTACCTGGTATTCTTTCTCTTCTTTTGTACTGCGGATAACTTCTGCCGGCAATATGGTTGGTGATCCGTTTTTGTTTAAGAATGTATTTACGCCTACTATTGGAAATTCCCCGGTATGCTTAAGCGTTTCATAATAAAGACTTTCTTCCTGGATTTTATTTCGCTGGTACATACGTTCCATTGCCCCCGGCACGCCACCTCGTTCTGATAAACGGTTAAATTCTTCCAGCACTGCCTCTTCAACAAGGTCGGTAAGCTCTTCGGTTAAAAAACTTCCCTGGTTAGGATTTTCATTTTTAGCAGTACCAAGCTCACGGTTAATAATTAATTGTATGGCCATTGCACGGCGCACGCTTTCTTCTGTTGGTGTGGTAATCGCTTCATCATAAGCGTTAGTGTGCAGGCTGTTGCAATTGTCGTAAATAGCATATAGTGCCTGCAGTGTTGTACGAATGTCATTAAAGTCAATTTCCTGCGCATGCAGGCTGCGGCCACTTGTTTGTATATGATACTTAAGCATCTGGCTGCGGGTGTTACCCTTATATATATACCTTATCGCTTTAGCCCATATTCTCCTGGCAACCCTTCCAATAACGCTGTATTCAGCATCCATACCATTACTAAAGAAAAATGAAAGGTTGGGTGCAAAATCGTCAATCTTCATTCCCCTGCTTAAATAGTATTCTACATAGGTAAATCCATTAGACAAAGTGAATGCAAGTTGAGTAATTGGGTTTGCACCTGCTTCGGCAATATGATAGCCACTTATGGAAACTGAATAAAAATTGCGAATCTCATTATTAATAAAATACTGCTGTACATCTCCCATTAATTTTAAAGCAAATTCTGTTGAAAATATGCAGGTGTTTTGAGCCTGATCTTCTTTTAAAATATCAGCCTGCACTGTGCCACGCACGTTTGCGAGCGCTTTTGCTTTTAGGGTTTCATAAATATTTTTATCAAGAACATCAGCGCCGGATAAACCGAGAAGCCGAAGACCAAGGCCTGAATTTCCGGGAGGCAATGTTCCCTCTAAATGTATTCCCCAGGGAGAAACTTTTTTACCGTCTGTTCCGAGGTATTTTGGTAAGATGTTTATATCATATTTTGATTCGATGATCTTGTTGATCCGTTCTTCTAAATTATTTTCACTAATATATTTTTCGCATTGCTGATCTATTGCCGCATTTAAAAAGAAAGCCAGCAGCATAGGTGCAGGGCCGTTAATGGTCATGCTTACAGAAGTTTTGGGATCACAGAGATCGAAGCCGCTATATAATTTTTTTGCATCATCTACCGTGGCAATACTTACCCCGCGGTTACCTACTGTACCATAAATATCCGGACGGGTATCCGGGTTTTCTCCGTATAATGTAACGCTGTCAAATGCAGTGCTGAGGCGCTTTGCGGGCTGGCCTAAACTTACATAATGAAACCTGCGGTTTGTTCTTTCTGGTCCGCCCTCACCGGCAAACATTCTTGTGGGATCTTCTTCCTGCCGCTTTAAGGGAAAAACCCCGGCAGTATATGGAAATTGTCCTGGAAAATTTTCCTGTAGCCGCCACCGTAAAATATCTCCCCAATCCCTTAAACGTGGTACAGCAATCTTGGGAATTTTTGTATGGGAAAGCGTTTCAAAATATAATGGAAGACGGATAACTTTTCCTCTTATATCGTATTCAAAAAATTCCTTTTGATAAGAGGCCCGTAATGGCTCCCACTCGTCTAACAGCTTTTTATTTTCTGCAGAGAGTTGTTGCTCCAGATCACTTTTGATCTTTTTTATTTCTTTAATTAAGGGTTCATTATTTTGATTTTGAGATAATAATTTCAAAGAGCCATTTAACTGGTAAAGCTTTGATGCAATGACAGATTGTTCACCGGCCACCTTGTTATATTTTATTATTTCATCAGCAATCTCCGAAAGATAGCGTACACGTTTTGTGGGTATGATAGCCCCGTTTATATTACCTGCAATTGCGGGAACTTTCAATGCGCCGAAATTTGCATTTGTTTTTGCGGATAGTTTTTCTATGATTTTAGTAAAAAGATCATTGCAGCCATCATCATTGAATTTGGAAGCGATAGTACCTGTCACCGGAAGCTCTTCATCTTTTGCCTTCCACAAGTTATGGTTACGCCGGTATTGCTTTTGTACATCATGCATGGCATCTTTTGCGCCGGCTTTGTCAAATTTATTTATGCAAACTATATCAGCATAATCAAGCATATTTATTTTTTCGAGCTGCGATGCTGCGCCATATTCCGGCGTCATAACATACATACTTACATTGCAATAATCTACAATAGAAGTATCGCTTTGACCAACCCCTGCACTTTCTAAAATAATAAGATCGTATCCCGCTTCTTTACAAATATCAATCGCTTCTTTTACATGACTGCTAAGGGCTTTATCACTTTCCCGGGTTGCCAGGCTACGCATATAAGCTCTTGGGTGATGAATTGAATTCATTCGAATTCTGTCTCCCAATAATGCTCCTCCAGTTTTTTTCTTTGACGGATCAACTGAAATTACCGCAATGGTTTTATCAGTATAAGCATGTAAGAATCTTCTGACTATTTCATCGGTTACACTGCTTTTGCCGGCGCCGCCGGTGCCAGTAATGCCGAGTACAGGAGCCAGTAAGCCTCCTTCTTGTAACTTTCCATTCAACAGATGTTTATATAGCTCCCCATTCTCTGCTAAGGTGATTGACTTTGCAATTGTTTTTATATCCCTCCACTCTCCCAAAACATACTTACCATTTGCGTTAGTGGGGTTTTGTGAGGTTGCTAAGGTTCCCCCCTGTAGAGAGGTTTGAAGGGGCACTGGCTTACATTTTTCCATCACATCTTCAATCATCCCCTCAAGCCCCATGTGCCTGCCATCATCAGGTGAATAAATTCTTGTAATACCGTAAGCATGCAATTCTTCAATTTCTGAGGGTAAAATGGTGCCACCACCGCCACCAAATATTTTTATATGTCCATAATCATTTTCATCTAATAGATCTTTCATGTATTTAAAGAACTCTAAATGTCCGCCCTGGTAACTGGTTATGGCAATACCCTGCACATCTTCTTCTATAGCGCACTCCACAATTTCTGCCACGCTGCGGTTATGCCCCAGGTGAATGATCTCGGCGCCTTTACTTTGTAATATGCGACGCATAATATTAATAGCCACATCATGCCCGTCAAAGAGGGAAGCCGCGGTAACAATCCTTACTTTTTTATTCACCTGTACACTCATCTTATTCTTAATTTGGCGCTATATCAGTGTTAAAGCTTTTTATTGATACAATTTCATATCGCAAAAGTAAATATTAAAGCAGAGTACTAATGGCCGGCTTTATTGTTGAACCATTCTTGGTAACTTTCTTTTTGAATAAATCGTTATTAACAGTTATTCCTAAAGCGAGATTGATGGTGCGGTAATCAATAAAGCGCTTGTTAAGTAACACAGTAAATCCTGATTGTAAATTAACCCTTACGCCTTTTGGTTTTTTAAAAGCATACGAATAGTTCATTGCGGGCTCCCAAAAAAATACAGGGGAAGAAGAAAGACCGGTTAAAAGATAATTATCAAGTTCTGTGGCTGAATAATTTGTATTTATTTTATTATAAAACACTTCGGTGATCCTTGAGGAGAATGATGCAGTAAAGTTTTCCTGAGGTCCGATTATTATTGCCGGCTGCAAAAAGATTTTAGCAATATTAGCGTTATGAAATTTTGAAAAATGAAATCCGTTATTTACACTATTATCATTTATTTGAAATTTGCCAAAAGCAACACCTGCAAATAACTGGAAGAAAGATTTTTTTGAATGGTTTCTTAATACAGTAAAATATCCGGTTGCCAATTCTGTTAATCCACGCTTATATTTTATAATGCTGCTATCGCCAATATTAAAATCATTGGCTCCATTATTTTTTTCCCAACGATTATATTTATTTATCATAATTGCAAAGTGATCAGATAAGGCATAGGCGCTATTCAGATCCATACCTGCATTATAATTCTGTGAGCCAACATGTGCAATGTTTGAGCTGCCACCGCCTGTAGCAAAATAACCTCCGACATTAAAATCACCTCTTTTCTTTACCAGGGGAATATGTTGGGTAGAGGGACTATATACGTAACGTGGAGAGTAACAAGAAAAAAATACAGGCAAAATAAACAAGCTTACATATTTAATTATTCCAGATAGATTATATGTTATTATCATTTTCCGGACAAAATTTATTTTCCTTCCATTTTAAAAGTCAGCGCCGCAAATTCTTTTACACTAAAAGTTTCGGCCCGCCTCGCAAATAATTCCTCCTGTAAAATTTCTGATGCAAATAAACTTTTCACTGCATTACGCATTGTTTTACGCCTTTGATTAAATGCAGTTTTAACAAGTATCCTAAATGCTCTCTCACTTCTGACAGGGAGCTTATTTTCTACAGCTAATAATCTTATTACACCGCTTTTCACTTTTGGCTGAGGAGTAAAACATTCATTACCTACATCAAACAAGTATTCAATGTTATAATGGTACTGCATTAATACACTTAGAACTCCATAAACTTTACCGCCTTCTTTGGATGCGGCTCTTTCTCCAACCTCTTTTTGAAACATGCCAATCACACACGGAACATACTCTTTCCATTCAAGAATTTTAAAAAGAATCTGTGTCGATATGTTGTAAGGAAAATTTCCAATGACTGTGAACGGCTCATCAAACGGTTGTTCGATTTCCAAAAAACTTTTGTTGATCAGTTTATCTTTTAGAGCCGGAAAAGCCTTTTGCAAAAAATCTGTTTTTTCAGTATCAAGCTCAACAGCCTTAAAATTTATACCGGGAATTTTTATAAGATGTTTTGTTAAAGCTCCACCGCCCGGCCCAACTTCCAGCAGGTTTGTAAAAGGATGCAGCTTTAGTGCATCAATTATTTTACCTATGATATTTTCATCCTTTAAAAAATGTTGCCCTAGGGATCTTTTTAATGTGTACATGTCTGCTGCAATTTAAAGATATCTTTGTGCAATAAAAGGAAAGAGCAATTTTTACGTATACTACCCTGTTCATTCTATAAAAAACAGACACCTAAAGCGATTCATTATTTATTACCTTGCAACAAAAATTTAATAAAAAAATTGACTAACACTATTATAGAAAACAAACCTGTTATTGGTTTTAGCTGCGGTGACATAAATGGTATAGGACCTGAAATTATTATTAAAACAGTTAGTGATTCCCGTTTAACTGAAATTTGTACGCCGGTTATTTTTGCCAGCAATAAGGTTATAAATTTTTACCGTAAAAGCCTTCCAGAGATCAACTTTAATTTTGCAAGCATTAAAGACCTGTCGAGGATCAATCACCGGCAGATAAATTTATATAATTGCTGGGAAGAAGAAGTTGCTATTAACCCCGGAGTATTAAATGACCTGGGCGGAAAATATGCTGTTAAGAGTTTAACGATTGCCTCGCAAATGCTGAAAGAGGGTAAAATACATGCCCTCGTTACTGCGCCTGTTCATAAAAAAAATATTCAGAGCAGTGATTTTAGTTTTACCGGCCATACGCCTTTTTTAAAAAATTTATTTGGCGCCAATGATGTGCTTATGTTATTAGTGGCTGAGAATATAAAGGTGGGTGTGGTTACCGAACATGTACCTATAAAAGAGGTAGCCGAAAATATTACCAGGGAAAATATCACCAGTAAATTAAAAATATTGCATGTAAGCCTGCAACGGGATTTTGGTATTAGCAAGCCAAGGATTGCGGTGCTGGGCCTGAATCCGCACGCCGGCGATGAGGGATTAATTGGAAAAGAGGAAGAAGAAATTATTAAACCTTCAATTAAGGAAGCAAAGCAAAACAATATGCTAGTGGTAGGGCCTTTTAGTGCAGACGCTTTTTTTGCGAGAGGCCAGTATAATAAATTTGACGCTGTGTTAGCAATGTATCATGATCAGGGCCTGATTCCTTTTAAATCATT
>JBDSFG010000076.1:0-17902 GCA_039919615.1 Ginsengibacter sp. | reverse complement strand
TCGGTCGGTGTCCTTCACCGACCGAAATCATGAGCGACACTTTGGAATGCACCCGTTTTATTAGGGAGAGCTATAGAAATACCTTGTCACTAAAAGAATTAAATCCCTAAGATCTGTTTCAATTTTGCATAGCCGGTTTTGCTTACAGGCAAGCGGGCGCCTGTATTAAGCAGCACTAGGTGACTGTCTTTTTCATAGGCATCTATACGGGTAATCAATTGCGTATTTACAATATACGAGCGGTGAATACGTACAAAATGCCATTTAGTTAATGAGTTTTCAAAAAAGCTCATAGTGCGTTTTTTTAGAAAAGAACCTTCTTCGGTTATAATCTTTACATAATCATCTGCCGCTTCCAGATAATAGATATGGTTTACGGGAATTATTTTTATTTTATTCCCGTCTTTTACAACAATACGATTTTGTTGCTCCTGCGCCTGTGCCGCAGCCTCTATTACCGGCTGAATTTGTTTAGCCGTTGGCTGGTGTTGCAAAAATTTCTGGATAGCCTTATCGAAGCGGTCTTTACTAAATGGTTTTAACAGATAATCAACAGCATTAGATTCAAAAGCCTTTATAGCAAACTCGTCAAAAGCTGTGGTAAAAATTACTAAAGGTGGTTCATCAAATAGTTCAAGCATTTCAAAACCATTGATTTTGGGCATTTGGATATCAAGAAAAACCAGGTCGGGTTCAAACTGCTGAATGGCCTTCATTCCTTCAAAACCATTATTACATTCTGCGACAACATTAATTTGTGTATAGGATTCAAGGTATTCTTTCACAATACTTCTTGCCAAAGGTTCATCATCAATAATTATAATATTCATACTGGTTGTGGTATAAGTATGGTTGTTATGTAATGGTTATTATTTTTTTGTGTTAGCAACAGGTCGTTCCTTGCAAACAAAAGAAAGAGCCTTCTTGTAATTGATGATAATCCGAAACCTGTACCTTTTAAGGGTTGTGAGGTTTCAGGATCGAACGGGTTTTGAACTACCACTTTTAAATAATTATTTTCAGCGCTTGCATGTAATGTAATCAGTACATTTTCTAAAGTATCATATAAACCAAACTTAATGGCATTTTCAACAACAGGCTGTAATAGTAACGCCGGCAATCTCATTAGCATAGCCTCTTCACTAAAAATTACATCTGTTTGAAGGCGATGACCAAAGCGTACTTTTTCTATATCAAGATATAATTGCAAATATTGAAGTTCTTCCTGAAGTGTGTTCCAATGCTGTTCTTCTTTTTTAAGTGTGCCTCTTAAAAAATCGCTAAGCTGGTGAATCATGTGCCTCGCCTTTTCCGGTTGCGAACCGGTTAAAGCGCTTATTGAGTTAAGGCTGTTGAATAAAAAATGAGGTTGAAGTTGTTGCCGTAATTTAAATAACTCAGCTTCTCTTTCCAGTTTCTCAGCTTCTGTTTTTCTCATGTCCATTTGCTGTTGTTCTTTTTGTGAATACCACAATAAACTCATCATTGACATGCAGCCCGATAAAAGAAATGCTATCCAGAATCTTATAGTAGATGAGCTTTTAAGAAATAAAACGTAGTTCGGATCATCACTAAAAAATAACCCTAATAAAACTTTTATTAAGAAAACTGAAATAAAACTAAACACTACGCTGATCACTAGAATATACCAGAAACTTTCCCGTCTCGGCATATAAAAACGCATGTTGTTGCTGATCAGCCAACAACTTGCAGCAAGCAGAAGGTTAGTCACAAAACTATCACTAACTGCTTCAATATTTGTTATCTTAAAATCAGCAATAGCAAATGCGTGAACAAGTGCCCAAACTATCCACCATGTGGTAAAGGCTAATTTGAACTTCTTGTCAGATATGGCTGATTGCACTATAGTTATAATTAAACCGTAAAGCCCGTAAAGCTGTTTTCCAGCAAATAAGCAGCACGCATTTGGGTAATTTTTATATAATTATCTGCGTCGTCTTCTTCATAAACACGGGAATAAATTTCGGCGCCATCTGTTAGCGCTGTAAGGGGATGCAGTTCTGATACATCTATAAATTTCCATTGCACCAGCTTTTGTGTATTATTTAAAAATGTGTCCTGTTCGCTATGCCCGGTTACTCTTGCTTTTTGAAAGGCCTGCAAATCATCTTCGGCGTGTATAAGCCTTAGCTGCTCATCAAACTGTGCTTTATGATCTCCCTCTCCGCAAATAATTCTATAAATAAGTTTTGCAAGATACCATTTCATAAAGTTGAGTTTTGTAGTTGTATAGGATGTAGCCTATTTCAGAAATACTATTACCGGCCTAATAATTAGAAACTTCAATACCGCCAAATACACAGGAGCCCTTTAATATTAAAATTTTACCTGGATCGGTCACCGTTGAATTCATCATCCTTTTATCCTCAATACCACCAAAAATTGCAGTTAATTCGTTCTTTACATCCCAGCTTGAAGGAACAATTAATTTTGTGCCGCCGAAAATGTTATTTATCACAAGTGTTACAGGTTGTTGAATATCCGCTTGTACAAGGTTTAATTCTGTACCGCCCATAAAACTGTTTATCTCTCCGCCTTTAAAATTTTTAGACAGAATATTTTTTTTTACCCCACCAAATATGGCATTAACATCAACGTATTCAGCATCACCTTCGCGGCCAGAAGGCAGAAAGCCGGATTTAAATGAACTGGCAGAATCCTGTTCTTTTTGCACACCTGTATTACTCCATGTTTTTTGTGTCCATGTATTTTGCCTGCATTGGCGATTACCCCATGTATGTTTGGGCCGCAAAATATATACAAGACCAACCCCGATTAGTAAGGCAGGTAAAATATAATTATGAAAATTTAAGGCCGGTATTATTTGATCCACAAGAAATACGCTTCCCACAATCATCATTATAAATGCCCCGGCATTATGAAAGCCGCTTTTAATTCCGGTTAAAAATCCAATTAAAATTAACAACATTGGCCAGGAAAATATCCAATGGGGTATCGGGGCGCCAATTTTATAAGCCAATAATAAAACACCAGCAAGTAAAAGTATAAACCCACTCCATACACGTGATGTTCTTTTATCCTGGTTACGCTTTATGTCATTCTCATCCATAAGGTTTTTTATTAAATTTATTTAACAAGACAAATGTATATAAAGCATCACTTACCCGGAAGACTGAATAGGCTTAATAAATCGAAAAGTCGGTGAAAGATAATATTGTGTAGGTTAAAAAATACCCTTCTTAAAAAATACAGGTATACATATGTTATGGTTAGTAGTAAAATATTTCGTCTATAGAAGAATTTGGGGGTGCTGTTGTGTGTAACAAATCCGGATTAGGCAGAAACTACATTAAAGGTTTTTGCCAAAGCATTTATATCAATAATATTTTTGCAGCTTAGCTTTTCAAATATTCTTGCTTTATGCGTACCTATTGTGGATGTATGTAATTTTAATTTTTCGCTTATCTGGCTTACTGATTCACCTCTGACAATATGCTGAATAATCTCAAATTCGCGGGGCGATAATCTTTCGAATGGATTATTACTTACCTTATTTCCGAAAGCATCTTCTTCCAACCTGTGGCTTAATGATTCGCTTAGATACCTTTTATTATTTAGAACAGTGCTTATTGCTTTTTTTATTTCCGTTTCTGATTCATCTTTTCTTATATATCCCCTGGCGCCCAATTTTAAATAACGCTTTGCATAGTTATCTTCGGCATTCATACTAAACACTAATATTTTAACAGCTGGTTTAATAGTAAGAATATTAGTTACCAGGCTAAAGGAATCGGTATTAGGTAAATTAACATCTAATACTACCATATCATAATCGCTGTTTTTTAGTTTCTCAAAAGCTGAATCTCCATCAAAGGCTTCCTCAATTACAGAATGTGCAATGAAGTTAGTGATCAGCATTTTTAAACCAGTTCTGATTATTGTATGGTCATCAACAAGTAGGAATTTCATGATTTGGCGATTTAGGTAAAAGTATAACGACAGAACGTAGAAATTATTCTATAGAGCATTAAATAGTTTATTTATAGAATACTCTTTCGTCCGCTCTTTCTCTTATGTGGTTCTTGTCATCAGCGCTAATAATTGCCGGGAGACGACCCTAAGCAGGGCCATTAATGAAAATACTATTTGTGTAGTAATCATGTTAATGGATCAGAGACTTCCGGAATGATAAAAAAAGAAAAGCCGTTTATAAAAATTATTGTGGTAAATATGTAGTCGTATTAACTGAGAAGTGTTTTAAATGCTTTTGTGGTAAGTGAAAACACCCGCCACAGACTAAAAAAAATCCTTTGGCGGCATAATAGAAACAAGCACTTACGAATACAATAAGAAAGGCGAAATGGTAAAACAGGTTATTACAAATCTTTTATTGCCGCGGTACAACAGCTCTGAAACTTATGAATATAACAACCAGGGTAACGTTACAAAAGTAACACGGCAGGCAGAAAATGGAGGTACTGTTTACAGCGATCCATTTACAGAATATGAAGTAACGCAATATGATCACAAGCCTAATTTTATGTCGGGCAATCAATGGCTAAAATATATTTTGAGTAATACCGGGTTTGAGCCGTTCCAGTTTATGATGTTCAGTAAAAATAATGCTGTGGACTGGTTATGGGGTTTCGATCCTTTGTATCATGTTACATTTACTTCAACCCTTGAATATAATCCCGGGGGCTTTGCCAGTAAAGTAAACCTTGATTTATTTGATGTGGACGGCGTTACAGAAATTGCAAGTTTTACCAGGCTGTCATCTTCTACCTGCAATAAAGATGAAAAAACTTCTGCCAGGAAATTGCAACAGCTTTCATCTCCAAAAATGCTATCGGTTAAAACAAAACTTTTCAAACTGCCTATGCCATTTCAACTGACAACAAAATAATTTTTATAATATTATACTCGTCCGGTGAAAACGCAATTGCAATAAAGAGGCTTGCGAACGAGTAAATAATTTTCTTATAAATCAGAAGCCAGCAAACTGATAATCTGGATGTCATCTTTCAAAAAGATGACATCCTTTAAACCTAGTGCCTGATTGCGTAATGCCAAATATAAATGCAACTACTCTAAACAGTTATCCTTTCAGCAATAAATATGGTTACGATCAGCAATCGTTTGCAGTGCTTAATGGCGTAAGTTATTTTGGCGCAGATGATGGCATACATGGCCGTCAAATAAGGCGAAGCGATAGAACTGATGCTAAGGGGCAGGAAGCATGGGTGTCAGACGCCACAGAAGCAGGCGCTAAATATTCTTGTTTTATGCGTACCTATTGTAGAGGTATGTAATTTTAATTTTTCGCTTATCTGGCGTACTGAATTAGTTACAAGGCTAAAGGAATCGGAAGACTATAACCACAGAACGTAAAAATTATTCTATAGAAAATTAAATAGCTGTTTTAATAAGGAGAAGGACTTACGGAAGTCCATCCTCCATCAATAATAAGGCTTTGGCCTGTTATATGTCTTGAAGCTGACGACACCAAAAAGAGCGCTGCTTTTGCAATATCATCAACCGTTGCTGGTCGGCCCATTGGAGTTATCCGGCTCCATGTATTTTTATAATTTGGATCCTCAGAAGTTCTTTCAGTTATGGTTGCTCCCGGAGCAATGGTGTTTATAGAAATATTAAAAGGAGATAATTCTACCACTAATGTTTTTGCAAGCATTTCAAGGCCGGCTTTTGTCATACCATAAGCAGCTAAATGCTTATGTGCCTGGTGCCCGGTAACAGAAGACATAAATAAAATACTTCCCCCCTCTGGCTGTTTTTTCATTTGCGATGCGGCAGCCTGTGCAAGAAAAAAACTACCACCGAGATTTACATTCATAACTCTTTGCAATGCTAGCTCCTGATACTGAAAAAAATCACCGAATAAAGTAATACCGGCATTTGCAATAGCAATGCTAACACTGCCAAACCTTTCCACAGCTTCACTTATCATGCTTTGTATAAATGATACATCTGCAGCATCGCCTGGCATAGCATAACAAAATCCTCCGTCTGATGTAATTTTTGCGGCAGCATTTTCTGCCATTGCTTTATCTATATCATTCAATATTACAGAAGCACCGTTCAATGATAATTGCCTGGCAATTTCAAAACCAATTCCTACCCCGGCTCCTGTGATAACGGCTACTTGTTTATTGAAAGAGGTAATAGAAAGCATTGTTTATATTTTTAGAAAAGGCAAAAGTAAAAAGTAAAAAATCAAAATACCATTATAGCTTTTTACTTTTTACTTTACAATTTTTACTTTGCATTAATGCGAATCTCTCAGCACTTCGCTTCCCGAACCGCCTCTTAAAAAATCAAAGTCTGCACCGAGATGCGCCTGCTCAACATGCTTCTGATATAAATGAACATAACCCCGCTCTTCAAATTTTTGTGATGACTTCCATTGCTGTTTTCTTCGGTTCAATTCCTCATCCGAAATATCAAGATGCAAAATTCTTTTAGCAACATCAAGTTGTATAATATCTCCATCCTGCACAATGGCAAGAGCGCCGCCAATTGCCGCCTCAGGCGAAACATGTAATACAACTGTTCCAAAACCGGTACCGCTCATTCTTCCATCTGAAATGCGTACCATATCTGTAATTCCTTTTGCTAATAATTTTTTGGGGAGGCTCATATTGCCCACTTCAGGCATACCAGGATAACCTTTGGGGCCAACATTTTTTAGAACAAGAATACTGTTTTCATCAACATCCAATGCATCATCATCCAGGCGTAATTTAAGGTCTTCAATGTTTTCAAAAACAACCGCCTTACCAGTGTGTTGCATTAATGCCGGCGTTGCCGCAGATGGTTTTATTACAGCGCCATTCTCACACAAATTTCCTTTTAAAACAACAACACCTGAGATGCTGTTAAAAGGTTCGTCTACAGTAGCAATAACTTCTCTGTTATAACACTCATATTCTGTATAATTTTCTTGGATAGTCTTTCCATTTACGGTAATGCAATCATTATTTAGCAACGATCCTAATTCTTTCATCACAGCAGGCAGGCCGCCGGCATAATAAAGGTCTTCCATAAAATATTCACCGCTTGGCTGAAGATTAGCAATCAAAGGAACCTTTGCCGATAGCCTGTCAAAATCCTCTAATGAAAGATCAACACCAATGCGATGAGCCATTGCAATTAAATGTATTACCACATTTGTAGAACCACCTACCGCGGCATTGGCAATTATAGCATTTTCAAATGCTTTTTTGGTAAGAATATCAGAGAGTTTCAAATCTTCTTTTACCATTTCCACAATTCGTGATCCGGACAAATGAGCCAATACTTTTCTGCGTGAATCAGCCGCAGGAATTGCTGCATTACCTGGCAATGATAACCCAAGCGCTTCCACCGAACATGCCATCGAAGAAGCAGTGCCCATTACTGCGCAATGGCCCCTGCTCCTGCACATACTTGCTTCTGCAAATGAGAAGCCTTCCTGCGTCATTTGCCCTGTGCGAAAGGCGTCATTAAAACGCCAGACATCAGAAGTACCAATATTTTTTCCCTGATATTTTCCGGTAAGCATCGGCCCCCCTGAAATAACTAATGAAGGAATATTAACGCTGCTTGCGCCCATCACCAGCGAAGGTGTAGTTTTATCGCAACCACATAACAGCACGACTCCGTCCATCGGGTTTGCCCTTATAGATTCTTCTACATCCATGCTTACAAGATTGCGATATAGCATGGCAGTCGGCTTAATTAATGTCTCGCCTAAAGACATTACGGGGAACTCAACCGGGAAGCCACCCGCCTCATACACGCCATGTTTTACTGATTCTGCCAATTCCCTGAAATGTGCATTGCACGGAGTAAGTTCACTCCAGGTGTTGCAAATACCTATCACAGGCCTGCCGTCAAACTCATGGGAAGGAATGCCCTGGTTCTTCATCCAGGCACGATAGATAAAACCATCTTTACCGGTACGTCCAAACCAGTTCGTGCTGCGCAATTTTTGATCACTCATGTCATTTACTTTTGAAATAAAGTTATGGGTTTATAATTTTAAATGCCAAAAACTTCCCGATTGTCTGGCGGTTCAAGTAATTTAAAGATTCAGTAAACTAAGGTTATTTTTTTTGTTTTTGATTGGTAGAAATTTGATAAAGATGTAGAACTTGTTTATGTGTAAAAGAAAAAATATACTTTAGAGGCAGATTTAAAAATAGCTGTAAAAATTTTATAATGATAACCGGAAAACAATTGATTGGCTTTTCAAAAATTGGTGATACAGGAGCTGCTTTTAGCACTAGTGAAAATATCAACGGCAGTGGCGAAGCGGTTTCATTTTACGAAGCAAATGACGTTAATGTTGATGAAGCAATTCAAAAAGCCATTGTCGCTTTTGAAACTTACAGTCATACTTCTGCAAGCGAAAAGGTTTCTTTTTTAGAAAAAATAGCGGAAGAAATTGTTTCATTAGGAAGCATGCTCATTGATGTTACTAAACAGGAAACATCTTTACCACAACCGAGATTGGAAGGTGAATTGCAAAGAACATTAAACCAGATAAAACTATTTGTAAACCTGCTAAAAGATGGCTCATGGGTAAATGCTATTATTGATACCGCCCAACCCGAACGGGTACCATTACCCAAAGCTGATATAAGACAAATGCAAGTGCCATTAGGAATTGTAGCAGTGTTTGGAGCCAGCAATTTTCCATATGCTTTTTCTGTAGCCGGGGGTGATACTGTTTCGGCTTTCGCAGCAGGTTGTCCGGTTGTTTGCAAAGCTCATCCTGCACACCCTGCTACTTCTGAATTGGTGGGTGATTGCATTATACGGGCTGCACAAGCCACAGGAATGCCTGAAGGAATTTTTTCATTGTTGCAGGGGGCAGGTTATGCACTCAGCAATAACATTGTGAAACATCCTGGCATTAGTGCCGTTGCATTTACAGGTTCTTTTCAGGGAGGCAACGCATTGTATGAAGTTGCATCCAAAAGAGAAATTCCGATACCTGTATATGCGGAAATGGGTAGTATTAATCCTGTCTTTGTTCTTCCTGGAATGTTGACACAAAAACGTGAAAGTATAGCAACTGCTTTAGCCGCCTCCAATATGCTTTCTGCGGGGCAATTTTGTACTAATCCGGGAGTAATTACGAGCATAAAATCAAAAGAAGCTGATGAATTCACTGATACTTTTTCAGCATCTGTTGGAGCGGCCAACAGCGATGTAATGCTTACTGAAAAAATTTATACTTCTTATTCATCTGGTGTTGAAAGGCTGAAAAAGATTAACGAATTATCAATGGTGAAACAAGGTCTCGATTCAGGAAAAGCAAATAGCGCTATACCGCATGTTTTTGAAACTACCGGAACTTTTTTCGAAGATCATGAAGAGTTATATGAAGAGATATTCGGACCGGCATCTATACATGTAAAAGCAGATAACAAAGACCAGGTATTTAGTATTGCGAAAAAATTACCAGGGCAGTTAACCGCTACAGTTTGGGCAACTGATGAAGACATAAAAGAATATGCTGAACTTTTTAAAATATTGGAAAAAAAAGTTGGAAGAATAATTTTGAATGGGGCACCTACAGGAGTAGAAGTAACCCATGCAATGGTTCATGGTGGCCCTTTTCCTGCAACCACCGATTCAAGAAGCACTTCTGTCGGTACAAATGCCATTTACCGTTTTACCCGTGCACTATGTTTTCAAAACTATCCGCAAACTCTTTTACCACAGGAATTACAAAATGGGAATAAAAATAAAATATGGAGAAGAGTAAATGGTTCTTTAACGAATGAAACTATATAAATTAACGTCATTGAAGCAATTTTATAATGATGTTTTAATAAGTATAACTCTATTCTGAGATTGCATCATCGGCGCAAGATTTTTAAATTAGTTTAGTATTTTTTGCCTCCTCGCCATCACGTATATTTAATGGTATACAAAACATATCTTTTTATAAAACTGCACTGCTATGCGTATAAGAAAATTTATTAATCCCCATTATTACTTTATTCTTTTTACAGTTTTATTTTCCTGCAACGGAAATAAAGAAAATACTCAACCAACTCAGTCAGAAAAAGATTATCCAAAAGGCACTTATGGATATGACGCAGCTTTTCTCAAAAAACATCTTTCCAGCGTAATTGAATTACAGGATGAAGCCGGTAATGCAAAACTATTGTTGTCTGCAGATTACCAGGGCAGGGTTATGACAACTACTGCCGGCGGCGATAGCAGCACGAGCTTTGGCTGGCTTAATTATGAACTCTTATCTGCTAAACAAAAAAAATCGCAATTCAATCCCGTAGGCGGAGAAGAAAGATTTTGGATAGGGCCGGAGGGTGGCCAGTTCTCTATATATTTTAAAAAGGGAGACTCTTTTGATATTGCCCACTGGCAGGTTCCCGCAGTAATAGATACGCTCAGTTATGATGTGTTACAATCAGATAAATCCTCGGCTGTCTTTAGTAAAAAAGCAACGCTTACCAATTATAGCGGTACAGAATTCAACATTAACATAGAACGAAAAGTAAGCCTTATTACCAAAGAACAAATTGCCCAAAAAATAAATTTATTTATTCCTGCAAATATTAATACTGTAGGTTTTAAAACCATAAATAAGATTACCAATACCGGCAATAATAATTGGTCAAAAGAAACGGGCTTATTATCAATATGGCTTTTAGGAATGTTTACACCTTCGCCGCAAACAACGGTTCTAATCCCCTTTCATCCTTTTCCAAATTCAAGATCATACATAACGGATAATTACTTTGGACAAATTCCTCCTGAACGTTTAGTGGTTAAAGACAGCGTTTTATATTTTACCTGCGATGGAAAATACAGAAGTAAGATTGGTTTATCACCACTCATAGCAAAACCGGTTGCAGCCAGCTTTGATTTTCAAAATAATGTATTAACATTAATACTTCCGCAGGTTGAAAAAGATGCATCGTATGTCAATAGTAAATGGGAAATTCAAAAGCAGCCTTACAAAGGAGATGTAATAAATTCTTATAACGACGGGACGCTTGCAGATGGTACGCAAATGGGACCATTTTATGAGATTGAATCTTCCTCTCCGGCATTGGGTTTAAATAAAAATCAAACAGGAGAATACGAGCAGTCAACTATTCATTTGCAGGGCGATTATAATATACTGAAACAAATTACCCGACAAATACTTAGTATTGATCTTGATTCCATAAACAAAAAATAAACCAGCCGCATGCATTTGTACAAAACTTCCAAAGGCAATATTTTAAAATCCGGCGATAAATCTTTTTTAATCACCGAAGATTGGGATGTGCTAATTAATCAGCAAAATTTATATACTCATCTTCAGCAGTTATCAATGACTGCCGGTACAATAAGTGAGGAGCAAAGTAATGATTTCGTAACTAATTATTTATTGCCGCCAATCGGCAACCAGGAAGTGTGGGCCGCAGGCGTTACTTACCTAAGAAGTCGTGATGCAAGAATGGAAGAGTCGGAAGATTCCGGCAGTGCTGACTGCTATTCTAAAGTTTATGATGCAGAAAGGCCTGAACTATTTTTTAAATCATTACCTCATCGTGTTTCCGGCCATAATCAATTAGTAAATATTCGTAAAGATTCTTTATGGAGTGTACCCGAGCCTGAGCTTACGCTTTACATGAATTCAGCCGGGTATATACAGGCTTATACCGTAGGCAACGATATGAGCTCAAGAAGTATTGAAGGTGAAAACCCCTTATACCTGCCGCAGGCAAAGGTTTACGAAAGAAGTGCAGGCCTTGGGCCATGTTTGTTTGTGACAAATAAAGATATAAGTTTAGATACTAGAATTAATATGACCATTTACAGGGATGGAGAAAAAATGTTTGATGATGGCACTACCGTAAGCAAAATAAAAAGATCATTAAAGGAGCTGGCAACCTATTTATTTTTGGAACTTGATTTTCCCCATGGATGTTTTTTACTAACGGGAACGTGTGTTGTGCCGCCATCTGATTTTACATTACAGGAGAACGATGTTGTAAATATCAGCATTGATGGCATAGGCACATTAACTAATATTATCGCTATAAAAAATAAGTAACCAATGCAAGATCAACCAGCACAACCAACCAGTAGTAAGACGGCATTAATATTAATCATAAGCCTTTTCTTTTTGTGGGCGCTAACATCAAATTTACTGCCATCGTTGATCCCTCATCTAAAAAAGGCATGCCAGCTAAATGATTTTCAATCTGCTTTTGTTGATTCGGCATATTGGGTTGCTTATTTTGTAATGGCGCTTCCTGCGGCTAATATTATGCGCAGGTTCAGTTATAAAGCCGGCATCATCACTGGTTTAATAATGGCCGCAATTGGCGCATTGCTGTTCTATCCTGCAGCCGAAACAAGAGCGTTCGGTTTTTTTCTCGGTGCATTATTTTTAGTAGCCAGCGGAATGACTTTTCTTGAAACGGCTGCCAATCCATACATCACTGTTTTAGGCACACCGGAAACTTCATCACAGCGCTTAAATTTTGCGCAGGCATTCAATGGCCTTGGCGCTTTTGTATCTGCATTCTTTTTAAGCAAGTTGGTTTTATCCGGAACTGAACATACTTCCGCAGAGCTGAATACCATGTCTCCTTCATCATTGAACGCTTACCTTGCGTCTGAAGCTGATCGGGTTAAACTTCCATATATTGGGATAGCCATAGTTTTATTGGCTGTGGCATTTTTATTTTATAGAACCAAGCTTCCTAAAGTACCTGAAGAAAAAGGGTCATTCAAATTCGATCTTGCTGTATTTAGGCACAAGCATTTTACTAATGCGGTAATTGCACAATTTTTTTATGTGGGAGCTCAGGTTTGTATATCGAGTTTTTTTATAAGATACAGCAGATATTCTGCAGGAATTGATGAACTAACAGCTACAGATTATTTAGGATACCTGCTACTTTGTTTTATGATAGGCCGTTATGTAGGTACATTTTTAATGCGCAGTATTGCACCCGAAAAGCTGCTTGCGGTGTATAGTGTTCTTAACATTGCGTTGCTCATTTATTGTGTGTTCATTGGTGGTAAGATCGGAGTGTTTGCCATGTGGGGTGTAGAGTTTTTTATGTCAATCATGTTCCCTACTATTTTTGCTTTGGGTATAAAAAATCTTGGAAATGAAACAAAACTTGGCTCATCTTATATGGTAATGGCCATTGTGGGAGGAGCTATTATTCCCCTTGCCTTAGGCTACATTGCAAGAAACTACAACATGCAGATCGCTTACATCGTGCCGCTTATTTGCTTCTTCTTTGTTTTTTATTTTGGCTTTAAGGGATATAAAATTAAAGAGCATTCGTCGTCGGCAAATCTTGTTATGAAAGAGATGTAATAGTTAACAGGCATTGTTTAATCATTCACATTTTAAAGCGTTGTTCCTTCGGAACAATTGGTAGGTAGAAAAAAATAAAATGGTTTAAGTTCGTTCCGAAGGAACGATTGGTACTTGACTATGACAGGCAATCTTTAATTATCATGGCAAATAGCTATACACAAATTCATATTCAGTTTGTATTTGCAGTAAAATATAGGGTAGCCCTTATTAGCCGTGAATGGAAAGAAAGATTACATCAGTATATGACTGGTGTTTTTCAGGAGAACAAACATAAAATGTTACAGATAAACAGCATGCCCGATCATATTCACATTTTTATTGGGATCAGACCCCATCAATTCATATCATCACTAATACAGAATGTAAAAACGGAAACTAGCAAATGGATCAAGGCTCAAAATTTATGCGCTCACCCTTTTGCATGGCAGGAGGGTTATGGTGCTTTTTCATATTCAAAAAGTCAGGCTGGAGATGTAATTCGCTATATTCAAAATCAGGAAATACATCATCGAAAGGAAACATTTCTGGAGGAATATAAAAGATTTTTGAATGCATTTGAAATCGAATGGGATGAGCAATACATTTTTAAAGTTTGAGAATAGCACCATGCGTTCCTCCGGAACGCAACCAGCGCCTGCTATAATTCTACCTTCCAGTTGTTCCTACGGAACATAAGGATAAAGTATGAATATGCGATAAGTCTGGCAATTCAAAAGCTCGATTCTAAGCATATTCTTTATTGAAAAAATAAAATCTGAAATTTTGAATTCTTAAAACATATTTATGCAAAAGAAAACCCTCTTCTTATTAACCTGCACTGCCATCTGTTTTACACTTAATGCCCAACAAAAATTTAGTGGTATAGATGCCAACATGAGCAACATCTATCGCCTGTCTGATGCAAAAACAAGATCGATAAGCCCGGAAAATTTTAATGGTGAAAAAGGCAAAGGCGGAATCGCAACTACAGGTACGGGCACCAATGCATCAAGGGAATTGGGAAAGGGTTGGAAGGTAAGTCCCAGCGTCGTTATAAAGTCAAAAACAATCTACACCGTTGCTGAGATTAACAGCTCTGGTTCTATTCAGCATATATGGATGACACCAACCGGTAACTGGCGATACTCTATCCTGCGTTTTTATTGGGATGACGAAACCACACCCTCGGTAGAAGTTCCGGTAGGTGATTTTTTTGGAATGGGGTGGGGCAAATATGCACATTTAAATTCGCTTGCAGTAACCGTAAATCCGGGCAGTGCATTTAATTGTTACTGGCCGATGCCATTTAGAAAAAAATGCAGGATCACCATGGAAAATATTGACAACAAGGATATGGTACTTTATTACCAGGTAGACTATATATTAACGGAAGTACCACCAGATGCAGCTTATTTTCATGCACAATTTAGAAGAGTAAATCCACTTCCTTATAAAAAAGATTATGTACTAACAGACAGCATTAAAGGCAAAGGCCAGTATGTGGGAACTTATATGGCTTGGGGCGTTCATAACAATGGCTGGTGGGGAGAAGGGGAGATAAAATTCTTTATGGATGGCGACACTGATTATCCCACAATTTGTGGTACAGGTACTGAAGATTATTTCTGCGGTTCCTACGATTTTGATACAAGGAAAAAAAATGCAGCAGGTGTAGATGAAGTGAATTATACAGAATTTTCAACACCTTACTCAGGGCTTCACCAGGTGATAAAGGGAGATGGCCATTATGATATAGGCCAGCACTTTGGGCTATACCGCTGGCATATTACAGACCCTATCCGCTTTGAAAAAAATTTAAAAGTAACTATACAGGCATTGGGCTGGAGAAGTGAAGGCCGTTATCTTCCTTTGCAGGATGATATTGCCTCCGTGGTGTTCTGGTATCAAACTGACCCTCACGGCCATTTTCCGGGTTTACCATCAAAAGATGAATTGGAAATAAATTGATAAAGTAATTTAGCAGGGATCTTATACAAATTTTTTATGTAGTTTGACTCTCTGAAAGTTGAATCGGACCATTGGCTTTAAAAAGATAAATGCGTTTTTTACACTTAACTTAAAATTATCCCTTTATGAATTCACGTCGTAATTTTTTACAAAAGCTCACAGCTTCTGCAATCGCTGTTCCTTTTTTATCATGGGAAAGCGCCGCCTGCACCAATTTGTATCATGAGCCTTATGATGGCCCGGTGTTGCGGGTGGCAATCCTGGGTTTGGGAAGTTATGGCACCCGTGTAGCTGAGGCTATGCAATCCTGTAAAAAGGCTAAGTTAGTGGGGGCAATCAGCGGCACACCTTCCAAATTAAAAGACTGGCAGAGCAAGTATAACATTCCGGAAAAGAATTGTTATAACTACGAAAATTTCGACCAGATTAAAAACAATCCGGATATTGATGCAGTATATGTAATTACACCAAATGCGCTGCATAAGGATGAAGTTATAAGAGTAGCGAAAGCCGGAAAGCACGCTATTTGTGAAAAGCCAATGGCAGTGAACGCTAATGAAGGACAACAAATGATTGATGCCTGTAAAAAAGCTAATGTAAAATTGCTGGTCGGGTATCGTATGCACTTTGAGCCAAAAACCCTCGAAATTATACGTATGAGAAACGACGGTGAATTTGGTAAAGTTTTATTCTTCCAGGGCCTCTGTGGTTTCAGAATAGGCGACCCCAATCAATGGCGCTTAAATAAACAACTTTCCGGAGGTGGATCCCTAATGGATATAGGTATTTATGCTATCAATGGTTCACGTTATATGGTAGGGGAGGAACCTGTTTGGGTAACGGCACAGGAAACCAAAACCGATTTTGTAAAATTTAAAGAAGGGGTTGATGAAACAATAATGTTTCAATTTGGATTTCCAGGCGGAGCTACTGCGTCTTGTTTATCAACGTATGTTATGAATAACCTGGATCGCTTTTTCTTAAATGCTGAAAAAGGATTTGCTGAATTGCAACCCTCCACAGGTTATGGCCCTATTAAAGGGCGTACCAATAAAGGCGAATTAATGCAGCCCCATATAACTCATCAAACTGTACAAATGGATGAGATGGCAGGAATTATTTTTGAAGGTAAGCAGCCCGTTGTTCCGATAGATGGCGAAGAGGCTCTGAAAGATTTAAAAATTATAGACGCTATTTATTTGGCTGTTAAAACAGGCAAAAAAGTAGATTTGAAATTGTAACCATTTATTCTTCTTGCTTTTAATTGATATGCCTGAAGATTGTGTATCATACATAGATTAAATAAACGATTGCACTAATGAATATAAAAATTGCTCCATCACGGTGGTATCGCCTTATTCCGGTAGCTTTTATAACTTATAGTCTTGCTTACCTTGATCGGGCTAATTTCGGATTTGCAGCAGCGGGGGAGATGGCTAAGGACCTTCACATTACAGCGGCTACATCTTCTTTATTAGGTTCACTTTTTTTCCTGGGTTATTTCTTTTTTCAAATTCCGGGAACGCACTATGCTGCTAATAAAAGTGCCAAAAAACTTATTTTTTGGTCGTTGATATTGTGGGGCGCTCTGGCAATGGCAACCGGTATGGTGAGTAACATTACAGTGTTAATTATAATTCGGTTTATGCTGGGTGTAGTGGAAAGTGCGGTAATGCCCTCTATGCTTATTTTATTGAGCAGGTGGTTTACAAAAGCAGAGCGTTCACGGGCCAATACCTTTTTGATTCTCGGCAATCCCGCTACAATACTTTGGATGTCTATACTTTCAGGGTACCTGGTTAATGCCGTTGGCTGGAGATGGATGTTTATTTGGGAAGGATTGCCTGCAATAATATGGGCTTTCTTTTGGTGGTTTTTGGTGTATGATAAACCCAAAAATGCACACTGGTTAACTCAAAATGAAAAAGATGCTTTAGAGTCTGCGCTACAAAAAGAACAGCAAGGCATAAAGCCTGTAAAAAATTATGCAGCAGCGTTTAAATCAAGAGTAGTTATTTTACTGTGTCTGCAATATGCCTTGTGGAGCATTGGTGTGTATGGATTTGTAATTTGGCTTCCTGATATTATAAGGAAGGCTTCTCAAATGAATATTGTAAAAACAGGCTGGCTTTCATCTCTGCCCTATTTGTTTGCAGTTATAGCAATGTTAACTGCCTCTTATTTTTCAGATAAAACCTTAAATAGAAAGGCATTTGTTTGGCCCTTTCTTTTAATCGGGGCAGTTGCTTTTTATTGCTCCTATTTGGTAGGAACCACTAATTTCTGGCTGTCGTTTACACTTCTTTGTATTGCAGGAGCATCTATGTATGCGCCATACGGACCTTTCTTTGCAATCATAACCGAAATTTTGCCTGGCAATGTTACAGCCGGTGCTGTAGCGCTAATTAATAGCTTAGGAGCCCTGGGATCATTTGCCGGCGCTTATTTAGTGGGTTATTTAAAGGGATTTAACTTCATTCATATTAAACTTATTGATACCAGTATTTCTGGTTTAGGAGCTGCCTATATTTTTATGTCAGGCTCATTATTTATTTCAGCTATCTTAACTATGGTTGCAGTGAAAAACTCCAATGCTATTGCAAA
>JBDSFG010000067.1:0-7416 GCA_039919615.1 Ginsengibacter sp. | reverse complement strand
AACCTGTATGGGTTGGATATTTACAAGAGACTGGCCTTTAAATATTGGCGGTAAGCCCCACTTTCCTTTACCTGCCTTTATTCCTATTACATTTGAAGCAACTGTTTTGTTTTCTGCAGTAGGAATGGTACTTACTTTTTGTTATTTATGCCAGTTATCTCCATTTCTTAAAAGACATCATTTTCATTTAAGGGCAACCGATGATCTTTTTGTTATGGTTATTGAATGTACCGGAAAAACCAATGAGGAGGATGTATTGAATTTTTTACAAACCAACGGAGCAATCGAAACAAATGTACAGGAAGCGGAAACAGGTTGGTGGCTAGGACGGTATGACAGACCGCAGAAGTTATATCGATATGAAGAAGTGGGATATTAAAAAAACCAAGCCCCAATCCTAAAGAGATTAACAAGGGTTTAGAAATGATTAAAGCATGAAGATGTTTAAAAGAATATTTTATGTAAAACATGGCCTTGGTCCCTTCATGGGTTTGGGGTTGTTCCTGGTTTTATTTACAAGCTGCTCAGATAAAAGTCATCCCGGTAAAATATATATGCCTGATATGGCTTATAGCCGTGCTTACGAGGCGTATGCCCCTAACAATCTCAACAATGAGGGAATTAATTATATACCTGCTCCTGTACAGGGCACCATAAAAAGGGGAGATTTATTTCCTTACACACTTACTAATGACTCCAATGGATATAAAATGAGTGCCGAAATTAAAGATCCTTTACCTCCATTGGATTCAGCAAATTTCAACGAAGCGCAAAGATTATTCAATATTAATTGTGCTATTTGCCACGGTGTTAATTTAGATGCCCAGGGGCCTTTGGCAACATCGGGTAAAGTAGGAGGTATAGCTAATTTAAAACTGGAACAATATATTCAATTACCTGAAGGCACAATGTTTCATGTAGCAACTTATGGTAAAGGAAATATGGGAAGCTATGCATCCCAGTTAACCAAACAACAACGGTGGACGGTAGTACAATATATAAAATCACAGCAGGCAAAAGAAACCGGATCAAAAACAGATTCTACAGGAGTTGCAGGAAAAGATAGCACCGCTGCTAAAAAGTAAATAAATTAAAAATAGTTGAATGAACAATCATTTTGTAATTCCAGGTGGATATAAAAAATGGACAATGGGTCTTATGATTGTGGGCCTGTTATCTCTCGTGCTTGGATTTGTTTTCTTAAGTCCATTTAGTGGTTCACATGGTGACAATTTGAACAGTACGAGGTTTTGGGCCGTATTGCTTCAGAACAGCATTTACTGGCTTCTTTTGGTAAACACTAGTATGTTTTTTATTTGTATCTCCACGTTAGCAATGGGAGGCTGGCAGGTGGCGTTACGTCGTGTTCCTGAAGCAATTTCTTCCCTGGTTCCTATTCTCGGAATTATCACATTGATCATTATTTTAAGCATTGTATTTGGCCATCGGTACGATATTTATCCCTGGTTAAATAGAGCCCATGTGGAAGAAGATAAAATACTGAGAGGAAAAGCTGGCTTTCTAAGTCCTGCCACATATTCTGTTGCGTCTATACTTGTTATTGGTTTGTGGTGGTTTATTGGGAAAAAATTAAGACAGTTAAGCATTGACAGTGATCTTAACGGGCACATGGACTATAAAGAAGGAAAATCATGGATAGGCAAAAATATAGCATGGGCAGGATTTTTTATTGTGTTGTACGGCCTAACTGTAGGCTCTACAATGCCCTGGCTGTGGCTAATGAGTATTGATGCACATTGGTTCAGCACAATGTATAGTTGGTACACTTTTGCCAGTACCTTTGTATCAGGAATCTCCCTGCTTACGCTGTTTGTTATTTATTTAAAAAATCAGGGCGAGTTGGAGTATGTTACAGAGGAACATTTGCATGATCTTGGCAAATTCATGTTTGCATTTTCAATCTTCTGGACATATTTGTGGTTTTCTCAATACATGCTTATATGGTACAGTAATCAACCCGAGGAAACAAAATATTTTATCGAAAGAATAGGCACTGCTGCACATGCGGGACCTTATAAAGGAATTTTTATATTGAACCTGATCATCAATTTTGTTTGCCCCATTTTAATACTAATGAAAAAGGGCACGAAAAGGAATTATACAGTAGTAACATTTATGTGTGTATTATTAATTTTTGGCCACTGGCTTGATTTTTATCAAATGGTTATGCCAGGTACAGTAAAGCAATATCCGCATATGAGCTGGTTTGAATTTGGAATTCCACTGGGCTTTGTAGGTATAATCATGTGGGGCGTTGGGCGGTACTTGTCAAAGGTGGCACTTACACCCAAAAATCATCCTTTCTTAAAAGAAAGTATAATACACCACACATAGTTATGAAGCTGTTTAGGGTTTGATAAAATTAGAATTATGAACGATTATTTTTTGATAGCAATTGTAGTAATGATCTTTCTGCTGATCTTCCAGATTGCAAAGGCGAGTGAATATGTCAGTATCCTAAAAGGTGAAGAAAAATCACGCAAGCAGACTAACCGCATAAATGGATTTTTATTAATTGCATTCCTCATATTTGGCCTGATCGGTGCCTGGTGGTGTAATGATCTGTATTATAGTAAAACATTATTTCCACAGGGTTCTGCATCTCATGAGGGTGAAAATATTGATACGATGATGTGGATCACCATAATCGTTTGTGGCGTTGTATTTTTTATAACCCAGATACTATTATTTTACTTCTCATTTAAATATCAGGAAAGCGATAAAAGAAAAGCATATTATTTTACCCATAACAATAAACTTGAATTATTGTGGACAGGTGTACCTGCAATTGTGCTTACAGTTTTAGTAGTGTTTGGATTAAAATACTGGTTTAAGTTTACTTCAGATGCCCCTAAAGATGCGCAATTGGTAGAGGTTACGGGCCACCAGTTTGCCTGGGAGTTTAGGTATCCGGGCAGAGATGGGGTTTTTGGTAAAAAAGATTATAAACTCACAAATCCAGGCAAAGGAAATCCATTGGGAGTTGATTGGAGTGATGCAGCGAGTCACGATGATATACACATTCCCACCACAATGCATTTGGTGGTAAATAAGCCGGTAAAACTAGTTATAAATTCCCAGGATGTTATTCATGATGTAGGGTTGCCGCATTTCAGAATGAAGATGGATGCAGTGCCCGGCATACCTACTACTTTATGGTTTACGCCTAAGTACACCACGGAAGAAATGAAGGTAAGAACGGGTAATACCAATTTTGTTTACGAACTTAGTTGCGACCAGATTTGCGGAAAAAATCATTTTGCAATGAGGGGAGTAATTATTGTAGAAAGCCAGCAGGAGTTTGATGCATGGATGGCAGGACAAACACCTGAATACACAAGCACATTACCGGCAAATATTACAAAACCGGCAAACGATACCACTGCTTCAATAGCAAAACCGATTGCCAAAGTTGATCTGAAAAAATAATTAAACAGATAGATTATTGCAAAAATATTAAACATGAGTAACGAAGTAGTCATACATGAGCACGGCACCACTACCCATGAGGCAGACCATGCACCACACGAGCACCATCATCACGAAAGTTTTATTACAAAATATGTTTTTAGCCAGGATCATAAAATGATCTCCAAACAATTCCTGATTACAGGAATGATATGGGCGATTATAGGCGGGTTATTTTCAGTTATTTTCAGACTGCAATTAGGATATCCGGAATCAACCTTCCCCTGGCTTGAAGATTTTTTAGGTCACTGGGCAAAAGGTGGAAGACTAGATCCTGAATTTTATTATTCACTGGTAACAATGCATGGAACTATTTTGGTTTTTTTTGTATTAACAGCGGGGCTTAGCGGAACTTTTGCTAATTTCTTAATACCGCTCCAGGTTGGAGCAAGAGACATGGCATCGCCTTTTCTAAACATGTTATCTTACTGGTTTTTCTTTTCTGCTTCTATTGTAATGATGACATCTTTATTCGCTCAAACCGGCCCTGCAAGCGGCGGATGGACAGTGTATCCACCGCTGAGCGCTTTGGGAGAAGCATCTGAAGGATCAAAAATAGGAATGGATCTTTGGCTTACGTCAATGGCTTTATTCATTATTTCATCTTTATTGGGCGGATTAAACTATATCACTACTATCCTTAATATGCGTACCAAAGGAATGAGTATGACGAGGATGCCATTAACTATGTGGGCATTATTTTTTACCGCTGTCTTAGGTGTACTTTCTTTCCCGGTACTATTATCCGGCGCAATTTTACTATTATTTGATAGAAACCTTGGAACCAGTTTTTTTCTTAGTGATATATTCATTAACGGTAAAATTTTGCCTAACGAAGGCGGTAGCCCTATTTTATTTCAGCACTTATTTTGGTTTCTTGGGCATCCGGAAGTATATATTATTATTTTACCGGCGATGGGAATTTCTTCAGAGGTTATGTCTATAAATTCCCGTAAGCCAATTTTTGGATATATGGCCATGGTAGGTTCTTTATTTGCAATCACCTTGCTGGCATTTTTAGTTTGGGCGCATCACATGTTTGTAACGGGTTTAAATCCTTTTCTCGGCTCATTCTTTGTTCTGCTTACTTTATTAATAGCAGTACCATCTGCCATTAAAGTATTTAACTGGCTCACTACATTATGGCGGGGAAATATACGATTTACACCGGCCATGCTTTATGCAATAGGGTTCGTTAGTTTATTTATTTCAGGCGGATTAACAGGTATCTTTTTAGGAAATTCTGCTTTAGACATTCATTTGCATGATACTTATTTTATTGTTGCGCACTTTCATATTGTAATGGGTGTAGCAGGTATGTTTGGTATGCTTGCCGGCATTTATCATTGGTTTCCTAAAATGTATGGGAGGTTTTTAAACAATACATTAGGGTATATACATTTCTGGGTAACATTCGTTGGCGCTTATTTAATCTTCTGGCCAATGCATTATGAAGGATTAGCTGGTATGCCCCGTCGCTATTATGATTTCAGCAACTGGGAATCTTTTAAAATGTTTGGAGGCCTTAATGAGTTTATAAGTTTTGTGTCAATTATAGTTTTTGCAGCGCAGCTTTTATTTGTATTTAATTTCTTTTATTCAATTTTTAAAGGAAGAAAAGTAACCAATCAAAATCCATGGGGCGGCGCTACATTAGAATGGACAGCGCCAATTCGTCCAGGACATGGAAATTGGCCGGGTGAAATTCCGGAAGTGCACCGCTGGGCTTATGATTATGGTAAAGATGGCCGTGAATTTATTTCACAAATTGAACCAGTAGGTGAGCATGAAAGCACTCATTAAGAGGGCCTGATTATTAGAAGTGTGCTAAACAAATAATAAAGCAATGCCCTGATATACTCGGGGCATTTTTAAATATCATTTTCTTATCAATGTATAAACAAAACAGCGTTATAAATAACTCCTTTTCATATTTGCTTGCGAGTAAGGTGAAAGATTATTTTCAACTCATAAAATTTACATTGAGTTTTATGGTTGTTTTTAGCTGTATAGTTTGTTACCTGTTGGCGCCCAATATAAGGTTCAATCTATCTTCAGTATTACTATTATTTATTGCGGGAATGCTTATAACAGGTTCTGCAAATGCCATTAACCAGGCAGTTGAAAAAGACACTGATGCCTTAATGAAGCGTACATCAAACCGACCTGTGGCTTCAGGGAGAATGACTGAAAAAGAAGCATTTACTTTTGCATTTGTTACCGGCTTTACTGGCGCTATAATAATGTGGCAATGGTTTAATTTGTCAAGCGCCATAATTGGATTGTTCAGTCTTTTTTTATACGCTTTTATTTATACCCCGTTAAAAAAGATAAATTCTATAGCGGTTTTGGTAGGCGCTTTTCCTGGTGCTCTGCCCTGTTTAATTGGCTGGGTAGCGGCCACTAATGAGTTCAGTATTGGGGGCTGGATATTATTTGCAATACAATTCCTATGGCAGTTTCCGCATTTTTGGGCAATTGCGTGGGTGGCGCATAAAGATTATTCAAACGCAGGATTTAAATTATTACCAAGTGATAAAGGACCCACAAAATTTACAGCGCTGCAAACAGTAATGTATTCTATGCTTATGATACCCGTTGGCATGCTGCCTTATTATTTTGGGCTCAGTGGCGTAATATCTTTGTGGATTATTTTGCTTTGCAATATTTACATGGTATTTGTAAGCGTGAATCTTTTTATTAAAATGAATATTCCTTCAGCAAGAAGGGTAATGTTTAGTTCCTATTTTTACCTTATGATAGTATTTCTTGCCATGCTATTTGATAAGGTAAGAGTTTGAAAAATTGAAAATTCATCGTTGAAAATTTGGAAGTCAGGAGTTGCAATATGAATTTTCATTGGTGAATCAAAAGGATATTAAATATGAATATTGTGATGACTGATCAAAGAAAAAGAATACACCCGCATAAATTTACTTTGTGGGTGGGTATTGGCAGCATTACAATGATGTTTGCTGGGCTTACCAGCGCCTACATCGTAAAGCGTAACCTCGCTAACTGGATAACCTTCGATCTGCCCCTGATTTTTTGGTACTCAACTGTGATTATAATTTTAAGCAGCCTTACTATTTTAATAGGTCGCAACCATTTTAAGCAGGGAGAAATGGCAAAATACCGTCAGTGGCTTAGCATCACCACTGGTTTGGGTATTTTATTTGTTGTTACACAAACATTAGGTTTTATAAATTTATGGAACAATGGTATCACCCTTACAAGAAATGTTTCATTTTCATTTTTATACATAATTGTAGGGCTTCATGCTTTACACGTTGTTGCCGGTTTGATTGCTCTATTAGTAATTTTAGGAAGATCCTTTAGCAGCAGAAGAAAATTATATAGCACAATTCAGATAGATTTAATGAGCACATACTGGCATTTTGTAGGGTTTTTATGGATATATTTATTAATCTTTTTAGTACTGATAAGATGATCTTGTTTCCCCTAAAAGGAGAGAAGTCATGAAGTAAACTGCATTCTTAAAGGAACAATTTTTTTATCCTTCAGAGAAGAGGGGCAGGCAGGAATTAAATTCGCTAAATAGTGTTTAAACTTTATTTTTGCTTAACTTTTTAAAGTGTCAATAAAAATGGAGACAGCAGCGGTACAACAACCCACAACCAAATTATGGAGTGGCGGCAAAAGCCCCTTTAATGTTAGCTATGGCAAGTTGATGATGTGGTATTTTTTAATGAGTGATGCCTTTACGTTTGGCGCTTTTTTGATTAGCTACGGGACCATTCGTTTTAGCGTAAACGACTGGGCAGATCCTAATATGGTTTTTAATGCTTTCCCTTTTGCAGGACATGCCAATTTACCGTTGGCCTTTGTAAGTTTAATGACCTTTATTTTGATTGCCAGCTCTGTTACAATGGTATTGGCTGTTCATGAAGGACACAATATGAACCG
>JBDSFG010000047.1:0-15284 GCA_039919615.1 Ginsengibacter sp. | reverse complement strand
CTACTGGGCTAACAAGTGGGGGTTGCAGGCAGGCATAAAGTATGTTGATGCGTTCAGTGTTAAAAATCTCGATCTTCAATTTGAAAGTAACAGGGCACGGCCATACACTTACGCTCATTATGATTCTGTTGCCAACTATACTCATTACAATCAACCGCTTGCCCATCCGCTTGGCGCAAACTTCCAGGAGTTTGTAGGCATTATAAAATACCAGCCAGCTAACAGGTGGTATATAAATGCAAAAGCAATTTATTATTACCAGGGGCTTGATTCTATGGGAATTAATTTTGGAAGCAATCCTTTATTAAATTATACCTCGAGGCCACGGGATTATGGTTTTAATATAGGTAGCGGAAGTAAGGCAACATGTTTAAATGCATCGTTACAATTATCATATGAATTAAAAGAAAATCTTTTTATCGACGGTTCTGTATTATCGAGAAATTATAAAATAAAAGACGTTGCCGGTAAAAGCAGCACTAGTTTAGTAACTATCGGAGTGAGATTTAATATGTTTAGAAGAGAGTATGATTATTAATAGGATCTCTCACTATAGGTGGAATAGAATAAACCTTTGCCAGAATCATTACTATACTTAGCTAACCATATCGCTATCACTCAACTGTTAAAGAAAATGTGATCATTTTTGAATTGATCTTATCAACTACGTTTGAATAACGGAGATAAGGATCACGGCTATGAAGATTAATTAGCCCGCTGCTTAATTTAATTTCCGGGGTTAGTACAAAAACCGGAAAATAAAAATGAAACCCCAACCCAATCTCTACACTCAGATCTTTCTTGTTTAACTTGATGAGTTCTTCCGCATTACGGGCACCTGCATTGCTGGCAAGATCATAATCAAATTTTCCGCCGCCGATCATGTATACTTTAAAATTATTAATTCTGTCGCTGCTGAATTTTATATGCACAGGAACGCTGATGGTTATAGATTGTACTTTCTTCTCTACATGATTTGAATCGCCGGTAAAATTCTCGGCATATAAAAAAAATTTTTCAGAAAATGTAAGATCCAGCGGATGAAGACGCAAATCAAAATGCTTACCCATGCGACGATTTACAAGCCATGCAAGATTAATACCTGTACTGTTAATGCTCTCCACATCCATTATAGTATCACGCTCCAAAAAAACAGGATGATGATTAAACAGGAAATGTGATTTATTAATGCCGAGGTTAATCCCAAAATGAAATGGTTTATCATCATGATCTTCCTGGTTAATGCCATTTCTTAACTGACTGAAGGCAGGTGAGCAGAAACTAAACCCAAGGATCAATATGATTATTTCTCTGCGCAATAGATACAACAAATTCCTAAACTCAATGTTTTGCATGAAGTGTTTTTATATCCAAGCTTTTTTAGAATATTAATAAACGTTTTCCGTTCAGGAAAATTTTGAACCGAATCATTGAGATACTGGTAAGCATTCTTATTTTTAGAAATGATGGTGCCAATTTTTGGCGCAATCTTGTTAAGATAGAAATTATAAATATCTTTTATAACCGGCAATGTTGGCCTTGAACATTCTAAGATCACTAACTTGCCGCCAGGACGCATCACTCTCTTTATCTCCTGTAATCCTTTTTCGAGGTCTTCAAAATTTCTAACACCAAAAGCAACAGTAACAGCATCAAACGAATTGTCGTTAAAGGATATTGTTTCGCTGTCATCCTTTAAGAGTTCCACCTGCGTTTGCAGGCCAAGCTTTGCAATTTTTTTTCTCCCTATTTCCAGCATTTTTTCGCTGATATCTATTCCAATAATTTTTTCTGTTTTAAGTAAATGCCAAGTAAGAATAGCCACATCACCTGTACCGGTTGCTACATCTAAAACCTTTTTTGGATCAAGTTTCTTTAATTGCCTGATGGCCTTTTTTCTCCATCCTACGTCGATACCTGCGCTTAAAAAATGATTAAGAAAATCATAACGGAACGCAATTTTATCAAACATTTCTTCCACCTGCTTTTTCTTGGTATTTCCCGATTCTTTAAAGGGAACTATCGTATCATGTTGGTAGGTGGCCATTAGTGCAAATATAGGTTGATAGGTTAAAGTTGATAATGGATAGTTCATAGTTAATAGTTAAATTTAGGCATCAGGCTTTAGGTATGGTATCAGGTCGGAGGTATCAGGTCGGAGGTATGAGGTATCAGGTATGGGGTATCAGGTCGGAGGTATGAGGTATCAGGTATGAGGTAGTATGATGTATCATGTATTAGCTATATTGTATATTGTTATCCTGAAACCTCATACCTGATACCTAAACATGGACATTAAAAAAGCGCAATACCTTATAAGTAGTCCGGATTATTTAAAATGCCCTGCGCCAGACAGGCCTGAATATGCATTTATAGGGAGAAGCAATGTGGGAAAATCATCGCTGATTAATATGTTATGTAATAATGATAAGCTTGCCAAAACCTCCAACAGCCCCGGCAAAACACAAATGATAAATCATTTTGCAATTGAAAGCGCCTCATCACAAATTCCTCCGTTAAGGGGGGAGGTTAAGAGGGGGCTATGGTACCTGGTTGATTTACCCGGTTATGGCTTTGCAAAAATTTCGCTACGCAGCCGCAGAAGATGGGAGCAGATGATAGAGCACTATTTACGTAAAAGAGAAAATTTGATGCAGGTGTTTTTATTAATAGATGCAAGACATTCTCCGCAAAAAGCAGATATTGAATTTCTCTCGCAATTAAAAAAGTGGGATGTACCTTTTAGTTTAGTGTTTACAAAGGCAGATAAAGAAACACAGGCTATTGTAAGTAAAAATGTAAAATTATTTTTAGTAGAGATGAGGAAGACCTGGCAATTTCTTCCACCTCATTTTGTAACAAGCGCCATAAAAAAATCAGGGAAAGAAAAAATTCTTACGTTGATTGAAGAATTAAATGAAGCACCGGGTATTGTAAATTAGTTTACTACTTTATTTGCACAACTGCTGCTGGCGAAGGCTTCTGGCTTGGCTTTAAAGGCAAAGCCCATTCCTAAAATGTAACCCATGGCTTCCCGCAAGGCTTCATTACTTTTAAATTGCGGATTAGTATTTATATCGGCGTGCACTTCCATATCAACATCATACAAAGTGAAAAGGTCGCATAGCTCATAAGCAATTTCAATACTCTTGGCTACTTCCACAAGCATACGTTCTTTAATGCTGTAGGGATGTTTTGTTTTTTCATTATGGATAAACATAAAGCCGCCACGGCCTTCTCTTAAAAAAACAATTACTGTGGCAAATTCTGTTTCACGGCCTTTTACCTGACTGTCGGTTCCAATACAAACTTTTAATTTAAAGCCTTCGTGAGTTTCTTTTTGGATGGCGTTTTCAACTGCCGATTTTATGGGTAATTGAATCGGATCGCCATTGAATTTTCTCCAGAGCATATGAATGTGGGTTTTTTAAAGTTACCCAAATAATTCATATCCTTCATGTATTAGTAAAAGTTAATTAAAACTTAACTCATTTTTAATTATGAAACTATTGTTTTTAGCTGAAATAATTCGATGTTTAATTATCCAATATGTAAAGATGATTCTGCTCTGGTGTAAAATAAAAAAAGGGGCCAGCCCCTAACGCTGACCCCTAACTTACACATGAATCTACCTTACTGTCTTATAATTCTTTCTGTTATTCTTTCGTTTTGGCTTATAATCTGCATAATGTATATGCCGTTAGGGTGATTATTAATGTTAATTCTTTGTATACCTGCGCCGCTGCTGCCTTTGGCAATTGTTCTGCCGTTTGCATCGGCCACCAGGTATGAATAATTTTTTGCGGCATTCACTAATATTTCATCATGAATCATTGTTGATATTGAAAATGATTTTTCTGTTTTCCTGCCCGATTTTAGAACGATAATATTTGAATAAACTGTTTCATCTGTTATGGAAGTAACCTTAAGGCGATAAAATATATCTGATTTTATAAACGGATCATAGGTAAACTTTTGGGCTTTGGTGTTTAGGTTAGTTAGGCTTTTAAAATGAGTACCATCAGTTGAGCTTTCTAAATCCAATAACGTAATAGGTTCGTCTGATATTATGTTCCAGGTTAAATTATGTTTAGCATCATTAATTTTACCAGATAAAGCAATGTCTCTTATTGGCATTGGATTTAGTGCTGTAAATGTTCCTGTAATAGCATATGACCCTAAACTGCCATAATCCGTTGAAAAACTATTTCCTGTGCCCTCCAACATAACGTAATATCTGCCGGATGTTAAAGTTGTATCAATCAGAACATCCAATAAATCAGCGGGATTATAAACATTGACAGGTTGTCTTTGTGCATTTAATAAAGTAATTTTTATATCGAGGTCTGCGCCATCATCATTAGCGCCAACAGAAAAAGGACGTGCGCTTAAATGTACTAAGCCGGTTTGTGCAATATCTAATTGAAAAACATCCTTATCACTTCTGGTAGTAATTATACCACTAGTAGAAAAAGTTTTATTTGAAATCACTATTTGCGTTGGAGATGAGTCAGCATCATTACTATGGTCATCTGTGCGGTAACCAAACCCATTTCTGGTGGTGATAATAGTAAGGTTATCCTGCAGGTTGTTACATCCGCCGGGTGTTGGGCCATTGTTCCAGCCAGTATGATTTTTATAATAACTATTGCCCATAATTGGTGCCCAGCCCGTTTCTCCGGCGCCAATGCCATCATTATAAGTTGCTGTTAATGCACAATTGGCATCGTATTTTGATTGATGAGATAAGCCGACTGTATGACCACTTTCGTGACTGCAGCATTCTGCCACTATTTTAGGGTTAAAGGAAAGCCTGTTAGTAAAAACAAATCCCGGGGTATCATCACCCCATGTGAATGAACCTACAAATGCCACGCCGCCAACGCCCTGATACCAGGCACTGGTTGTTGTAACAATCATTCTTACTCTTTTTGTAAGAGGTGCTGCTAAAAATATTGCAGAGTCTGTTGTGATATTTACATTGAAGGGACGATAATCTTCAGATACGCGGTTAAAAATTTCTGTTATCTGGGCATCATTCATTCCTGAAGGTGCACAATCCAGTGTGTTACCTCCGTTCCAAATGGTTCCTGTAACCCGGTGACCATCAAAATCAAGAAAAATTGTTGCCTGTGCAATTGATAAGCTGCTGAGTTTTGGCAGGGCAAATAAATTTATGGTAGTGAATAATGTGTAAAAAATCAAAAGGGTAATAAATTTTTTCATGTGGCGGATTTTATTGGATATTAAACACCTTAGGGATGGTGTCATTCGGCATTATTGTTTGTCTTGTATTAATTCATTCATATCTATTTTGTCAAGAAAATACTTTCCATTTGCGTCAGCTTTTAATTCATACCCATCAGAATATTTTTCGTTGATTATTCTGCCGGTATAGGATATTGAATTATCCTCATTTATTCTTCTGGACACAGAAAACATGGCACCGTTTAAAATATCTGATTTTATCAGAAAGCTCTTTAAGTTATCGTAGCGTTGTACAGATGAAACAACAGTGCCTGTAAAATTGAAGTTGCCCGGAAGGGAAATTTGATATTTGCTGCCTTTAGTTTTGGTAAATACTTTTTCAAGTTCAGCCTTTGGATAGCCAATCTTATTCTCAACACCGTTAAATAATTTAGGACGGGAATCTGTTCTTTGTGCTTTGCTGTTATAAGTAATAATCAGCAATAAAAAAAGCATGCATGCTTTAGTAAAAGTTTTCATAGGGATTTATTTTGTTTTACAGCAACGGCGATATTAAAACGCAACTTGCTAATAAAAATTACTTTAGTTTAATAATCGAGTAGAAACATGAAAAAGCCGTTAATTTACGTGTGCGGAGTGAGGTATTTCTACAAGCGTAGAAGTTCGATAGGGGAAGCGGACAGTATGAAATACCAGGGATGGGAATCCCTGATAGGAACAATATAAAAGTATATAACAGGATATAGAAAAGGGCAAATCTAAATGCGGGTAGATAAACGTTAAAGTGCGGAAGAAATTATTTTGAAAAAAACGTGAGGCATATTAATATTGGCGGGTGCTTAATAATACAAGCGTACATGCTTCCATAGTGCTGATATTATTTTTAGCAGCTAAAGCTTTAAGCTCTTCATTTTCTGCACCCGGATTAAAAATTATACGCCTGGGGTGAAGCGATAAAATGTAATCGTAGTAATGCTTTTGGTTGTTGGAATTTAGATAGAGTGTAATGGTATCGATATCTTCAACAGGTTTTTGTTCAGTATCAATTTCGATATTATCAACCCTGGCCTTTTTTTTACCAATAGCTACCACAGGATGATTGTTGGCAGTAAGTTTTTTTAATGCCAGGTAACTATACCTGTCAGGGTTTGCAGAGGCGCCTAAAACGAGGGTTTTTTTGTTCATTATAATAGTTCTCAATTCAAAAATCTTGCCTTTAATTGCGGCGTGGGTATCATGCATTCATCTTTTTTGCCAAACCATTTATAACGGTTAGTTGCTATCCTGTTATAAACAAGGTCTCTTATAAATTTGGGAATTAAAATAAAAACATAGAGTAATGGCCACAAACCACTCAACTTTTTTAGCACCTTCAAAGCTCCTGTAGATCTTGTATAAGCCCGCTCATTCTCAATTAAAATGAATGAATTAAAATTATTTAAAGGCAACTTATGCAATTCTAAAAGTTTCTGACCTTCCAGGGATTGTAAGGAAGCGAAATTGAAATAACCTTTTTTATCTCTCTTTATAATAAATTGTATAGTTCCATTACATAGATTACAAACCCCGTCAAAAAGTATAATTGAATGTTGCGACATATCTGCAAAGATACCGCTAAAACGGTTTTCCATGTGTTGAGCTGATAAGCCGGCGGATAATAAACGGAAAGTATTTAATTATACCTATGAACATATTAGTCAGCCAGATTTTGCCAAAAAATTTTTGAATCAGTCTTCCTGTTCGTAATCGTTTTGCAAAATGGTGATTCCACTGAGCATAGTATTCTTCTTCCATTTGTTTGCGTGATACCTCGTTCTTTAAAAATTTATCAATATTCTCAAAGGCAAGTTTTCCTGCATGAAAGGCCATGCTCATTCCATTACCACAAAGCGGCGTAATCATTCCGGCAGCATCACCAATCATAAGTATATGATTTTCTACGGGTGTTTTTTTATCAAAACTAATTTGAGAAATGGTAAGGGGTGACGAGTAAAGAAATTTAGCTGTTGAAAATATCTCTTTTAAAAATGGATTTTTTTGCAACACATTTTTTTCCATGTCCGAAATAGAATTGTTATTTGCCTTTAAGTTTTCTGCCGTGGTTAAATAGCACAGGCAATATTTATCATCTTCAATTTTAGAGATGCCACAGTAGCCATTTTTAAAATTATGTAAGGCAATAGTTTCAGGTAAAAAGGTAGTTTGTATATGATATTTTACACCGATATAATTGTTAAGTTTATTTGGTTTTTGCTTTATAAATCTTCTTGCCCACCTGATATCTAAGTTACTTCTCTTACCAAATGTTCCTGCAACAATTTTAGCCTGCAGATCAAATGCAGCAATTGTTATTCTAAAAACATCGTTCTCAAAAAAAACATCATTCACCTTTGTTTCCTCAAAAACTTCAACATCATTTTGTATAGCAATTTTGTAAAGTTCATTATCCAGCAGATACCTGCTTATACCAAAGCCCCCTATATCAAGATCGCTTTTAATTTTTTTTCCATTGGGGCATGAAACGATTAATTTTTTTATTGCGGGCAAATTCATTGTGCTCAATGGCAACCCAAGCCGTTCTATAAAATCCCAACTTTCCATGCTTATATATTCACCACAAACTTTATGAAAAGGATATTTCTCTTTTTCAATTAAGACTACTTTATAGCCTGCCTTTGCAAGTTGGATGGATAACGAAAGGCCTGCAAGGCCGCCGCCAATTACTGCTGCATCATATATAGTTTTTCCGCTACCCTGTGAAAAAGAGTCAGGAGTATTTTTTTTATGAATCAAAGAGTTCAATTAGCTATCCTTTAAGCGTTTTGCATTACTCCCCTTTTAGCGGATGGGGCCAACCACGATCAAATACCTGAAAGCCCATTTCCATTCAATCGAGTAATTATCAATGCCAGCTTGTTTTAAAATATTTTTCCATTCCATTTTTCTAAATCCTCTTAAAACAGATAATGGTGCGTCATTTTTTACAAGGTATGATCTGGAAAAAAATTTTGTAGCCAGTTTTATAAAGTGATATGCTATAGGGTGACGGTGCAGATCATTAATAAAAAAGCCAACAGTTGAATTTGCTTTCATCCATCTCACCATGTCAATAAGTTCATCATCAGTAAAGTGATGGCAAAAAAGAGAAGAAAAGATTATGCCTGGCCTGGCCTCATCAAATTTTGCTAACTTATAATCTGTACTAATAAAATGTATGTTTTTAACCCGGGAATTTACCCGGGCATAAGCGATACAATTAGCATTAATGTCAATGCCTGTAAAGCTTGCCTTTACTTTTTTTTTATTGCACCAATTGTTTATTGCGTTTAAGTTATCACCTCCACCGCAGCCAATTTCACAGACTGAAATTGATTTTTTATCAGCAAGTAATTTTTTAAAACCAGCTATTGTAATTGCGTGCCCGCCAAGATGAATATTAATAAATTCCAGTTCTTCCAGGTTCCGCTGAATATCTGCAAACGGAATATCCTCTCTGTCTAAAAGTTCTTTTTTATTCGATCGGTAAGTGTAGTTAATCATTAGATAAAATGAATGTCTCCATAGTTAGACCAGGGCCAAAGGCGGCGCCCAAAATATTACTTTTATGGGTTGAATTATTTTTTAATTCATCCATAATTTGCTTTAAAACAAATAAGATCGTTGGAGAAGACATATTGCCGTAGTCACGCAATACATCATATGAATAGTGTAACGATTCTTCAGAAATACCGGTGCTTTTTTGTATTGATGTTAATATTTTTTTTCCCCCCGGATGAATGCACCAGTGTGAGATATCAGCTTTGTTTAAGGCAGATTGTTTTAAGGCATTTTCCAAAAGCCCGTTAAAGTCTTGTTCTATCAGATCAGCCACATAACCTGATAACGTCATCAAAAAACCTGAAGATGATAACTTCCAGCTCATATCTTTTTTGCCTTTGAAAGAAACTTCAGAATAAAAGCTATTTATGTGCAGCCCATACGATTTATTTTCATCGTTTGTAACCAATACTGCCGCAGCACCATCGCCAAATAACAGGCTTGATGTAATATTATCTATAGTATTCTCTTGTTGAAAATGAAGGGTACACAGTTCTGTACAAACGATTAATATTTTAGCGTTATTATCTCCATTACATAAAGCATCCGCTAATTTAAGCGCATGAATGGCGGCATAGCAACCCATAAAATTAACTGATGTTCTAAAAATGTTTTTTGGAAGATTCATTGCTTCCATTACCTGCAAATCCAGGCCAGGTGCGGTCATGCCGGTGCAACTTACTGTTATAAGATGAGTGATCTCGTCTTTATTTATTTTCCCCTCAATGCATTTTTCTATGGCCTGTTGAGATAGAGCCGGAGCGGTTTTATTGTACCACTTCATTCTTAATTCAAGATCGGGGAAAGGTTCCAGGTTTTCAGTGGCAGGATAGAAGGTCCATTCATTAGGCGGCAATCCATAGTCGGCAAGAACAGAGTAGCGGGTATTAATTGTACTTTGGTGATACAGAAACTTCAACTTTCTTTTATCAGTTTCATTCATTGCATAAACATTTTGCATGAATGATAAAATATTTTTCTGCTCGTGCCGGTGTTGAGGTAATGCAGTTGATATTGAAATGATCTTACTCAAACAGGTGCAGTATTAATAAGGTGATAAATCCGAGGTTGGTACAGGTTGAAGCCAATAAATTCATTTGCATAGTGTTTTTAAAATTAGCTTCTTTTTCAGTACGCCAAACCTTTTTAAACCATACAAAAAAATATACGAGTACCGGTAACATAAAGATTTGAAGAATTAAAAATCTCTCCATTTCAAGGTTTAAGGAATATTGCAAAGCTAGCATCGCAAACGCCAATGCATATACGATGCCAGTAAAAATAAAAGTGCCCCGGTATCCTAATTGATAACTAATCGTTTTTACGCCATCTTTTATATCCTCTTTGTGCTGATAGATTTGAGTAAGCGGATAAAAGCCACCAATTAATAAACTTGCTGCCATCATTGCAATTACGGGAATTTTAAGCGTGTGGTTGCTTTCACAGCCATGATAAACTAAAAAGAACGTAACGGCTCCCTGGAAAAATATCACTGTTAGGTACCCGGCTACCGGGTATTTTTTAAGCCTGATTCCTCTAAAGCTATAAGCCCTTGAAGCAAGTATATACAAGAGAACTCCAGAAGCAAATATCCACGTAATGTAAAAACTCAACACCACGGCAGCTACGTCCATTATAACAGTTACATAGAACAATTGTTTAGTTGGCTGTAAAGGAGTTTTTAATCCACCAATGCTTGATGTATCCTTATCCATATAACTGTTGTACCCGTTGCTGGCGGGATAAACTAAAAAATGAAGAATAATAAAAACAAGGAAGGCGTTTTTCCAATCACTATGAACTACCTGGCTTAAGGCAAACCAATAAACAGGCATCAGGAAAAATGAAAAATGGAACCGCAGTAGTTGAAGTGTAGAACGTAGCGTTGTATTCACTTCTAAAGGTAAAAGATTTTTTTTATAGGAAAAGAGGAGAAAGGTATTAAGGATTGTACAGCTTCTCCTATCTTTTCCACCAGTCTCTTAAATCGCAGTTAAGACAAAATCCCGGTTCAGACCAACATGGTTACAGGGCTTTCTAAAAACTTTTTAACTGTTTGCAAAAAAGCAGCCCCTACAGCCCCATCCACGCTTCTGTGATCACAGCTTAAAGTAACCTTCATAAAGTTTGAAACGGCAAAGCCATCTCCTTTCTTAACCACTACTTCTTTAATTCTGCCTACAGCTAATATGGCACTGTCCGGCGGATTTATTATTGCAGTAAATTCTTCAATATCCATCATACCAAGGTTCGATACGGTAAATGTGTTACCTGTAAAATCCTGTGGCTGTATCTTTTTATTTCTTGCTTTATCATAAAGCTCTTTTGCATCGGCAGCAATTTGGGAAAGTGATTTTTGATCTGCGAAACGAATAACAGGAACAATTAACCCTTCAGGTAAAGCTATTGCTGAACCAATATGAATATGATTATTCTGACGAATAAATTCGCCCATCCAACTGGCGTTAACCGCAGGATGCTGGCGCAATGCCATTGCACAGGCTTTTATAACCAGGTCGTTGAAAGAAATTTTTACCGGGCTAACTTCGTTTATTGATGCACGTGAGGTGATGGAGTTGTCCATATTTATTTCCATGGTAAGGAAAAAATGCGGCGCTGTAAAATTGCTTTCGCTCAAACGGCGTGCAATGGTTTTGCGCATTTGCGTAAGCGGAACGTCTGTATGGCCTTCCTGGCCGGTTTGCGCAAATGGTTGAACAGGTCTTGGCGATGCTGCTTCTTTGTTAGCTTCTTCCTTTGTTGCGGGTTGGGCAGCTGGTGTGTATGTATCTATATCTTTTTTTACAATTCTGCCGCCATCGCCGCTTCCATTTATTTTTGAAATATCTATGCCTTTTTCTGCCGCTAATTTTTTGGCAAGCGGAGAAGCTTTAACTCTTCCGTTTTCATGGTGTATATTATGTTCTTCAGTAACGTACTGCTGAGAGGTTGCCATGGCATTTTTTTCCTCCCCGCCAGCTGGCGGTGGAGGTTGGGAGGGGGCCTCGCCTTTAGCTTCAGCGGCTACAAAGGCAGCCACATCTGTACCTGGTTTGCCTACTATAGCAATAATTCCGTTTATTTTGGCCGCTTTTCCGGCCTCTACTCCAATATATAATAATGTCCCTTCTTCATATCCAACAACTTCCATAGTAGCTTTATCTGTTTCTACTTCGGCAAGTACATCATCGGCCTTTACTACATCACCTACTTTTTTATTCCACTGAACTATTTTTCCTTCTGTCATGGTATCACTGAGCAATGGCATACGAATTACTTTTGCTTCGGTGGGCAGGGAAGCGGCCCCCTCTAAATCTTCCCCCCTGGGAGAGACTTGAGGAGAATCAAGTTGGGGTGAATCCATTGTTTTTAGTTCTTGCTTGTCTTCGGCAGGCTTTGAAGAAGCGCCATATAAAAGCGGTTTGTAATCTTCACCCTCCTTGCCAACTACTGCAATTACATCATTTATTTTTGCACTGTTTCCTGCTTCTACCCCAATAAATAATAGAGTACCTTCTTCATATCCTACCACTTCCATTGTGGCTTTGTCTGTTTCTACTTCGGCAAGTACATCATCGCTCTTCACCTTGTCACCAACTTTTTTATTCCATTGTATAATCTTGCCTTCAGTCATTGTATCACTCAACAAAGGCATGCGAATAGCTACAGCCATAAATTATTTTGAAATTTGTATTATAATAAAGCCGTGAAATTAATGCAAATTGTGTAAATAGAACCCAGCGTTTTTATAGTCCGGTTCTGTCTGTTCCGCTGATAAATATTAAAAGAATTATTAAATATCAAGATCAAGTTTCAGCCTGTCTTTTAATTCTTTTACAAGGGGATATTCTTCAATCATTTTTAAATACTGCTGTTTAGCATTCAAATGTTGTTCTAACGGTTTTTTGTTAGCGTCATTTTCCACTACAATTACTTTATAAGTAAGAAAGCGGTTTTTAAAATGTATTTGAAGATGCTCAAGCAGAGCCGCCCTTTCGTTTTCTATAAATTTTTGCTGGATATTACTTTCTGTTATTATCTCTAAGTTATTAGAATCAGTTATTTTTAAAATTGCCGATTTAAAATTGGAGATACCTGAATTGTTATTCTGTTTTCGCAGCTCTTCAATGTACAGGTTCCATGCTATGTACAGTTCTTCATCCTGTAACTCTTTACCGGCAGATACCTCCTTATTTTGCGCTATTACCTGTTGTCTTATTTTATTGAGACTGTTTAATTTGGGGAGTTTGGTTTGGGTTACAACGGTACTATTTTGTTGGTTGATTGCCGGTTTATCCAGGTTTACTTCCGGCTCTTCCAGTATATTTTTTTCAATTATTAGTTTCGCACCATTCTTTGAAACTAAATCAACGCCCGCCTCATTTTTTTTCTTTTTTATTTCGATGGGAGCGATAACTTTAAATGCTACCGGTTTTAAAAGATCAACTTGTTTTTTTTTGTATACACCGTTCTCATCACTTATTAATTCAATAGCCTGTTGAAGAGAGCAAAGTTTTATAAGCGAAAGCTCTACGTGGAGGCGCTTATTTCGTGCCTGTTTATAATTTATTTCTGCCTCATTTAAAATATTCAATGCGCCTATGAGGTGTGCGGCAGATAGTGAATGCGCAGTTTCAATGTATTTTGGTTTAAAATCCGCAGGAACTTCTAATAAAATTGCCGCCCTGGCATCTTTACTCACTAAAAGGTTCCTGATAAATTCAGAAAATCCGTTTAGCACAAGATCGCCTTCAAAACCCTTACGGTTTATTTCATCATACATTAAAATTGCACTGCTGATATCCTGCTCCTGCATAGCATTCATCAGTTTAAAATAATAATCTTCATCAAGAATATTCAAATGCTCCAATGTATTTGCGTAGGTAAGTTCGCCATTTGTAAAGCTTACAATTTTGTCAAGAATGCTCAGTGAATCTCTAAGGCAGCCTTCACTCTTTTGTGCGATTACATGAAGTGCCGCTTTTTCAGCTTTAATATTTTCTTTATCACAGATCTCCTGTAAATGAACCACTGTATCGTGGTTGGTAATTCTCTTAAAATCAAATATCTGGCACCTCGAAAGTATGGTTGGAATTATTTTGTGCTTTTCCGTTGTTGCCAGTATAAATATTGCGTAGGGCGGTGGTTCTTCAAGCGTTTTTAAAAAAGCATTGAACGCTGCTGAACTTAGCATGTGCACCTCATCAACAATATAAACTTTGTATTTACCCGCCTGGGGTGCAAATCTTATTTGTTCAACTAACGTACGGATATCGTCAACTGAATTGTTGCTGGCTGCATCCAATTCATGAATATTCAGGGAGGTGCCCTGGTCAAATGAAACGCAGGAGTTGCAAGTATTACACGCTTCTGCGTCGGGCGTCCTGTTTTCGCAATTAATGGTTTTGGCTAAAATTCTGGCACAGGTGGTTTTACCGACTCCACGTGGTCCGCAAAATAAAAATGCGTGGGCTAACTGGTTGTTTTTTATCGCATTTTTTAAAGTGGTTGTAATATGAGACTGGCCTACAACTGTATTAAAATTTTGCGGCCGGTATTTTCGTGCTGAAACAATAAACTTTTCCATAATTGAGAAATTCAAATTTCGGATTTCTAAAGTGATATTGGAAATTGTTTATTAGAATATTAATTTCTTTTATATAGATATCAGTATAATAATAAACACCAGCAACCAAATTCTGCTATAAGTTGGTTCTCAAAAACTTCCATTCTAATTTTAAATTACAACTGTATCCCCTTACCTTTGCGGCCAATTTAAAAAGGTAACCTTTTATGGCTAATGTAGGTAAGATAAAACAAATCATTGGGGCAGTTGTTGACGTCCACTTTACTGGTGACAACAAACTTCCTGAAATTTTACATGCTCTCGAAATTACGAGGAAAAATGGTGATAAATTAATTCTTGAAACCCAGCAGCATTTAGGTGAGGATAGTGTAAGGTGCATTGCGATGGACGGCACTGAAGGGCTCGTTCGGGGTATGGAGGTAACTGATTTAGGTTCACCAATATTGATGCCTATCGGTGACGAAATAAATGGCCGCCTTTTTAATGTTACGGGTGATGCAATTGATGGTCTTCCGCAAGTTAGCAAAGTGAATGGGCGCCCCATTCACAACAAGCCGCCTTTATTTGAAAATTTAAGTACAGCCTCTGAAATTTTATACACAGGTATTAAAGTAATTGATCTTATTGAGCCATATGCAAAAGGCGGTAAAATCGGTTTGTTCGGTGGCGCGGGTGTTGGTAAAACGGTTTTGATACAGGAATTAATTAATAATATTGCGAAAGCCTATAGTGGTTTATCAGTATTTGCAGGTGTAGGAGAAAGAACCCGTGAAGGCAATGATTTGATGAGGGAAATGATAGAAGCAGGCATCATGAAATACGGCGATAAATTTATCCACAGCATGGAAGAAGGAGGATGGGATCTTGAATCAGTAAATATGGAAGATCTTAA
>JBDSFG010000034.1:0-30917 GCA_039919615.1 Ginsengibacter sp. | reverse complement strand
ATAACATTATTATAGCTCTTCCCCATTTTTCTTCCTCCAATGGTAATCATATTGTTATGTAACCAATACCGGGCTGGTGTTTTGTGGTTGCAAATAGTACTTTGGGCAATTTCACTTTCGTGATGAGGAAACAGCAAGTCCATGCCCCCACCGTGGATATCAAACTGAGGCCCAAGATATTTTGTTGCCATTGCAGAACATTCAATATGCCACCCTGGAAATCCCTCGCCCCAGGGGCTCTTCCAGCGCATAATATGTTGGGGAGGTGCTGCTTTCCATAAAGCAAAATCGGCTTTGTCTCTTTTTTCTTCCTGGCCATCAAGTACTCTTGTGGTTTCCAAAAGATCTTCAACAATTCTCCCGCTGAGCTTGCCATATTCGTGCGTGGCGGCATACTTTTTCACATCAAAATAAACAGACCCGTTAGCGACATAAGCATATCCCTCTTCAATTATTTTTTCGATCATACTAATTTGTTCCACGATATGACCGGTTGCTGTAGGTTCAATGTTGGGCTCAAGGTTATTAAACTGTTTCATTGCCCAATGAAAAAGATTTGTGTATTTCTGAACCAACTCCATGGGTTCAATCTTTTCAAGCAGGGCTTTTTTTGAGATCTTATCTTCAGCTTCTCTTCCTTCTTCTTCAAAATGGCCGGCATCTGTTATGTTACGCACATAACGCACTTTGTAGCCCAGGTATAAAAAATACCGGTTAATAAAATCAAATGTAATGTAAGGCCGTGCATGACCTAGATGACTTTCGCCGCTAACCGTAGGGCCGCATACGTACATACCTATGTGGCCGGGGGTAATAGAGATAAACTCCTCTTTTTTTCTGCTTAATGAATTATATACTTTCAGAGCCATTTGTTTGCCAATAGTTTTTAATAAATTTTTTACCGCTTCACGTGTTTCATCTTTACTGAGAAATTATTCTGAAAAGACTTAACGCCAATGCTTTTCAATTGTCCAACAAAAGGATAATGTATTTTTTATAAAAATATTACTGTAGCCTTAAGGGACATGAGTGAACAAAAACGGCAGATGAAAAATTTTTATACTCCATAATACACTAAAGGTAAAATTAATTGGCAGGTTTTAAAATAGAAACATCTGTAATGATAGGAAAATGATCGCTTAACTTTTTATTGATCCGGGTAAATTGCGTAATGCCAAAATTATTATCAACAAAAACATTATCTATCCTGAGCGTAGGGGAAATACCGGAAAAAGTTCTTCCAATGCCTGAACCTTTTTTTACAAACGCATCCTGAAGGTTTTTGCCTATAGTGTTATATGCATAAGAATTGGGAACATCGTTAAAATCTCCGCAAACAATAACCGGGTAAGGGCTTTTATTTATTTCGTCTTTCACGTTATCTGCCTGCCTGCCTCTTTTTAAAAAAGCACGTTTTAATTTGATCATAATATTTTTAGATTCAGAAAGGGTAGTGTCAGTATAAAGCTTGGGATTATCAAGATAATTCAGGTTGCCCGGGCTGAGTTTTAATGATTGAAGGTGAATATTAAAGATTCTTATGGTATCATTACCGGCAATTATATCAGTATATTGAAAAGTTGAATTATAATCAAATGGGTAGCGTGTGACCGTTTTTTTATGTATAAAAGCAGATCGGGAAAATACAATTAAACCAAAATGATGGCTCCAATCAAAATCAAGCCGCAAATCGTAGGAATAATAATAGTTATCAAATTTTAATGTTCTTTTAAAATCCCCCAGGTAATTGATCGCCTTGTTATAATCACCTCCCACCATCTCCTGAAAGCAGGCTATATCAGGCTTGTATTTATTGATAAGCTCAAGCATTTGCACTTTTATTTCCGGGTGATGTTTGTATTGCTGGATATCAAACTGCTCAACATTCCAGCTCATCACACGCAAAGTGTTCGTATCTTTTTTAATATTAAACTTTGCATAAGAATTAAAGGGTATAATATTTTGAACCGCTTGCCAGCCAAGCGACAGTGTAATAACAGGCAATAACAGCCAGGCTGATTTTGCCAGGAGCCAGCCTGCAAAAAAAATAACAAGCAATACAATAAAATACGGAAGGCTTAATGATAACAGGCCAATAAACCACCAGTGCGGAGGCGAAAAGTATTGAATGTTAGCGCCTGCTAAAAACAGGGCAGATAACAAGAGATTGCAAATAAGAAAAAAAGTTTTGGTAACCCTTTTCAAAAATGGTTTGGCCATTAGTATTTACCGGTATATTAATTTATAGCTACAAGATAAATATAAAGGGTAATTTATAAATCCGTTTCGGCAGCTCTTTTTAAAATGCTTTTTTCTTCTTCAGTTAATGAATGATAACCCCTCTGGTTTATTTTATCCAAAAGCTCATCAACACGCTGCTGTGTAACATGAGATTTTTTTACAAAAGGTTTGGCATGGCCTGTTTTATAAAAAACTTTTTCTTTTATCGTTTTTATTGGCCTCTTTTTTCTTTCCGGATTATAAAGATTAATAAACCGGCTATAAAGGTAATTCATCCATAAGCTCCAGTCTTTTCCTTTACGCAATCTCATTATAAACAAAAACCCTGTAAGACCGCCACCTAAATGGGAAATACTATAAGCGGCACCGTTACCTGCTATACCTGCAAAATCAATAATAATATATATTACTGTAATAACCCATAAGGGGATACCACCGTTTAACATTTTAAAGAATCTGAAATCAGGAGCAAGCGTTGTGGTGGCCACTGCAATAGCCATAATTGAAGCATTAGCGCCTAGTAATGACGCACTGCCAAGTTGAGATTTAAGGGGAGGAATTAAATAATATGAAGCCATAAAAAGACATGCACCGGCAATACCGCCATAAATATAAAGGGGTATAATTTTTTTATTACCAGTAATATCCTGAAATATTGAACCAAAAACCCATAGCCAAAGCATGTTAGTTAGAGCAACTATGAGGTTTACATGCGTAAACATGTACGAAAGGAAAGTCCAGGGTTTATGAGCAAGAGCGGGTAAGCCTGCAGGTAAACTAAACCAGGGCTGGATATTATTTTCAAATTCTCCGTCGGGTGATTGAGTTATAAAGTATAGGATCTTTATAAAAACCAATATCAAAAAAATAACAGCATTAATACTTATCAAAGTCATTAGTGCGTTTCCATCTGCTCCCAGGGAAATTTTCCTCCTTCTAAAGTCAATATATCTTTCTGATTCGCCCATTGCAACTTTTTTTCATTTCATTGCATTAAAGTTACAATATTCTCTTTTTGCAAATGATTATGTGGAAATTTAGTAAAGAGTTTTTTTATTGGTTTTATTCCAGATGATAACCAAAATAAATCCCATTGCCAAACCACCGAGGTGAGCAAAATGGGCGACGTTATCAGTACTTCCGCCCAGGCCTCCAAACAAATCAATAGCCGCATAAATGGCCACAAGAAATTTTGCTTTAATCGGGAAAGGGAAGGGTAAGATGTAAAAAGGTGTATTAGGAAACAGGAAAGCAAAGCCTGCTAACAACCCCATTATAGCTCCTGAAGCGCCAACTGCTGCTCCGTTCATCAATAACATTTGTGCTACACCGGCAGCAAGGCCGCAGGAAAGATAAAAAATAAGAAACCTTTTTGGCCCCCACACTCTTTCCAGCACACTTCCAAACATCCATAAGGCATACATGTTGAAAAGAATATGAAAGATTGTTCCGGGCGAATGAGCAAACATATGAGTAACCAACTGGTATGGCCTGAACTCCGGACTATCAAATGAATACAAAGCAAGTATATTAGTGAGGCCAATGCTTTTATCTAAAACCAATTGTGCTACATACACTAAAGCATTTATTATAATCAGGTTTAAAACAACCGGTGTTGTTTTCTGCATAGAAGATCCGTACTGAGCCATTATGTTTTTATTTATGGTGCAATTTCGTAATAGTAAATGGATTTATTTAATTTGTATTAGTGAAGGTTAAGCAAATTATAGAAAAAACAATCTGCCTTTATACCCATTCAGGTGATGGTAACTTCAGCTCAAGCAAACACACACACTCAATATGGTGAGTATGCGGAAACATATCAATTGGCTGAATTTTTATAACCTTATATTTTTCACCAAGTAAATTTATATCCCGTGCCTGGGTAGCTATATTACAACTTACATATACAATTTTGGGGGCTTCTATCTCCAGCAACTTGTTCACTAATTTCTCGTGCATGCCCGCCCGGGGAGGATCTGTAATAATTACATCCGGCTTGCCATGAACTGAAAAAAACTCATCAGTACATACTTTAATTACATCCCCGGAAAAAAACAAGGCATGATCTACATCATTAATAAGCGCATTTTTTCTTGCATCGTCTATCGCTGCTTTTATGGCTTCTACTCCAATGATCTTTTTTGCCCCTTTACTCAAAAAAATACCAATGCTGCCCGTTCCGCAATAGAGATCATAAATAATTTCTTTGCCTGTTAATTCAGCAAAGCTTCTAACCGCTTTATATAATTTTTCTGCCTGTTTGGTATTTGTCTGAAAAAATGATTTGGGTGAAATTTTAAAATGGAAATTTTCAATGTTCTCTATAATAAAACCTTTGCCTGAATATATTTGGGGAGTAAGATCGAAAATACTATCATTCCATTTTGTATTAATCGTGTACAGGAATGTAGTAATGGCGGGTATTTTTTGTAACAAATAATCAGCAATTTTTTTTATACCCGGTTTATCTTCATAAGCCACCACAAGGTTGAGCATTAGCTGCTTGTTTGTAGCATAACGGATAATTATATTGCGCAGCCATCCTGCATGATTTTTAATATCGTAATAAGATAAATTATTCTCTTTTACAAATGTGCGAAGCGTATTACGGATAACATTATTAATATCATTCATCAGGTAACATTCTTCAATATCAATTATTTTGTCGAAGATGCCTGCGGCATGATACCCTAATGCCCCTTCCATATTTGCACCGCTGCCGGGTTGAAGGGTTTCTATCTCTTCCGGCAGCAAATATCTTTTGTTGCTAAAAGTAAATTCCAGCTTGTTGCGGTAATAAACAATTTCATCTGCGCCAATTATAGGCAACACTTCAGGAAGCTCAACTTTTCCTATTCGTCTTAAATTTTGTTCTGCCTGCAGTTGCTTATATTCCAGTTGATTTTCATAGGGCAGCATTTGCCATTTGCATCCGCCGCAAATACCGAAGTGAATGCAAAAAGGCTCTACTCTTTCTTCGGCATATTCTTTAAATCGAATTATTTTTCCTTCTGCCCAGTCTTTTTTGCTTTTGATAATTATTATATCAACAACATCTCCCGGTACTGCCAGTTCCACAAATATCACTTTTCCATCTAAATGCCCTAAGGCTTTTCCTTCTGCTGCATAACCGGTTATGGCCAGGTTTTGTATAATGGTCTTTTTAGCTTTCACTCCTGTAAAAATACCTCATCTTACAGGATTACCAGATTTAAAGCTGCCTATAGCCGTCTTGCAAGTCTGAATTATTATCCAATAAATTGTTACTGTAAAATTGTTAAGCCTTTTAAGGTTTCAATACAATTAAATATTTTTGCTCACCAGAAAAAATTACATGAAAAGATTTTTAATAGTTACTTCCCTGTTTTGTTCCACCTTTTCTCTTTATAGCCAGGTCTATAAGGTAACGTTGCAAACGCCAGATTTTAAAGAGGGTTTAACTTATCTTACTTATTATTATGGTACAAATATTAATATTGAAGATTCTGCTGTAATAAATGAAAAAGGCGTAGCCGTTTTTAAAAAAGATAAATTATTGCCGCCGGGTATTTATTCCGTTGTATTTCCGGGTAAAAATAAAATGCTTGATTTTTTGGTAGGTAGTGAACAGGTTATATCAATTACTGCAGATACAGCAGATCTTTTAAATAGAACCGTGATAACGGGCGCAAAAGAAAATGCGTTATTTCAGCAATACCAAAAATATATAGGGGTAAAAGGGAAACAGTTGCAAAAAGAACAGGAGGCGTATAGTTTATCCAAATCAAATTCTGATTCACTTCTGCATCAAAAAAATTATACGCTTCTCAATAATGAATTAACCCAATACCGGGAAAATATTATTAAGCAATATCCTGAATCTATGCTGGCGGTATTATTTCAAAGCATGAAGGGGCCTGTTGTTCCGGTTACAAAACCGGTTACTAAAAATGATTCAATAGATAATTATAATTATTACAAAAAACATTATTGGGATGGGATAACTTTTATGGACGACAGGATAATCCGTACGCCGTTCTTTTTACCAAAGGTGGAAAAATATTTTAGAGAAGTGCTGGTGCCTGTACCGGATTCAATTATAAAAGAGGCAGATTATCTTTTATTACTGGCACGGAGCAATACCAATATGTACCAGTTTTTGCTTAACTGGTTAACTGATGAATACATTTATCCAAAGTACATGGGCCAGGATGCAGTATTTGTTCACCTGTTTGAGAAATATCATTCCAAGGGAATTTCAAGCTGGCTGAATGAAAAGCAGCTAACTACTATTTCCAACAGGGGATATATGCTTATGGCTAATTTAATTGGAGAAAAAGCTGCCGATCTTCAGCTCACAGATTCCACCGGAAAAATCTCGCCGCTGTATGCAGTTAAAGCAGATTATACCATTGTAGTTTTTTGGGATCCAACCTGCGGCCATTGCAGGGAAGAAATGCCAAGGCTCGATTCATTTTACAAAGCAAAATGGAATAAAGAAGGCGTAAAAATTTACGCGGTATTAACTGAAAATGAAAAAGCCAAATGGCAGGAGTTTATTCATGAAAAAAATTTAAAAGACTGGGTACATGTGTACCAGACCGATGAAAGCAAAAAAGAAGAAACACAGGATCAAAAGCCCGGCTTCAGGCAGTTGTACGACGTAACTCAAACGCCTACTATATATTTGCTGGATAAAGAAAAAAGAATAATTGCAAAAAAACTAACCCTGCATCAAATAGATGATATGCTGCAGGTGAAAATTAATAAAAGCAAATAGCCAATAAAATTTTATGAAGAAATTTTTAATCCTGGTTGGTCTCTCTGTAAATACTTCCCTTATTTTTTCACAAATGCTGTTTACCTATGGGTCGCAGGGAGTAAGTAAGGAAGAATTTTTAAGAGCTTACAATAAAAATAATACCTCGGCGGATAATAAAACTACCGCTTTGCGTGAGTATTTAGATCTGTATGTAAAATTTAAATTAAAAGTAAAAGCTGCACGTGATCTGCATTTTGATACATTGCCGGACCTCAATAACGATCTGCAAAATTTTCGCACACAAATAGAAGAAAGCTACCTTAATGATGAAAAAGAAATTAATGCACTCGTAGACGAAGCTTTCAACCGCAGCCGGAAAGATATTCATATAGCCCACCTTTTTATTCCGGTAGATAAGAAGGCAGATACAGGTAAAATTTATAAAGCCGCACAGGATGCTTATGAGATGTTGGCAAAGAATGGTTCTTTTGAAGATGCAGCCGGGGAGCTTAAAAACAAATCCATAACCGCAAGCCTGGGCGACCTTGGTTTTATCACCGTATTTAGCATTCCTTATGAGTTTGAAAACATTGTTTACCAGCTAAAGCCGGGGCAGGTAAGTCAGTTGTATCGTTCTAAAAGCGGTTACCATCTTTTTAAAAATATTGAAGAAAGGGAAGCGGCAGGTAAAATAAAGGTTGCCCAGATTTTAATAGCATTTCCGCCGGGAGCTAATGAGGAACAAAAAAATAAAGCTTCTGCCCTTGCTGATTCGATATATAAAATGTTGCGTTCAGGAGCAGATTTTTACGAGACTGCAAAAGCCTACAGCAACGATCAGAATACTTATATGAACGGTGGTGTGATGCCCGAATTTGGCACGGGAAAATATGAGCCTGTTTTTGAAAGCAAGGCTTTCAGTTTACAAAAAGATGATGAAATAACGGCCCCTTTTCAAACATCTTTTGGTTATCATATACTAAGAAGATTAGGCCGCACACCGGTTCCGCGGGATAAGACTGATGCTGAATATTTATCTTCCTTAAAACAACAGGTACAGCAGAATTCAAGGATTTCATCAGCCAAAGAAAAATTTTTAAGAAAAATTTTAAAAACGCTTGCATATAAAAAAAACCTGGGTGTTAATGAAAATACCCTCTGGCGTGTTACAGATAGTTTTGCAGTGAGTAATAAAAAAATTACCGCACCAGACCTTACTGAAAAAACGTTGGTTCATTCATTTGCTAACGGCGGGGCAACGGTTGCAGACTGGCTTACGTTTGCAAAAAATTATAAAAACAACCCGGAATTGTATAAAGGAGAATCGTACCAGGAGATAATGAAAGAATTCATATCATCTACGGCTTTTAGTCTTTACCGTAATAAGTTAGAAAGTTATAGCCCCGATTTTAAATACCAGTTACTGGAATTCAAAGATGGGAATATGTTGTTTGAAATCATGGAAAAAAATATATGGTCAAAGGCGTCAAATGATAGTGCAGGCTTAATAAATTTTTTTAACCAGAATAAAGCCAAATACTACTGGAAAGAAAGCGCTGACATAGTGCTGATCTCATGTGCCAACGAAAAAATTGCCGGGCTTGCGGCTGAAGAATTCAGGTCGGGCAAAGGCTGGCATCAAATATCAGAAGAGAATTCATCACAGGTACAAACAGATTCAGGCAGGTATGAGCTTAACCAGATACCGGTTAAATTAAGTAGCGCAATAGCTGAGGGAACTATTACTGAACCATTGGTTAACAGCGCAGATGGTACGGCCTCGTTTGTAAAAATAATACACGTGTACCCGGCTCATCAGCCACGTACTTTACAAGAGGCACGTGGGCTGGTTATTAATGACTATCAAAATCTTCTTGAAGAAAAATGGATAGAACAATTGAAGAAGAAATATCCGGTAAAGGTGAATGAAAAAGTTCTTCAATCGCTGCTGAATTAAAGCACAGCATATTTTTTTGAATAAGCGGGCGTTTTATTCTTCGCAGATACTTTTTTGGCATTAGCTTTTTTCCAGTAATTTTCTGTTGGCAGGATATTTGAATATTACATTCATACGGCTTTATGCCTTACTTACATTTTGCTTTTACCTTACTTATCTGAAATATTATTTAACCTCAAAAACACAGGAAGATGAAAAAATTACTTATTGCTGTTCTTTGTTTCAGCAGTTTATCAAAAGCAAAATCCCAAGTATACATTCAGGGCGGTCTTAATCTTGCTAACATTACCAAAACAAGCTCCGGCCAAACCGAACAGAATAATATACTTACTACGTTCAACGCTGGCATTTCAGGCAGGTTCAATCTCTCAAAAACGATTGATCTTGAAACAGGTTTATTATTTACAGGTAAGGGAGCAAAGGCCGAAACATTTTTTGGCACAAACACTTCTGATAATTATGTGAAAACCAAACTGAATCCTTTTTACCTGGAAGTACCGCTAAACCTTATTCTTCGGATACCCCTGCAAAAAAAGACCAACTTATTTTTTCATGCAGGGCCTTATGCGGCAATGGGTATTGCAGGCAAAGCAATTTCTGAATCAAAAATTTTAGGCATTATTAATAACTCCGAAAGTAATATTAGGTACAGCAATGATGACCCATTCACCTCAAGGGAGGAAGATGCAGGTTACGGTAAATTAAAAAGATTTGACCTGGGCTTAAACCTTGGCGGCGGGTTTGATTTCGGGAAATTGATTACTAAGGTCAATTATGGATTGGGGCTAACAAAAATTAATTCAACAGAAAGCAACAATGGCGCTGATGATAAGAATAAATATCGTGTTCTAAGCATTTCGCTTGGCCTCCCTCTAAGCAAATAATGATACGCTAACGTTAAGTGAAGGAGATACAAAAGGCTGTTCAAAAAAATTGGACAGCCGTACTTTATCTTAATTCTATTAAGCAATTTCCTTAACCACATTTAAAATTACATGCGGCTTGCCGAGGGTATAATAATGAAGAATAGGAACACCAAACTCTTTCAATTCTTTTGATTGCTGCAGCAGCCATTCGGTGCCAGCCTGCTCCACGTCAGCATCTGTTTTGCTTTTCAATATTTCGTTGCTCAATTCCTTGGGGATGTCAACATGAAATGTTCTTGGTAAAACGGTAAGTTGTTTTTTCGAGGTTATTGGTTTTAACCCGGGAATAATGGGAACATTTATACCTGCCAGTTTGCATGCATTCACAAACTCAAAATATTTTTTATTGTCAAAGAACATTTGCGTTATTATATATTCAGCGCCTGAATCTACTTTTCTTTTTAAATGCTCCATGTCACTTTGAAGGTTAGGAGCTTCAAAATGTTTTTCAGGATAACCGGCTACACCCACGCAAAATTTTGTTTTAGAGCCATTACGAATATCTTCTTCCAGATAGATCCCGTTATTAAGGTCTACTATTTGTTTTAAAAGATTTATTGCATAACCATGGCCGTTGGTTTCCGGCTCAAACAATGTTTCATTTTTTGCAGCATCGCCTCTAAGGGCAAGAACATTATCAATACCTAAAAAATCAAGATCGATCAAAGCGCTTTCTGTTTCCTGCTTGCTGAAGCCTCCACATATAAGGTGCGGCACTGCGTCAATTTTATAGTGATTCATAAGTGCAGCACAAATGCCCACTGTTCCAGGGCGCTTTCTTATTTCTACTTTCTCAAAAGTTCCATCTGCTTTCTTCTTAAAAACCTGTTCACTGCGATGATAAGTTACATTAATGAACGCAGGCTTGAATGCCATCAGCGGATCAAGGTGATCATAAATTGAATTGATGGTTTTTCCCTTCAACGGGGGAAGAATCTCAAAAGATACCAAGGTGGTTTTTGCTTCTTTTATGTGTTCAGTTACTTTCATGCTTCTGTAAAAATTGATGCAAACATAAGTTGTAATGCCTTAAATACAAAAGGCAGGCAGGCAAAATCAGTTTGTTTTTAAATTCAACAATTAACTTTATAGTAAACAAAATGGCGAATTAAAAATACTCCGCCGATTTAAAAAAAATATATAATAATGAAATTTGGTTTGTATGTCCCTTTCATCTGCATAGTGAAAGCAAGTGTGAACTTTCGGTGATCAACTTTACATTATTCTTTTATCAATTACTTCTTTTATAAGTATTCTCTCATATCCTTTCTGTAATAAATAATCACTCAATTTTCTTTGAATTATAAAAATGTTTTCCCTGTTGCCGAGCATTTTAAACTTTTGTTCTGCAAGTCTGTTCAACGTTTTTTTATAGTCATCTTCATTAATCTTTTCTATGGCGCTTTTAATATAAACATCACTTACCTGCTTTTGTTTGAGGGCGTATTTTATTTTAACTCTTCCCCAGTGTTTTATCTTAAATTTTCCACGGGCAAAATCTATGGCAAATCGCTTTTCATCTAAATAATTTTCTTCTGTAAGCATTAAAATAATTTTTTCAACTTCTTTTATTTCCAGGCTAAAAGAATACAGCTTTTCTTTAACCTCTGCATTACTCCTTTCCTGGTAAGCGCAATACTGCTTTATTTTTAAGTATGCCTGATCTTTAGAAAAAATTAAAGTTTTCATTGCGGTAAAAGTATGTTGGTGTACAGGCAATTTCATCAATCCGGAGGGGATATTATTGAAACCAATAGCCCCCTGCAAATTAATTTTATTATGTTGATTGTATTAGCCCTAATATTTTATCTTTGGTTGTTTAATACTCACATTTTATGAAGTTTATCGTTTCCTCTTCTCAATTATTAAAACAGCTGCAACAGATAAGCGGTGTTATTAATGCCAACACCGTTTTACCTATACTGGAAGATTTTTTATTTGAAATTGAAACAAACAAGTTAACCGTAGTAGCTACCGACCTGGAAACTGTTATGAAGGTTCATCTTGATATTGAGGCAAAGGAAAACGGCAAGGTATGTATTCCATCGAAAATATTATTAGACTCTTTAAAGAACATTCCTGAGCAGCCGCTTACTTTTAATATTGATAAATCATTTGCCGTAGAAATAACAAGCAATAATGGAAAGTATAAAGTGATGGGAGAAAATCCTGACAACTTTCCAAAGGAACCGGCTGCTGATACGGCAACAACATTCAATATGCCTTCCTCGTCGCTAGTTACGGCTATAAATAAAAGTTTGTTTGCCGTTAGTAATGATGATTTAAGGCCAGCAATGACAGGGGTTTTCTTTGAGCTTGATACAACCGGGCTAACCTGCGTAGCTACAGACGCTCACCGCCTGGTAAGATTTAAAATAACAGATATTAACTGCCCTAAAACGGATACTTTTATCGTTCCCAAAAAACCGCTGAACTTATTAAAAAGCGCTATGCCTAATAACCAGGACGATCTGGAGATATCATATAACAGCAACCATTTATTTGTAAAGCACGGCAGCACGGAACTGGTGTGCAGGTTAATCGATGCAAGGTTTCCGGATTATAAAGTGGTGATTCCGCTTGATAATCCCTATAAGCTTACTGTTAATAAAAATGATTTTCAGAATTCCTTGCGAAGAGTAAGTGTATTCAGCAATAAAAGTACCAACCAGGTTGCCCTGACTATCACTGGCAGTGAATTGCAATTAGCCTCACAGGACATTGATTTTAGCTTCGAGGGAAATGAAAGAATGACTTGCCGGTATGATGGTGAAGATCTTCAAATTGCGTTTAATGCCAGGTTCCTGATTGAAATGCTGAATGCTGCCGATACTGAAGATGTTACTATTGAGTTAAGCACATCAACAAAAGCCGGAATAATAAAGCCATCAGAAAATAAAGAAAATGAAGAATTGTTAATGCTCGTAATGCCTCTAATGTTAAATAATTAAGTGCTGCATTCTATAAAAAGGATTTTATATTTAATCATCTTCCATCTCTAAAAAAATTTAGCATTTGAACCTCAGCAGGCAAACTTATGTACAGGTATTAAAGTCGTAAACAGGGCAGAAGTCGGGTACCATTTAACACCGCAAGTCAATAGTTTTCGTGAACTTGCAAATCAAATTTTTATAAAATGATTTGGATTATTCTTGGCCTTATTATATTTGGCCTTACCGGAGTAGTAATTAAAAATAATATTGCCTTTTCAAAGTTTGGTAAACTAGGCCGACTGATTGGTTTACTGTTAATACTGGTCGGGATTGCTACTGCCAGCGTTGTGCAAATTGATGCCGGCTATATTGGCGTAAAGGTTTTATTCGGCAGTGTACAAAAGGATATTTTAGGAAGCGGGCTTCATTTTGTAAATCCCTTATTAGATATTAAAACAGTTGATGTAAAAACTCAAAATTATACCATGAGCGGTTTACATGATGAAGGAGAAAAATCCGGTGACGATGCCATCCGGGTTTTAGCTAGCGACGGCCTGGAAGTTACCATTGACCTTACGGTTTTATATAGAGTGGTTTCAACTGATGCGCCAAGGCTTTTAAGAGAAACGGGACTTGATTTTAAAGATAAGATCGTAAGGCCGATAACCCGTACCAAGATCAGGGATAATGCCGTATACTACCAGGCAGTAGATTTATTTAGTACAAAAAGAGACGAATTTCAGCAACGCATCTATAAAAGTATTGAGGATGATTTTAAAAAAAGAGGGCTCATGCTTGAGCAATTATTGGTAAGAAATATAACGCTTCCTAATTCAGTTAAAGCATCTATCGAGTCAAAAATAAATGCGGAACAGGATGCAAAAAAAATGGAATTTGTGTTGCAAAAAGAAAGGCAGGAAGCGGAAAGAAAAAGAGTGGAGGCGCAGGGTATTGCAGATTATCAGCGAATAATTAATACAGGGCTTACTGATCAGCAACTACAATATGAGCAAATTAAAGCTATGAAGGAAATTGCACTCAGCCAAAACGCTAAAATAATAGTAATGGGAAAGGGAAATACTCCTGTAATATTAGATGCAAAGTAAGCAACCATTGGAAGCAGACCTTATTGAAACTTTAAATTTTTTTAATGGAAATAGTTACTATCCGCACATTTGATAATTATTTTTCTGCAAATATTCTTTTAACCAAACTGAGGCATGCAGGTATTGAATGTTATTTAAAAGATGAATACACAGTAACGATAGATCCGTTACTTTCGAATGCTATCGGTGGCATAAAATTGGTAGTTAAAAAATCTGCAGAAAGTGAGGCCAGGCAAATGTTGCAGATGTTTGATAATGATTATAAAAATTATATAACCTGCACCCGGTGTGGCTCTCATGATGTATTACTGCTTCCCAAACAAAGTGCAGAAAACTTTATAACCGCAATTGCAAGCTGGCTTTTTTCAGCCTATGCCGTTTCCGCAGAAAATATTTATAAATGCAGCAATTGCGGGCATGAGAGTAAGGCATTGCCGGAAACGCCAACTATTGAAAATTAAGGATATGAAGTGTATTGCGATGATACCGGCAAGATATGCCGCTACAAGGTTTCCAGGAAAGTTAATGCAGACTTTGGGAGGCAAAACAATTATCAGGCATACTTATGAAAACACCGTAGCTACCAGGTTGTTTGATGAGGTAATTGTGGTTACAGACAGTGACATCATTTTTCAGGAAATTATTGAAAATGGCGGGTATGCCGTAATGAGTTATAAAACTCATGAGAGTGGCAGCGACAGGATTGCCGAAGCGGTTGCTAACCTCGACGTAGATATTATAATAAATGTACAGGGAGATGAGCCCTTTATTAACAGGGATTCACTTCAAAATTTATTAGCTGCATTCAATGGCCCACAAAATACCGTTCAGGTGGCTTCTCTTATGAAACTCATAACCGATCCGGAATTAATAAATAATCCTAACTGCGTTAAAGTGGTCGTTGATAAAAACATGAATTCGTTATTATTTAGCCGCAGCGTAATTCCCTACCCAAGAGATAAAGAAAGTTCAGCGGGCTATTATCAGCATATTGGGGTGTATGCTTTTAGAAAGCCTGCCCTAATGAACTTCGCTAAGTGGGAGGCAACCCCATTAGAAACTACTGAAAAAATTGAATGCCTCAGGTATCTTGAGCATGGAATACCTCTCAAAATGGTGATTACTTCTTATATGGGAATCTCTATTGATACCCCTTCTGACCTGGCTAAAGCTAAAAGAACTTATAATAGATAATATTTTTCTTGCTGCAAAATCTTTGGCCATATATCTATGATGATAATTTTAACTGCCTTTGGCATAGGGTAATCTGCAAAATGGTTTTAAGAAGAAATTAATCAACCACAACCATGTGTATTCTAAAGTCAGAAGTTTTAAACCTGCAATGGATTTAAAACGTTTTCGGGTGGTCATTTTCGTTTACATGAATCTCATAAAATCATTTTGGTTATTTATAATTTGTAAACTTTAATTTTGTAAAAATTGGTTTTTATAGATTAAAAATCTATGCTGATTATTTATGCACAGTTATTATATTTATTCATCTGTACCCATCGAAAATTGTTTTAATAAGCTTATAATTTAATATACATTTTTATGCAGGATAAAAGGGATCTTCTACTTCATCCACAGCCATCATCAAAAGATGAAAATGTAGTAAATCAATTTAGCCTGATGAAACAGGAAAACGAAAAATTACTGATGGAAAATATTGCTCTAAAGAAAAAGTTAGAGAAAGAGGAATTTTATCATCAAAATCTATACAAGCAATGGAGTGAATTAAACGCAAGTGTTATTGAAAAAGAACGTGAACTGCAACAATTAAAATCTGCCCAAAACCCGAAGCTGAAGGGATACCAATATGCTTTTTATGGATTGCTTGTAGTTATATTAATAGTAGCAGCGTTTAACTATTCATCTACAAAAAGCGGAGGTAAAAATTCAACACCTCTTCAAACTTCGTCGCCCCAAAATAATATTGATTCCCAAACCATAAGTTACGCCACCAGCCACCAGGGCGAAGTTTCAGATTCAAATGATAAAATCTCACACAAAGAACTCGTAACCCCACCTCCTGAAATAAATAAAGATCAGCCGCTATTGCCGGATAAAGCTGCAGGTAAAAGGCCTGTACACTACCTGGTCAAAACAAAATCCTATTTCCACAACGATGCAGATGCCAACACAAAGCGTAACACATTTGTTCTGCCATGGAATGATGCTTACGGAATTCTAACTGCGTTGGATGATAAGAACGGGTTTATTTATGTGGTTTTTAAAAATCGTGCCGGGCGTACATCTACAGGCTGGATACGTAAAATTGATTTGGAACTTATTAAAAACTAACTGCTAAGCCAGGCAGCGTACATTCTGTCTTAAATATTTTTGCACGATTTTAGTTACTTCATTCTTATTAATAATGCTAAAACTTTTTCAACAGCTACCAATGATAACCTTCAGATTATTTCATGCGTTTGTATTAATATTCTTAATGGCAGGTTGTAAAGTTGATAGCGGTGAAAAGGATAATAGCCCTTCTGATAATCCTCCCGCAAGCGGCGGTTCATCTTTAACAGACAAATATATTCTTACCGAAGCTTTTACAAATCTAAGCTTTAGCCAACCCGTTGAATTAGCCAGCCCTAAAGATGGAACTGACCGGATTTTCATTTTGGAACAACCCGGGATAATAAAAATATTTCCAAATAAAAGCGATGTTTTAAATGCTACTGTATTTCTTGATATTACTAACAAGGTTTCAAGTGGGGGCGAAAAGGGTTTACTCGGTTTGGCCTTTCATCCGGATTATAAAACCAACGGTTATTTTTATATTAATTATACCGCTGCAAATCCTTTACACACAGTAATCTCACGCTTTAAGGTGAGCAATATTAATCCCGATATGGCAGACCCGCAAAGCGAACAGGTTTTGCTTACATATGCACAACCCTATGAAAACCACAACGGTGGTAAAGTGGCCTTTGGTAATGATGGCTTTTTATACATTGCTGCAGGTGACGGTGGAAGTGCCGGAGACCCGGGAAACAGGGCACAAAACAGGCAAGAATTATTAGGCAAAATTTTGAGGATAGATGTAAATAATCCGTCTGCAAATTTGAACTATGGTATTCCTCCCGATAACCCGTTTGTGCAAAACCAGCAAGGGTACAGACAAGAAATTTATTGCTATGGTATGAGAAACCCATGGCGCTTTAGTTTTGATAGTGAAACCGGTACGCTGTGGGCAGGTGATGTTGGACAAAATAAAATTGAAGAAATAGATATTATTGAAAATGGTGGAAATTATGGATGGCGAATAATGGAGGCAGAAAATTGTTATGAGTCTGCCAATTGTGATACGTCAGCGTTTATTAAACCCATTTGGAGCTACAGGCAAGGCAGTAGCAGTGGTCGTTCTATAACAGGTGGATATGTATGCAGGGATAAAAATCTACCTGTATTAACTGGTAAGTATATTTATGGCGACTTCGTATCTGGTAACATTTGGGCATTAACTTATTCGGGTAAAACAGCAGACAAAAATGAACTTATTGCCAATCTTTCCGATGGTTTATCTTCCTTTGGTGAAGACAGTAAAAGTAATTTGTATGTATTAGCATATAATACAGGAAAGGTTTATAAACTTAACCTTAAGTAAAGCATTAAGTGTCCCGTTAACCTCTTCTTGCAAGAACTATCGTATTTTTAAATTGCTTTTTTTTGCCTGCGTTATTAAATATTTCCGTAAAGAAAATATAAATACCCTGCGAGAGTTTCTGATGCTTTTCACCTAATCCATCCCAAACAAAAATACCCTTTACTCCACACAATGCATTTCTTTGTAACAAACGTACTGGCCGGCCTGAGGCGTCAAAAATGGTAATGTTGGCTACATAACCAGGTGTAGGGAAATTATAACTTATAGTAGCAAAATCATCGGTGCCATCATTATCAGGAGAAAAGATTCCCGGAGTTATTGCAACCTCTCCCTGCAACCGGGCATCAATTTTAAATTGTGAATTTTTATACCCGGGTGTACCATATCCGGCGGATGTTGCGGCTGAATGGAAATTAGACTGAACTGATGGTGCATTATAGTCAATCCTTTCAAGTGAAACACCTTCGGTGTTTGTTATCAATTCAAAATGCCACTTATCAGAATACATAACTTCATCCACTATACTGCCTTGCATATTTAAAATAATCACGTCGCCTTTATCATCCGAAAAGGAAGGCATTCCCCGTAGTTGCAAAAAAGCATTTGGATTAGTGGTCAAATATTTTTGCTGAACAATCGCAGGATCTTCTGTTAAAACAATAAAATCCCCTGGGAAAAATAGATTGCTTTCAACACTCAACTGCTGAATAGAACTTATAACACCGGTTGTATTTCGATTGGCTATATACAATTGTTTAAGATCAATGATCTTAGCTGAACGGTTATATATCTCTACATAATCCACGCCACTGCCATCAGGGTTAAATAATATTTCATTGATAACAACATCAAAACTATCGGCAGGTGAGGTTATCCCAACCTTTGCCACGTTTTGTGAGCCAATCACATTTCCTGCGCAATCGGTAATTGAATTTGTTGTAACAGTGTAAATTTTATTGGGAACGAGGGAAGTGGTCAATTTTAAATTTACCTTATCAAATAACGGTGAAACCGCTATAGCTGTTAACGGAACTCCAATCCCATCACTGATGTTGTAATTAGCGGAGGTTGTGGCTCTCAGGCTATCCAATGGCTCATCAAAAACTAATGATAGCGTAACATCATTAATTGCTGCAGCCTTGAGTAATTTAGGACCATCTTTGTCCGGATTTACCGCATCCGAAGAGTTTATTTTACCCGGTGTTCCTCCTTTAGTATCAACAGAAGCTTTCCAGTTTGCCGATCCGCTGCATGGATTTTTTGTGTCTGTCATCTCCAGCGTCCATCCCCCCGCTTTCTTTAATTCATTCCTATACCATTCATCAGTATAATTAACAGCATTGATAATTTTATTTTCATTGGATCGTAAATAAATTAAATCGCCATCATTACTAAGAGAAGGAAAATTTGTAACAGAAATTGCCGGTCCAAATGGTGACATTAATGCTACCGAGCTTCCTGTACAAACAATAACAAAACTGTCAGGTTCTAATATAAAATTAGGGAAGGTTCCCGACTGAGTAGCCGCTTTTATAATTCTCCATCCTGATAAATTAACACTAAGAGGTGAAGTGTTTTTTAATTCTATCCACTCAACATTAGGCAGGCCAACCTGGGGTGTGGGATCAGCCATTATTTCATCAATAACCACATCATTTCTATTTGCAATTTGTGCATTGGCAAGTTGTATAATAAACGCAGATAAAACAAACAGGAATAGAAAAATTCTCATAAGACTAATTATTTTCTCAAGTTAAAAAATCATTTGTAATGCTGATGTTTTAATTATTTTGTTTTACGTTGTAACTTGCAACACAAATTAAAACAAATGAAAGTAGTTGTTGTTGGAGCAACCGGATTGGTTGGAAGTAAAATGTTACAGGTATTGGACGAAAGAAATTTTCCTGTGACCGAGTTAATACCTGTAGCCTCGGAAAGATCTATAGGAAAGGAAATTGCATTCAGGGGAGAAGCTTATAAAGTTATTTCAGCGCAGGATGCTATAGCATCAAATCCTGACCTGGCATTGTTTTCAGCCGGGGGAAGTACATCATTAAACCTGGCGCCTCAATTTGCTGAGGCAGGTATAACAGTGATAGACAACTCTTCGGCATGGCGTATGGACCCCACTAAAAAATTAGTGGTTCCGGAAGTGAATGCACATGTTCTTACGGAGGATGATAAAATAATTGCCAATCCAAATTGCTCAACTATTCAAATGGTAATGGTGCTGCAGCCATTACATAAAAAATATAATATAAAAAGAGTTGTGGTTTCTACTTATCAAAGTGTAACAGGCACCGGCGTAAAGGCAGTTACCCAAATGATGAACGAAAGAAATAATATTGAAGGCGAGATGGCGTATAAATATAAAATTGATCAAAACGCTATTCCTCACATCGACGTTTTTTTAGAAAACGGTTATACCAAAGAAGAAATGAAAATGGTGAATGAAACCCAAAAAATAATGGGTGATGAGTCTATAAAACTAACTGCTACCTGCGTTCGCATACCTGTAATGGGTGGGCATAGTGAAAGTGTAAATATTGAATTTGAAAATGATTTTGATCTGAATGATGTTAGAGAATTGCTGGGCAAATCACCGGGAGTTGTAGTACAGGATAATATTGATAATTTTATTTATCCCATGCCATTAACAGCTCATGATAAAGATGACACATTTGTAGGAAGGATACGGAGGGATGAAACTCAGGCAAACACTTTAAACTGCTGGATAGTGAGTGATAATTTGCGCAAAGGCGCTGCTACTAATGCTATTCAAATTGCAGAGTACCTTGTTAAGGAAGGGCTTCTCGAAAAAAAACATTCACTTACAGAAAGTATTTAATAAACAAAACTGATAATCTAAATTGTAAAATGCCCCTGGCTATGCTAAGGGCATTTCCTTTTGTTCGGCTTTTTAATTCCGGGCATTTGTCCTCACATTCATTTCCTTTGGCTTGTAAACGACCAAAGCAGGAATAAGCCTGGAAGAATAAAAATATTTTTAACTAAATTTTTATGCTGGCAATTCCTGTTTTTGATATTGTTGCATCAATACAAATGAAAGCAAATAAAATAACTTTGTGCAAAGATATAAATGAAATTAGGCAACTATATAACCGGAAAATGGATTGAGGGAGACGGCGAAGGCCAGCCATTATACAATGCAGTAAATGGGAATTTCATTACTAATGTTACCACCAAAGGATTGGATTTTAAATCTATTTTAAATTATGGCAGAGCTGTTGGCAGTCAGGCTTTACGCAAAATGACCTTTCATGAAAGGGGAAGAATGTTGCGGGCACTTGCTCTTTATCTTCTTGAAAAAAAGGAAAAATTTTATACCATAAGCTATAAAACCGGCGCAACAAGGTCAGATAGCTGGGTGGATATTGAAGGCGGAATAGGCAACCTTTTCTCCAATGCCTCATTAAGAAGAAAATTACCAAACGAAACGTTTGCTCTTGATGGTGATCACATACCGCTTAGTAAATGCGGCACTTTTATGGCACAACATATTTTAGTTCCCAAAGAAGGCGTTGCTATTCATATCAATGCATTCAACTTTCCTATTTGGGGAATGCTTGAAAAAATTGCTGTTAATCTGCTCGCAGGTATTGCGGCAATTGTGAAACCTGCATCCATTACGTGTTATTTAACTGAAGCCGTAGTGAGAGAAATTATCGCTTCGCAAATTTTACCCGAAGGCGCTTTACAACTTTTGTGCGGAAGCGCAGGAGATATTTTAGATTATGCTACATCACAGGATGCAATTACGTTTACGGGCTCTGCGTTTACAGGGTTAAAACTAAAAGCTCATCCCAATGTTTTAAATGAGAACGTTCCGTTTAATCTTGAAGCAGATTCTCTCAATTGCATTGTACTTGGTGAGGACGTAACTCCCGATAAACCTGAATGGGAAATTTTTATTAAAGAAATAAGGAAAGAGATGACATCGAAGGCCGGTCAAAAGTGTACAGCTATAAGAAGAATATTTGTTCCGGAAAATAAGATGGAAGATGTTTGGTTAGCGATTGGAAAGTCATTGTCTCAAACAACAATAGGAAATCCTCAAAACGAAAAAGTAAGAATGGGGTCGCTTGCCGGACAGTCGCAGCGTAATGAAGTAAAGATGCAGGTACAAAAAATATTGGCTTCTTCACAGATAATTTATGGAAGCCTGGATAGTGTTGAATTGATAGATGCCGATATAAACAAAGGCGCATTTATAAGCCCGTTGTTATTGATGACCGATCACCCGTTTGCATCAGAAGAACCGCATACCGTAGAAGCGTTTGGCCCTGTAAGTACCATCATGCCTTATAAAAATATTGAGGAAGCAATTGAATTGTCTAAAAAAGGCAAAGGCTCTCTGTGCAGTTCAGTGGTTACCGCAGATCAAAAATTTGCAAGAGATTATGTAATAGGAGCCGCTACTCATCATGGAAGAATTCTTGTACTGAATAACGAATGCGCAAAGGAAAGCACCGGGCATGGTTCTCCTCTGCCGATGCTTGTACATGGTGGGCCCGGCAGGGCAGGAGGTGGCGAAGAGATGGGCGGATTGCGGGGAGTTAAACATTACATGCAAAGAGTAGCGGTGCAAGGTTCGCCAAATATGATCACTGCAATTACAAATATTTATCAGCCTGATGCTAAAGGAAATTCAGATGCTATTCATCCGTTTAAAAAATATTTTGAAGAACTAAAAATTGGTGAGCAACTTATAACTGAAAAAAGAATTGTTACTAGTAAAGACATAGATAGGTTTGCAGATCTAAGCGGTGACCATTTTTATGCCCATCTTAAAACAACTGATTTTAATGATACCATGTTTGAACAGCAGGTGGCGCATGGATATTTTATTATGAGTGTGGCTGCAGGCTTATTTGTTGATAGTTATGAAAAAAATCCTGTTCTATTAAATTATGGAATAGATGAATTACGTTTTACAAAGCCAGTGTATCCCGGGCATGAAATTTACGTGCGCTTTACATGCAAAGAGAAAATAGAACAGGAATTGAAGGACAGAAATCCTGATGTTGCATTTGCAAAAGGAAGTGATATACCCAAAGGCATAGTAAAATGGTATGTTGAGATTTTGGATGGAACAGAGGAGCCGGTTGTTGGTGTGGCAACTATACTTACTATGGTGGCTAAGAGGTAAAGTTAGAGGGGCTAAGAGATAAAAGAGTTAAAGGAGGTAAAAGAGAGGGGGGGGAAATTAAAAATTCAAAAACATTTTTATAAGAGTTATTATAAACCAATTAAGAACTTAAAACACCTTCTCTTTACTCTTTATCTCTTAGCCAATGGAAGCAAATCAAATAACAGCTTTAATTGTTGATAGTTGTATTAAGGTACATACAGCTATTGGCCCGGGATGTTATGAACGTGTTTATGAAGAGCTTTTATATTTTGAATTAAATAAGAGGAATTTGTATTTAGACCGGCAACTGACGATGCCTATTGTGTATGAAACTTTGCATATAAATGACGCTTATAAATTAGACTTACTGGTTGAAAAGAAAATCATAGTTGAGATAAAATCCGTAGAACACATTTTACCTGTACACTTTAAACAAGTGAATACATATTTAAAGTTGATGAATTTAAAACATGGAATGCTTCTTAATTTTAAAGTGGATTTAATGAAAGAAGGTATCCACAGGGTTTTTAATAATTTTGGCAATGAATAATTCTTTATATCCTTTATTCGCAAATGAAAACTCTTTTATCTCCTTTAACTCTTTTATCTCTTAGCCAATGGAAGCTTACGTAACCACACACAATGAACATGGCATTACAACCATAGAATTTTTTCATCCTCAAAGTAATTCCTTACCAGCCAAAATTTTGGAAGAGCTGTGCCATGAAATTCACTTTGCCGGAACTCACGATGATACTAAGGTAATTATTCTTAAAAGTGCTGGTGATGGGGCTTTTTGTGCAGGCGCAAGTTTTGAGGAACTTAGTTCAATCAACAATGAAGCACAGGGCGCAAATTTTTTTAGTGGCTTTGCAAACCTGGTAAATGCGATGAGAAAATGTAAGAAGCTTATCATTGGGCGCATACACGGCAAATGTGTTGGTGGCGGAGTAGGAATTGCGGCCGCCGTTGATTACGCTATCGCAACTGATAAAGCGGAAATTAAACTTAGTGAACTGGCTATAGGTATTGGCCCTTTTGTAGTAGGCCCTGTGATAGAAAGAAAAATTGGAGTTTCTGCGTTTAGTCAGTTAGCAATAAACGCTTCGCTTTGGCGTAGTGCTGACTGGGCTAAAAGAAAAGGGCTGTTTGCCGAAGTTCATACATCAATTGCGGATCTAGATGAAGGAGTATATCGCCTTGCTAACAGCCTGGCTCATTACAATCCGTTACCTCTTGAAGAAATGAAAAAAATGTTCTGGAAAGGAACTGAGCATTGGGATGAATTATTAAAAGAAAGAGCAGCTATTAGTGGTAAACTTGTACTAAGTGATTTCACAAGGAAGGCCATCGAAAAGTTTAAAGCAAGATGAAGGCTGATATTTATTATTATTAAAGCATGCTTATTACCAGCTTGCAGTAAGATATTAAGAACACGAAGTTTTTGTTAACAAAACAAAAGCAGGCGCAATTTTCTATTTTTATTTTTATCTTCATGCGCTTGAAAAAAATTATACCCATATTTTTATTTATCATTATTTGCATTAATCATTTGAATATAATTGATGCAGCCATGGACCTATCTGCCAGGTATAAAAAAGTAAATAGTCAACTTAAAAATTTTCCTGCTGATGAGGAATCTGATACTCAAAAAGAGAAGGGCAAGCAGGAGTCAGAAGAACAGGAAAAGTATTATACCCGTAACTATACAATTGCAAACAGCCTGTTTCAGTTATCTGGTGAAGACAAAGTTATTTGTTATAGCACTAAGCTAAATATACATCCCTGCCAGGATCATGATATACAGCCTCCTAAGCTGTTTAAACTTTCCTCATAATCTATTGCTTTATTAATTAGTGATTCCCCATCCGTTAACGGATAGGAGTATGATCATATTTCTCCGTGTTTAATAGAATATAAAAAAGACCTCACATACAACGTCTAATCTTTTTACGTTTTTGACAAAAAAATTTCTATGCTTAAGTTAACAACACATTTAAAGTCAGACCTGCCTTCGGGGCTTGTCGTTTTCCTGGTGGCACTTCCGCTTTGCTTAGGTATTTCATTAGCATCTGGTGCACCTTTTTTCAGTGGCTTAATATCGGGTATTATCGGCGGAATAGTGATAGGATCATTGAGTGGCTCAAGATTTAGTGTTAGCGGTCCTGCAGCAGGATTGGCTGCGTTAGTATTAGCGGCCATTACCAATATCGGAGCCTTCGATCTTTTTCTTTGTGCCGTTTTAATTGCAGGCATCCTGCAAATATTACTAAGTATTGCAAAGCTTGGTGGCATAGCCAGTTACTTCCCTTCCAGCGTTATTAAAGGGTTGCTTACCAGCATTGGCATATTGATTATTGCAAAACAAATTCCTCATGCTGTAGGCTATGATAAAGATTCAAGAGGCATACTAACAGAATTTGGAACCGAAGATTGGCATGAGCTCTTTCAACCGTTACAACATATAAATGTAGGCGCACTTGTTATCTGCGTAGTAGCTATAATAATCATGCTCATTTGGGAAAGGCCATTTATAAAGAAAAGAATAAAATTTATACCTGGTGCTTTGGTAGCGGTTGTTGTTGGCATATTGATCAATGAAATATTTAAGGCAACTGGTAGTCCTCTTGCAGTTAGTGAAACTCACCTGGTTCAGATTGAAGCAGCTAAAAGTGCCGTAGATTTTTTCAGTTTTTTTACCCTTCCTGATTTTAGTGGTTTTTTAAACAGTAAGGTAATCGTCACTGGTTTTATGATAGCCATCATTGCTTCTTTAGAAACATTGCTTAGCATTGAAGCCATTGACAATTTGGATCCGCAAAGAAATGTTACAAACACTAATAGAGAGTTGCTGGCGCAGGGTATTGGAAATTCAGTTGCAGGTTTAATCGGTGGATTGCCAATTACCAGTGTAATAGTGCGGAGCAGCGCCAATTTACATGCCGGTGCAAAATCTAAATTATCAACTATTTTTCACGGCTTATTATTATTAGTTTGTGTAATCACAATCCCCGGTCTGCTTAACTATATTCCTTTGGCTGCACTTGCCGCTATACTACTATTAACGGGCTATAAGCTATGCAGACTATCCGTTTTTTCAGGAATAATAAAAAACGGCAAATATCAATATATTCCTTTTTTTGTTACGGTTCTTGTAATTATCGGCATTGATCTGTTAGGGCTTTATAAATCCTTAAAAGGGGAAGGCTTATTGATCGGGGTTATAGCCGGATTGATAACAGGATGCGGCGCTATACTTCATGGTAATTTAAAAAATTCCTATTTTTTTCATAATGAAAAACATCAACAGGATGACGTTATTAAAATACGTTTATCAGAAGAAGTATCTTTTTTAAATAAAGCAGCTATACGGCAAACGTTGGATCATATCCCTCAACGTGCAACAGTAATTATTGATGCCTCGCATACAGATTATATAGATTTTGATGTGCTTGAACTTATCAAGGAATTTAGGGATATTAAGGCACCACTCAAAAATATTTCCTGCCAGCTCAAAGGCTTTAAGGAAAAATACCAGATAGAAAATCAACTACATGTACAATCTGTACACTAATTTAAAAATTATTTTTATGGAAAAGTCATATCAAAAATTGATACAGGGAAACAAATTATATTCTGAAACAAAGTTTTTTCGGGATCCGGAATATTTTAAAAAATTATCACAAGGCCAAACCCCGGATTATTTGTGGATTGGGTGTAGTGACAGCCGTGTACCTGCCAACGAAATTACCAGCACTCAAAGCGGTGAAATTTTTGTACATCGCAATATTGCAAACCTGGTGGTACATACCGATACCAATTTATTAAGCGTACTCGAGTATGCCGTTAAGTTTTTACAGGTAAAACATATTATTGTTTGCGGACATTATGGATGTGGAGGTATTGCTGCCGCGATGACTAACACCTACCATGGGTTTGTGGATAACTGGTTGCGAAATATTAAAGACGTGTATCACCGGAACAGTGCAGAACTTGATGCAATTGATAACGAAGTACAACGAACAGACCGGCTAACAGAACTTAATGTAATAGAGCAGGTAAGAAACCTTGCCAAAACAACTATTGTGCAACAAGCCTGGAATGAAAGGGAATTACATCTTCATGGCTGGGTATATGGTTTGCATAATGGATTGGCTAAAGACTTATCTGTTATTCATGATGGTAGTGAAGATATTGACCGCATCTACAGGTTTGATTTGCCGGAAAAAAGTTAGGCCTTTTTTGGAAATATGCAGCAAAGTTGGAATGTGAAAAATGAGATGAGTAGGCTGAATTCTCCATTTCCCCTTTAAGGGATAGGGGTTCTTTAAATATTCAATCCTCCGCAAACACTTATCACTTGCCCCGTAATGTATGAACCCATTTCACTGGCAAGAAATATTGCTGTATTTGCAATATCACCTGTGGTTCCAAAACGGCCTAAAGGGATCCCCGATTTGTATTTTTCAGCGCCCTCTCCTTCTTTGAGGTAAGATGTCATATCCGTTTCTACAAAGCCCGGTGCTATAGCATTGCAGCGAATATTTCTGCTGCCTATTTCTTTTGCTATGGATTTTGTAAAGCCGATAACCCCTGCCTTAGATGCGGCGTAACTGCTTTGTCCGGCGTTGCCTGTTTCACCAATTATACTGCTCATATTTATAATGCTGCCACTCTTTGCTTTCATCATTGGCCTTATAACTTGTTTGGTCATATTGAACACACTTTTCAGGTTTGTGGTAATCACCTCATCCCATTGTTCCTGTGTCATGCGAAGCAATAAATTATCTTTAGAAATTCCGGCATTATTAACACAAATATCCACGGTACCAAATTGTTTCACCACATCAGCTACCATGGCCTCGCAATCAGAAAAAATTCCTGCATTGCTTTTATAAGCTTTTGCTTTCACACCAAAAGCTTTTAATTTTTCTTCTAAACTCAAAGCTTTTTCTTCGCTGCTTAAGTAAGTGAATGCAACATGAGCTCCATGCTCTGCAAATTTTAAGGCAATACCTTCTCCAATGCCACGGCTGGCGCCAGTTATGATTGCAACTTTATTTTCTAATAATTTCATTGTATTATCTTTTCAATCTGGTATTTGAACCAGTTTGTTTTTGTCAAGATTATTTTAGAAATATTTTGACGTTCTTTAATTTCTGTGCCATAGTCTTTTGCCGGGAAAATTTTAAAAAAAGTTTCAAAGTCATCACTTCTTAAGAGATTAGCAATATCCCTGTAATTTTCTCTGAAATCTTTTAATTTTTTTGCATTTTCATTCTCTTTAAAAAATGGATAGCCGCCTCTTGCCTGAAGTATTCCTAAGAGGAGATAATCTTTTTCTTTGTTTTTAATTTGAACAACAGAACTTATATACCCTTCTTTATCAAAATTCTCATTCTTCAATTTATAGATCTCTTGCAGATTATCAGGGTGAAATAATAGGTTTTCAATACTATAATAAGGTAGAAAATATAGAAAAGGATAAGTATCTTTTAACTCATCAATTTCTTTATCTGACAAATAATCCCTGTCTATTAACGCAGCATGTTTATGATTCTTTGCTTTTAAAAAAGCATCTTGTTTATCGTTAGATACAAAAAAGAAAACATTTTCAAGCGCAAGATCATTATAAAAAGGCGTGTCAGTGTTTTCCGAAAAAATGATTTTCCTTCCCTGAACTGCTTTATCAATAAACGATTTTGAAACAGCTATTTCAAAAATCTCAAAATTTTCTTTGGATTTAGGTTTCAGCACTTGTATATGATCGAAATCCAAATCATCAAAATCAATAATGCAGCCGTTTTTGTATTCGGTAGCATATTGAATAAAGCCAAGTGAATGAGAAGCTGTCCAAAACTGACAGTTATCAGGTATCCAGTTTTCTGTTAATTCTTTGAGTAAATCATACTGAAGTTTTGTATTCAAGTGTGCATCAATTTCATCAAAAAAATAAATAGTGTTTGTGAAATAACTTGCCCTTGCATAAAGATTGATTAAGAGATTAATGATCTCTTTTTCTCCGGCACTTAATAAATCATAGTTAATTTCAACATTCCCTTTTCTGAAAATTAATTGTGCAGGTTTACCATCTGCCGGTGTTTGAAAATTTATCAGCTCTAATTGGGAATATGTATTAGACTCAAAAACTCTTGATAAAGATTCATTTAATCTTTGTATAAATTTTTTTACTTCATCGATCTTTCCATTAGTCTTATTATTGAGATCGCTAAAAACTTTTTTGACAATTTCTGATAATAGCAAATCAATATCATTTTCAAACCTGCTATCTCTATCAATGTAATATCCCGGCCTGTCAGCATCTTCACTAACTTTAATGGGTGTACCAATCACGGTACGTTCTATACGAGGAAAATATCTGACAGCGCTTCTGCCATAAAAAGTGTTATTCCCACGATGTGAGATACTACTGCCAGTACTTGAAGTGAATTGTTTTCCTTCATAATTATCCGCATAAAAATTAATAATATAAGGTTCGGCTTTATCCTTTTTGTAATATTCTTCATCATCAATATCATCAATTGATTTTAAAACTTTATTTATCGCTTCAAAAGCATCAAAAACACTGCTCTTACCACTTCCATTACTGCCAATTAATAAAACTAACTTCGCATTTTCAGGAATATCCTGTAAAGTCAAATCAGTAAATCTTTTAAAATTCTTTAATTGAAGACTTTTAATTTTCATATATCAAAGTTCTGCAATCATTTTATCTATTCAATTAATTTTCTTTCATTCCCTGCTCCTGAATAACTCTTTTCAAAACTATAACCCTTATTAATAGAGTCAATAAAAGCGTTCAGTGAATTTTTTTTGAGCCATTCGTGTACCACGTATTTTGCGGTGGAATAATTAAGCATTACCTGGTCGTTTGAGCCACTGTGAAATTTTTCAGGAGTATCCATTTGCATTACATCAGGTAAAATGATCCCTGCACTTTTCTTATTCAATAATGTATCAATGGAATAATAATCCCTGTTATCAACCTGCATAGCAAGACCTTCATCAAACCATGTAGGAATTTTAAAATGTAATTTATACCATCCGATCTTTCTATATAAAACTGTATGGCTTATTTCATGAGAAAGAATATTTACATCAAACATATTTTTTGGTATAACCACATATCCACCCATTTTCATATAAGCAACAGCAGGTGCGCCTGCGCTTCCATAATTTTCATAATCTGATTGCTTTTCACAATAGATCAGTTTATAATCTATGTGGTCTGCGTTTTTCCAGAATGCAGAAACATTTTTTTCTGCACTGAACCTAAGCTTAATCAATTGCTGAACAATATCCGGTGAAACTTCTCTACCAAAGTAAACGTTTTGCTTGTTCTTAAAATCTGAAAATTCAATAAGTATGCAACGTGTTTCCTGCGGGAAAGCAATAAAATGAGCTGCCGCTAGCAATGGAAGGAATAATAAAATAAGTAGAAGGACCCTGAATACCTTTTTAATCATGTTGAGCACTTTGAATAGATAAAATTTCTTCGACTAATTTTCTATCGTTACTTAGCCTTGGAACTTTATGCTGGCCGCCAAGTTTTCCTTTATTCTTAAGCCATTGCGTAAATGTTCCTTTTGGCAATACACGAATAATGGGGAGACGTAATGCGATGTTCTTATACCGCTTTGCTTCATAATCGCTGTTGACAGATTTTAGAGCATTATCCAATTCACAAATGAAAGCGTCCAAATTTTCCGGCGTTTTATCAAACTCGATAAGCCATTCATGAGCGCCGTTTCCTGCATCACTAAAATAAACCGGTGCGGCGGTATAATCATTAACTATGGCATTCGTTTTTGCCGAAGCTATGCCAATAGCTTTATCAGTATTATCAACAATTACCTCTTCACCGAAGGCATTCATATAATGCTTCAGTCTGCCGGTAACTTTTACTTTATAGGGATGAAGTTTGGTAAATTGTATAGTATCTCCAACAAGATATCTCCAGAGGCCTCCGTTGGTGGTAATTACAAGGGCATAATTTTTATGCAATTCTACGTCTCTTAATCCTACTGTTAATGGGTTAGTTTTTCCATATTCTTCAACAGGCATAAATTCATAAAATATTCCATGCTGGGTGAATAGTAACATGCCCCCTTCATCAGGCATATCCTGCGCCGCAAAAAAGCCTTCGCTTGCATTATAAATTTCGAGATAGTTGATGTTGCCGCCGATTAATTTATTTAGTTGTTCCCTGTATGGGGTAAAT
>JBDSFG010000028.1:0-13413 GCA_039919615.1 Ginsengibacter sp. | reverse complement strand
CACCTGTGAGGTAAAACCGTGCTGAGCAATACAAGTATTCAAGTGGATTGGCACAAAGCGTCCATTTACCTACGCAAGGATTGTTGTGCATATAATCTAATTTCTGATAAATAAAATTGTTGCTCCTGCAATCATTCCTTCCGATAGTTATCGGAACAAAAGATAACTCCCATACTTCATGAAGTTTGTTATTATTTTTCCTGGATACTTCTTCAGACAAGGAACAATCCGTGATTTACAATTTTGACAAGGGAACAGATTTACTTACCAACAAAGCTTTGAAAAAGGGAGATAGTTTTTCTTTAAAACCATGGGATGTGTTAATTGTGGAAGAGTAATGTACCGGTAGGTGTATAGCAAGACGGACAAATAAAAGCATTTCCTGTACCCGAACGTTGCATCTTTCCTCACTCTGCCAGGTCTCAAAAATATCCAAACTCGAGACTCCAGTCAGATAGGAACCGTCACACCGGAGTACCCTTCGATAAAATAGTATTACATTAAATGGCACGTTCAATTTAGTTTGCGCTTCCAAAAAAATCTCAAATAAAATTGCAAGCCATCAGCATTTAAAACAGGATGCTTTAAAAACCATCTAGCCAATTCAATGATCTATTTAGTAAATAAAAAACGCAACCTTTTTCTTTTTATATTTCTTTCATGGAGTGTAATATCATTTGCTCAACCGCAACGAAACCTGCCCGTCAGGGAGCATATTTGCATTGATGATGACTGGCGCTTTGCATTCGGCCATCCTTATGACACTAAAAAAGATTTCGATAACGGAACTTCGTACTTTTCCTATTTTGCAAAAGCAAGTTATGGCGATGGAGCCTTTTAGGACAGCCTCTTATAAAAAACTGACTGCTTGCTTTGCTTAAACTGCTCATAGTCTTAAAACCTCTTACCAAAACTGGCTTCTCAAATTTTTTACCACGACTCAGGTGGAAACATTCCCTGCCTTGGATGAGCATATGGAAGCCCTGCCTTAACATCCCACCATAATCTGGTTGTTAATTTATCGCCGCCTGGTAATATTGCAGCTGCTGCAGCTACATTAACATCATTTTTAGCATACTCATCAAGCGGATAGGTGAGTCTGCGGGGTATCTTTCCCTGCGTATCAGTTGGTGCACTTCCCAACCACATCTTTGGATAACCTGTCCTTCTGTATTCAGCCCATGCTTCATCCGACTGATAAATAAGGGAAAGGTATTTTTGGTTTATTATCTGCTCCAACTTCCCTTCAACAGTTCCGCTAAGCGTGGCCGTACTGCCTGCAAGAAAAGTGGTAATATCCCCAGCAGACACGCCATATTGCTGCATGGTAAGTTGAATGCCTGCTCTGTATAAATTATTAGCATCATCCGGAATAAGACCTGCCAATGCAGCTTCAGCTTTTAGAAAATTAACTTGTGCCGCAGTAATTAAATTAAATGTAAACTGAGAGGCTTCAAAAAAATTACCAACGAATGAAATGCTGTCCCGGCCATACGGGGTTTTTTCCGGGCCATCAATATTAATCGGTCTTGCCTTGTAAGGAATACTACTGCCAGGATTTATATAAAGTGGAAGCTTAAAATAAATAGGAATGCGGGGATCATTGGTATTATTTTTTGCCATAAGCTCCAAAACAGTGAAGCTGAAATGCCTGGGCTCCTGGTTACCATTTGTAATGAAATTTAGGATCGGATTCCGGTTATTCATGTTTGAGGCGCCTGAGCCTTCTGACAGCAATTTGGCATTTTCGGCATTGGCGATTATTAAAGGCGCACTTATAACATCGCTTATATTTTGCTGGGCAAGTGCATTATCTACAAATCTTACTCTTATTGCCATTCGCAACCTCAATGAATTACCAAATTTTCTCCATCTGTCTACATTGCCTCCAAAAAGAATATCGGCTGCTCCGTAGCTTCGCTTTGAGGGATCATCGCTAAGCTGTGCTGTGGCAGCTTTTAATTGGGTGAATAAATCTTTATAGATGAATTCCTGTTTATCATATTTAGGAGTGGCAATAAAGTTTTCAAGCGCCGATGCGGCTTCGGTGTAAGGAATATCTCCATACCTATCCGTTAATATTTGATACAACCAGACCCTGAAAATTCTTGCCATAGCATTTTTATTAGAGAGCTCCGGCGTATTCTGAGTCAGTCTTATCGTTTCATTGAGGTTAATTAAATAGGTTCTGTACCAGACACTAAAATCATAGTCCTGATTTTTAAAAGGGAAACCTGATGCTTCATTAGCCATAAATCCGGCGAATTCGGAAACCCTGCTGAAATCAGGAATGGAAAAAATAGATTCTTTTTGTACCCTGCTAAAAAGGTTGTCAGGATTTACCAGCGTTTCTGTTACTATGGCGGGGTCGGTATTAAGCTCATCAAAATTTTTTGTACAGGCATTTAATATGCAGAACAACATGGTTATTGCAAAGGAGGTTTTTATTTTATATAAGAGTTTCATATTATTTTTTTAAAAAAATATTAAAAAGAAAATGATAAGTTGAACCCTAAGCTTCTTGTAGTAGGCAGGTTTGAGGCCTGGTAACCCTGGGCATAAGCTGTAGGAGCGAATGCTGTTTCCGGGCTAACTCCCATTACTTTAAACTGTGGGTCACGATACAGGTAGAGCAAATTTCTTCCTACAATAGAAAATGTAACTGTTTTAAAACCAGCTTTTGAAAGAAATTTTGGCTTAAAATCATAGCTTAAAGAAGCTTCTCTTAAAGCAACATAGTCTGCATCAATTACAAATTCTTCCTGAATACCATTCCAGGATCTGTATGCATAATATTGATAGGCATTTGCAGAAACCGCCGTATTTTCTACATATTTGTTCTGTACTGGGTCCAATACCACTCCTTCAGCTACTAAGTTCGTCCGGTCCTCCGTAAATTTGCCTGTACCGCTTGCCATTTGCTCATCTTTGGTGCTCGAATAAACCTGTCCTCCTTTTCTTATGTCTATTAAAGCGCTTAATCTTACTCCTTTATACGAAAAAGTATTGGTAAAGCCAGCCAGCCAGTCAGGTTGGATATTGCCTAAAACTACTCTGTCGTCAGCACGGACGTACCCACCACCATCCACAATTTTACGACCTTCAGGAGTACGTTTATAGGGGTACCCTACAATGTTTCCATAGGGTTCTCCCGGGCGTGCTTCTATGATGCCTCCGAGAACATAATTTGGAATACCATCTGCCAAAGAGACCACCTTTGATTTATTGTGGGATAGATTAAGTGAAGCCTCCCAGGTAAGAGAGTTAGGTAACTGTACAGGAACACCAGTTAGAAATATTTCAATTCCCTTATTTTCTACTTCGCCTGAATTAATAAGTTTAGTACTAAACCCTGTAGTTGAAGATACCGGAATCCGCAATATCTGGTTAGCTGTGGATGCATTGTAGTATGTAAAATCTATTCCCAGCCTGTTTTTGAATAACCGGATATCGGCGCCAAACTCGTAGGATTTTTTCAATTCGTTTTTCAAGGTTGCATTGGGCACATCCTGATTAATGGCGGCGAATTGCTGCCCATTAAAACCGGAGGCTATAGAGAAAATGCGATAGCCGGCTTTTGTTTGATAGATATTTGCATCAGTTCCTGCCTCAGCATAAGAGGCTCTTAACTTCGCATAGCTAAGAATAGTTGACTTTATTTCAAGCGCATCAGTTAGTACATAACTCAGGCTTACAGCCGGGTAAAAAAAGGAAGCATTGTTGAGGGAAGAAGACCAGTCGTTTCTGCCCGTAACATCTAAGAAAAGATAGTTTTTATAGCCCAACTGGCCGTTGAAGAATACAGACTGTACTTCTTTTCTACCAATAAAATACGTAGGCGTAACTATCTGCGCATTGGATATATGATAGAAATTATCATAGTTCAATGTGCCGCCATCAACACCCGTTATTTCCGTCTTTGTTTTATAAAGATTAGCCCCTGCCAGGAATGAACCATTAAAGCTTTTTGAAAGTTTTCCGTTAGCAGTTAGTATGGCATCTGCATTTAGCTCACTTACCCGATACTGGAAATTTTTGATTGCCCCGCCCGACAGACCACGGGTTTTCTTACTCACCCTTTCATTACGCACATCTGTATAGCCATCATTTGCCGCTCTTACCTGCAGGTTTAACCAGTTTGTGAACTTGTAATTCAAAGAAACATACCCTATAAGCCTGTCTCTCTGGTCATCTTCAAGACTTTCATTAAGCAACCAGTAGGGATTCATAGGATAAGCATCCAGCCAGGTTACCATTGTACCATCGGGCTTTTTATAATTTTTTAACCAATTAAGGTCAATATGGCGGGCCAACCGGTTTAAACTGCGGGGAATACTTTGAAGAGAACCTCCTATTTCTGGCCTGTTTTTGGTGGTTTCCCTAATATAGTTGGCCTTGGCTTCAAATTTCAATCTCTCTGTAACTTTTGCTCCCACAATCAGGTTAACTGTTTGCCTGTTAAATGAGTTGTTGGGTACAATTCCCTTGTTTGATAAATTGGAAACCGATAATCTCATGTTTGCATTTTCACCTCCGCTTGTAAGAGATAAAGTATTAGTCAATGTACTTCCGGTACGGTAAAATTTTCTCACATTGTCTTCCGGTTGGGGAGACATGGGTATTGGCCCAAGTTGAGGCATCGTTTGAATAACTGCAAGCCTGCCATCTAAAGGACCACCCCATTGATCCTCGCCCCAATCAGGTTGAAACGGATATTTTACACCGTTAACGGTAGTACTGTCAGTCCACTCACTATAATTGTCGCTATACCCAGGAGCCCATTTATTTTGAAAAGTAGGAATAGCATTTGGGCTCTCAAAAGTAGCATTGGAGTTAAAAGTAATACCCAACCCCTTTTTAGCTGATTTTTTTGTAGTAATGAGGATAACACCGTTGGCGCCTCTCGACCCGTATAAAGCTGCTGCATTGGCGCCCTTTAATACTGAAACACTTTCGATATCATCCGGGTTTATATCCTTTATTCCATCTCCATAATCTCTTGCTCCCCTGGTAACCAAACTGGCCTGACGAAGGTTGTCATTATTAATTGGAATACCATCAACAACAACTAAGGGCTGGTTATTACCTCCTAAAGAACTATTTCCTCTAATTACGATGTATGATGACCCCCCGGGCCCTGCACTTGATTGGTTAATATGAACGCCGGCAACTCTCCCTTTCAGAGAGTTTAACACATTTGTCTCCCGGGCCAGCGTAAGTACTGCGCCATCTACTTTCTGCTGAGAATACCCTATTGACCTTTTTTGTCTTTCAATACCAAAGGCGGTAATCACTACTTCGCCCAACTCTGTAAAACCCTGTTCCAATACAATATCAATGGTTGATAGCATAGGCCCCACCGAAACTTCCTTGGTAACATAAGAAGTAAGTGAAACTATTAATGTAGCTCTATCTTTTACTTGTAAGAAGTACTTTCCATTTCCATCAGTAACGGTACCGGTACTAGTTCCTTTAACCCGGATACTTACACTTGTTAATGCTTTACCCTCAGGGGATTTAACGGTTCCGGAGATTGCTCTTTCCTGCGAAAGAGCCGAAACATTAAAACCGAAAATGACAACTCCCATTACTAACAATACTCTTGTTACTAACGCAATTTTTTTTATCCTGTAAAAATAAAAGGTTTTAAAGGGTTGCGATCTCATACTCATAGCATTAATTTTAGCAGTTTATAATATTATTTTAACTTTTTCATTTATAAAATCTTTCATTTAATTTCTTTTCAGTTTGTAAACTTATATTAATTTACATTGCCAAACAATTTTTTGTTTAATATTTTATTACTAATATTTTTTAAATGATAGAATTTATAAATTTTAGGAAAGGTTTTGAATAATCAAAAGAAAGACATTTTAAAATTTGATAACGCTGCATCAGTAAATATTTTGGGGTGGAATAAGCAGGAGGGGGATTGCAGTTAATTACCGTCATATTGAGCAAGGAATCTTTCTCTATTGGTCTTGTTTTCTTTTTTAAAGCCGTTCATTTGAACCAAGAAAAACACCAGAAAAAGACTTACAAAAAAATATCCCTATTACTTGAGGCACTTCGGAATATTTTAAAACCTTTCAACCTATCTTAAAAACTGTTTTAAAATGCCGCTTCATCGCTTTTGCATAATCGGCAAGCGCCACTTCAGGTTCCTCAATTTTGGGATTCCATAGTTTTTCCCATTCAAAACTGTAATAACCTTTGTATCCATCCTTTGCCAAAATATCAACCGCTTCCAAAATGGGCGTATCCCCTCTTCCTAACAAAGCACATTGCTCTTTACCATCAATAAATTTCAGGTCTTTTATATGTGTGAGATGGATGTATTTTTTCAACTTTGCATACACCTGCGCCAGTGGTTCTTTTGTTACCGACCACATATTCACCATATCCCATACGATACCTATATTGGGATGCCCGACCAACTGCATGATATTTTCTATATCTGCGCTCTGAACAAGATCACCGTGTGTTTCCATTAGCACGGTTACGCCGGTTTCTTTTGCATAGTTGCCTAATTCGAGCAACCCTTTTACAATAAGATCAATAGTTTCATTTCTTTCCTGCTCTTTTGTAAAATTGTTTGGGAATACCCGTATGTAAGGACAATTTAACTGCTGCGCCAGTCGAATAAAATTTTTTGCTTCGTCCAGGTTTTTCTTTCGCTCTGCAGCATCAGCATGATGCATGGCTGCAGAAGAACCAAGATCAACAATCTTTATTTTTTTTTCTTCCACTTTTTTTCGGGTGGCAAGTAAATTTTCTTTGCTGCTGAACTCAGCGCATTTGGTAAGATCCAATTGCCGTTGCAGGCCACGGATCTCTATGCCATCATAACCATGCTTAACCGCAAAGTTCAGGATAGCATCAAAGCTCCAGTCGGGACAACCAAGAGTAGAGAACGATAAGCATGGCTTGCTTTTTTTTAGATCCAATAAAGTACTGGTAAACGCAATTCCTGCTAAACCTGTGGCGGTTGCTTTTATAAAATGCCTTCGGGAATAATGTTGGTTCATATTTTTTAATGATTTGGAAGCTGTTTGAATAAATGCATAATACTCCGATTGTATAACACGTACCCTCATTTTTAATTCATACTATTCAATTTTATAACAAAAGATAAGGTGGTTTCATCTTTGATTACCTTTATTCGGCCCGGCTCACCTGCGGGCTTACCCAGAAAATCATTGAATAACAAAATTGCTACAAGGGTTACAGTAAATTCAAACCACCTCCGAATAAATTTACCCAATATAGTTGTATCAGGGCTTTCAAAGAACCTATACTGATTTTTTAAAAAACTTTACTTATTTGAATTATTGAAATACCATTTTACCGCATTTTCATGGTAAATTTTATCTACTACCGTCTTTGGTAATTTTAATGCTTTAAACTTGCCATCAACAAAAGGATGTTCCAGGGTACTGTCAGAAGTAAAGTATTTCCAATCACGTACCCAAATGTCATGTGCCATTTCTTTTACCTGGGCAGGCGTTTGTGATTCCTGGGGTTCAATATCGGTACCATAGAGTATGCGATCCTGGTACCTCATAAAAAAATCATGCACTTTTTTCCAGTTCTGCATGGATTGATATTGCACCTGGCCGAGGCGTTCGGTAATATCTACGCTCATTTTTGGAAACTTATCAAGCCTTTTGGCTATTTCATCTATACTCCATTCCAGGCTTCCTAAATGTGCCCCTACAAATTTCAATTTCGGATGTTTTTCAAGCAGGTGGTCCCGTGATTGAATTAATTTTTCATAAGAAGGATACTCGGGATGAAGGTACATGTGGTATTCCGGGTACTTTGTGAAATAATGTTTATCATTATTGGTGGTCATTTTTTCAATGGGCAGCCAGCAATTCTTTGGTTCACCTATATGGCCGCAAACGGGAATATTATTTTCTTCGAGGTAATTAAATATTGGGGCGAATATGGGATTGTCTATCATAATAAAGTTGCTGTCCTTATCCTTAATCGTCATCCCGATATTTTTCCATACTTTAATACCAATGGCGCCTTTGTTGAAAGAATTCCTTAAATAATTCATTTGCCTGTCAACCCATCCGGACTGATTTCTGCTTTCTGTTTCAAACGTAGTTAAGTAGTAAATGTCATTCGGAAATTTTGTTCTTTGTTTGAAGATATAGTCTTGTTGCTCGCTTATCGTTGGATAACCCGGCACTTCGGTGTTTACACTAATGAGTATAAAATTATCTTCCTGCGCCTGTTCAACTATATCCGGACGCTCTGTTTGAATATGCACATGAGCATCTATTTTTTTTACTGTGTGAAAATCTGAAAGAGAATAATATTTTTCGCTGTTGCCGGATTTAGTATTGCAGGAGTGCAGGATTAACATCAGTAAAAGAGTTGCAGATACTAAATTGAAAACCCGTAACCTATACGCTATATAATTCATTGTGTTTATGTTTTTTTCTTTATTAATTTTTTAAAAAAAAGAATATTATCAAAAGTAAAACAAAAAATAACTATTTTTGAAAGGAAATGAAAGTAAAGTTAAATGATTGCATATGAATACCTCAAATTATGTTTTTCCAAATTTTCTAGCTACTGACCCGACACATACTGCCCGGGAAATTTTTCATCAACCTGCATTATGGGAGGATACTTATAATCTTGTTTTAAATGAGAAAACCGCCATTATTGCTTTTTTAAACAAGGTATTTGAAAACAAAAACCGGCAAATAATCCTGACCGGAGCCGGAACATCAGCGTTTATAGGCGAAATATTATTAACCCCGTTTAACAGAAATACAGGTATCAGTACAAATATTATTCCCACGACGGATATTGTTACACATCCGGAAGACTTCTTCCGAAAGTCAACCCCAATCTTACTGGTATCTTTTGCCAGGTCGGGCGACAGCCCTGAAAGCCTCGCTACATTTGAACTTGCCGGGAATATATGCAATGATGTTTATCATCTTATTATTACCTGCAACCTTGAGGGTGAACTTGCCAGGGCTGCAAAAAAACAAAATGCCTATATTTTTTTGATGCCGGCCGCAGCATATGATTTAGCTTTAGCCATGACGGGGGCATTTACTTCTATGTTGCTAAGTGGTTTACTAATTTCAGATATTCAGCATATCGGGAATTATCAGGACACGGTTAAAAGATTATCAGAATTTGGTAGAACGGTGCTGGATAAATATGATGAGAGACTACGTGATGCTGCAAACCTGGAATTTAAAAGAGTAGTGTTTTTAGGGTCCGGGCCATTAAAAGGAGCTGCTAAAGAATCGCACTTAAAAATTCAGGAACTCACAGACGGAAAGATTATTTGCCAATACGATTCTTTTCTTGGTTTCAGGCATGGCCCTAAAGCTGTAATAGATGAATCCACATTACTTGTTTACCTGTTTTCCAACGACCCTTATGTACACCAGTATGAAATTGACCTTGTAAACGCCATCAACGAAAAGGAGAATTTCCTTTTTAGTATTGGTGTTGGGCAAAACCTGGCAGCAATGGAAAATTTAAATCTTGGTTTAGCCATAGACCTTTCAGCAGGAGGTAGCAAAATTCCAGACGACTTTTTTTCTATTTGCAGTGTATTGCCGGCGCAGATTCTTGGCTTTTATAAGTCGCTTTTATTAGGCTTAACACCCGATTCCCCCTCGCAAAATGGCGGTATTTCCCGTGTGGTACAAGGGGTAACTATTTATCCCTATTTAAAATCCGGACTTTAGTATCTTAATAGAAATATCAATATTCATGGCAAGTGTAAGTTGCCGGCTATTGCAAAGATTCAGAAGGATTTTATCAAATTCCATGCATTAATTTAGGCGGTACAAAAAAAATTAATCAACCAAATAAACTTCAGATCGCAGAATGAAAAAAAAGTTTGATGCAATAGTAGTTGGTGAACTTAATGTGGATTTGATATTAAACCAAATCGAATCTTTTCCCGAAGTGGGAAAAGAAAAACTGGCCGATAAAATGACACTTACATTAGGAAGTTCGTCTGCCATCTTCGCCAGTAATTTAAGCGCATTGGGAATGAGTGTATCGTTTATCGGAAAAATCGGGGATGATATTTTTGGCCGCTTTTGCAAAGAGCGACTGGAGATGAAAGGCGTGGATACTTCCATGCTGATAATTAGCGATGAGTTAAAAACAGGTGCTACTGTAATTCTCAATTTTGATGAAGACAGGGCAATGGTTACCCACCAGGGTGCCATGAAGTATTTATCACTGACTGATATTACAAAGGAAAAACTTAAAATGGCGGGGCATCTCCATTTCTCCTCTTACTTTTTACAACCAGGATTTACAAATGATTTGGATAAATTATTCCAATTGGCTAAAGAATGCGGACTTACAACATCACTCGACGTACAGTGGGACCCTCTGGAAAAATGGGACTTCGACTTTAAAAAAATATTGCCCTTTGTAGATGTGTTTCTGCCCAATGAAGCGGAGTTGTTGAATTTAACCAAAACAGAGAAGATTTACTTAGCCGTTCAGGCTATTGAAGATTACGGGAAATATATTGTTGTAAAAAAAGGAAACAAAGGTTCGCTGCTGTGTTATGATGGAAGGCAGGTGGAAAGGTCATCCTTCCTCAATGAAAAAGTAGTTGATACCATTGGCGCCGGTGATAGTTTTAATGCAGGTTTTATTTATAAGTTCATTCAGGGATTTGCCCCTGAAGATTGTCAAACATTTGGTAACCTGGCAGGCGCTATTTCTACTACCCGGTCAGGAGGCACAGGAGCATTTAAAGATTACAAAACCATGATGGAAATTGCAAGGGATAAATTTGGCTATATAGATTAAATAAAACAAGAGTGACATTACAGGAAAAATTCAAAGAACTGCAAAAGGAAAAGAAAGCGCTTCTTGCTGCCAACTTTTATAATTTCGAAACCCTGGCAGGAATACTTATGGCTGCAAAAGCTGTAAAGCAATCACTGATATTGCAGCTCACCAGAAGCTCAATAGAATACATGGGATTACCGGTAGCAATAAACCTTGCCCGAACCATGCTAACCTTGCATAAGGTTGAAGCATGGATACATCTTGACCATGGGGATTCCTATGAGCTTGCGGCCCAATGCCTGGATGCCGGCTTTGATTCGGTAATGATTGACGCCAGCGAAAAATCTTTTGCAGAAAATGTAAAAATAACATCCAGCGTGGTAAAACTTGCTGAACGGTATGGCGCAAGTGTTGAAGCAGAGTTGGGCTATGTTGCCAAACTGGGGCAAGAAGCAGATAATACCGGGTTTACCGACCCTCAGGAAGCAAAACGTTTTGTGGATGAAACCGGTGTAAATGCATTAGCGGTAGCCATTGGTACAGCTCACGGTTTTTATAAGGCAGAACCGAAGCTTGATTTGGACAGACTTTCCCAGATACGGCAATTGACTGATGTAGCCCTGGTCTTGCATGGAGGTTCAGGTATTCCGGATAATGTATTGCAGGAGGCTGTTAAGAGAGGTATTTGCAAAATTAATCTTGCTACCGAAACAAAAAATATTTTTATGCAAACATTAAAAGCCAATCTGGTGAAATCAGATGAAATTGATTTAAGAAAAATATTTCCTAAAGCGACGGATGAAGTGAAACATTTAATCGCAAACAAATTAAATGTGATTAGCGAATGAAAAAAAAATCTTGCAGAATTATCCTGACAATATTTTCTGTTTGCATAACCGGGGTGTTAGTTAACTGTTCGCCTAAGTCTGAAAAAGAAGTCGGTATTTACCTGGATGTGAACAAAGGCAAAGACATTGTATTTGGAAACGGGCAACTTGAGTTGAAATTCAATAACCGGTTAGGGTGCCAGGTTAAATATTCTGATGAACATCTTTTGCTGAACGAAGCGAATGACAGCACACTACCATCTCATTATATTATTTCTGATAACGGCACTATAGCAGACTTTGCTCTTAACTATGATGATGTTGTAATAAATGATATCTCCAATGAATTCGGCAAAGGAAAACAACTGATATTAAAAGGCATAAACCAACAAGCTGGTTTGGAAAAAAGGCTGACTGTAGAACTTTACGATAAATATCCAACTGCCGCGGTTTGGCATGCCACTTATACCAATATCTCCAACCGCCCTTTTAAGATAAACGAGTCCGTAAGCGATTATTTTGTTTTAGATGCGTCGTTGACAAACAGCAATTTTAGACCCCAGGAAATGTGGTCTTTCCAGGGAATAGCATACAAATGGGGATTTGATTATATCGCCCCGTTAAAAACCGGTTATGCAAGAGAAAATTTTACGGGCATTCAGCCGGAATCAAAAATGGCGGGCGGCATACCCATGGTTGATTGCTGGAATAAACAGATGGGGCTCGCCATTGCCCACATTGAAAAGAAACCCATACTGCTTTCTTTTCCGGTAATGGTACACGGCAACGGGAAAACAGCGGTCTCCATTAAACAAAAGGTTGAACAAATTCTGCAATCCGGAGAAAAGTATGAAACAATTAAATCAGTAGTTATCCCCCATCATCTTGATTATTTTGAACCGCTTCATGTATATTCTTCACTCATGAAAGACCAGGGTTTGAGTAGAAAAGAGCCGCCATCTAATTCCTATGAGCCGTCCTGGTGCAGTTGGGGATATGAATCGGATTTTACACCGCAGAATATATATGACATACTTCCCAAACTAAAAGAATTGGGTATTAAATGGGTTGTAGTGGACGACCGCTGGTTTGACAGATATGGTGACTGGAACCCCCGGAAAGAAACATTTCCCGGTGGAGAAAAACAAATAAAAAACTTTGTTGACTCTTTGCACAAACAGGGTTTTCTTGTTCAGCTATGGTGGGCGCCTACGTTGGCCCAACCTGCTGCACCTCCTGCAGGTGGAAGTTGGCCATCAGTAACCCCTGGCAGTTCCGATGTAGTAAAAAAACACCCGGATTGGTTTGTGGTAGATAAGCAGGGCCAATACTCCCGCTGTCCACGCAACATGTACTATTTTAATGGAAGTCTTACAGCAGTGCAAGACTATATAAGAAGCCTGACCCGGAAATTTATTGAGGATTGGGGATTTGATGGTTTTAAACTTGATGCATTCTGGATGGCACCACCCAGTTACGATGCAGCAACTTCCCACCCTGAAAAGGCATACGAAGGGGTACCAAAGTTGATGGAAATTATTCATGAAACCTCAAAAGCAATCAAGCCCTATAGTGTGATGGAAATTTGCAATTGCGGCACTCCACAGGATTTTTATCAAATGCTTTACGAAGACCAACCGGTAGTAGCTGACCCCATCACTTTTCTACAGGTAAGGCTCAGGGTGAAACTTTTCAAAGCATTGTGGGGACCAGATTGCCCCATCTTTACCGATCATGTCGAACATATTTCAACTTTTACTGATCCGGTTGCACCTGAAATAGG
>JBDSFG010000019.1:0-9773 GCA_039919615.1 Ginsengibacter sp. | reverse complement strand
CGCTGAGCTTCAAAGCCTGCAATATAATGGTCTTGAATACTTATGGCAGGCGCTTGCTTCCTGGCCACAACATTCACCGGTATTGTTTCCGTTTGTGGGCCAACTAAAAGATGGTAAATATATTTTTGAGAATAAGGAATATAGAATGCCACGACATGGTTTTGCAAGAGACAAAGTATTTACAGCGATTAAAACTTCAGGCACCACTGTAACTTTTACTTTAACCTCTGATGAAAACACTCTTGCCATCTATCCTTTCTCTTTTATTTTTAAAGTGGAATACAGCCTTGAAGAAACCAGATTGTTATGTACCTATATTGTAAAAAATGCTGATAAAAAGATCATGTACTTTTCTGTTGGGGGCCACCCGGCATTTAATGTGCCTTTACGAAGTAACTTAGGTTATACTGATTATTTATTGAAATTTAACAACGATAGCGTTTTAAGCAGGTATTTAATACACGATGGCTTAACCGGCGATAATACAGAAACCATAAACCTTAATAATGATGAGTTACAATTGCAGCAATCATTATTTTATAATGATGCGATAGTGCTTAAGCATTTGAAAAGTAACCAGGTTGAGCTGCTTACGTTAAAAGATAAACATGGATTGAAGTTTTCATTCGATGGTTTTCCTTATTTTGGGATATGGGCTGCAAAAGATGCACCTTTTGTTTGTCTTGAGCCCTGGAGTGGTATTGCAGACAGTATCTTTCATGATTATCAGTTAGTCAACAAAGAAGGTATTAACCAGCTAGGTAGTGGTGGAAGCTGGCAAAAAACCTGGAATGTGGATGTTTATTAAATCAGTTGTATTGAGAGGCCTAACCAAAACTTAATGATAAGAAATATAGGACGGGACAAATGGAAGCATTTTTTTGTTGGCATTGTTATGGGGATGGTGCTACAAAGTTGCGGGTGGTTTTTATTCCCGAATAACACGGTTTTGTCAACAGTTGCAGCCTTCATTGTGGTTGTGATAATCAGCTATGGATTTGAGTTGTTCTCAAAATATACTGGTAAGGGGCATTATGAATTGAATGATGCGATAGCTTCAGCAATAGGCGGCGTTTCTGGAATGGGGATACTATTAATGATTCAATTAAATACCTCTGTTTAGCAAATACCATTCATGTTCCCCTGGCTGTGTTGCTACCCCCTTATTTCCCGTTTTCCTTTTTTTGTTTAGCCTCTTTCTCTGCTTCTTCGCTTTCAAAGCCATGCCCTGTTTTGTGCATCAAAGATGAAATGGGGCCTTCCATGTGTTCCTGAGGATCGGTAGTGTTAAGCGTTTCCACATCAGGTTTTACAGCCGCATCTTTATTGCTTTCTTTTTCTTCATCCTTTTGGGTTTCTTCGTTTGTCATAATATTGATTTTAATGATTAACCATGGAGCAAATCTTCTGCCACGTTTTTTAGCGAAACTTATTTTTTAGCATACAATCACAAGACTTTAAGTCTTTTATACTCATACAATTTACGCAACTCTAAATTGCTTTTTCTGTTTTGCTTACTCCACACGCTCAGTAACCGGGTCTGGTTTCTCTCCCAAAAATTCAACCCACGCTTTTTTGATGCATGGATAGTGCTTAACTGCTTCAACAACATCCATGAAAGCAACAATGTTTTCTTCAAACCGTTTTGCCAAAACAGCATCTGCAATATTGCCTTCAGGTGTGAATGCTTTGTGCGCCATTGCCAGTGAAAACATATTTGGAAAAACCCTTGCCCCAAGATGTTCGAAAGGAATTCTCACGGACCATAGCGCACGGTTACCTCCGGCCATTGAAGGCGAAGCTGACATCAGTAAAACATTATGTTCATTAAGAGGTTGCGGGCGAAACCGGGAAACCCAGTCAATAGAATTTTTTAAAAAGCCCGGTATAGAACCATTGTACTCAGGAGATGAAATAATAACTGCATCATTTGCCAAAAGGCGTTTTCTAAATTCCTCTGCTCCGGGAGGATGTACTCCGTTCAACTCAAAATCCTGGTTGAAGGAAGGGCAATCAAACTCAGACATATCTGCAAAGTCAGCCTTACTGCCGTTTTTCTCAATTATCGTGGCTGCTAATCTTGCTAAACGTGTATTTAATGAATCGTTTCTTAACGATGCTGAAAAAATAAGTAATCGTAACGGCTCACGCTGCCCTTGTTTTATTTGATAATTGTCTTCCATTCTTTTTTATAAAATTATTATTATTTCTTTTCATTAACTGATTTTTCCATACTTGCCATCGTGAAAATCTCTGTAAGCCTGGGCTATCTCCTGCGGGCTATTCATTACAAAAGGACCCTGAGCTATTATTGGCTCTGCATATTTTTCACCGCCAAATATAATAAGGTCAATCGCAGTCTCAGCATTGTTTGTAATTTCTATTGTCCCGGCATTTCTGTCAAACTCTACAAATTCACCTGCATCAAACCCCTCATCATTGATGGTTACATTATGTATAGGTAAAGCTGCCACTTCAATTTTATCAGTAATGGTTACTGTAAACTGTTTCCCCGCCTTCAAATGAATATGATATAAAAACTGCTTTGAGTAATTCGGAATCGCAGAAGTCAAATTTTCGTATTCACCCACAATTACTTTTATCCATCCCTTTTCATCACCAAGTTTTTGTTGCGGAATTTCGCTTGCCTGGATAGCAAGATAATGAGGTGCTTCTGCTTTGTTTTTTGAAGGAAGATTTATCCAAAATTGAAAACCATGAATAAGCAGGTCGTTTGTTTGAGCGTCAACATTAATAATTTCGTCATGAATAATACCATTACCGGCTTTCATCCATTGTACTCCCCCGGAATTTATTTTGGCGTGATTTCCTTTACTGTCAAAATGTTCGCTTTCACCATGCAGCAGGTAAGTTAGTGTTGCAATACCCCTGTGAGGATGTGCGCCCGTTCCCTTTTTTTTCTCTGGTTCACTGGCTATATGTATAGTTGGTGGAAAATGATCAAGAAATACAAACGGGCCTACCGCATCTGCATACCTGTTAGGTAACATGCGGTAAATTGCAATATTTCCAATATCTGCTCTTTGCCCTGGCGTTGAGAAACTAATTTGCTTTTTCATTTCTTCGTTTTTAAATTATTGGTTAACCAATGCTTTTATACGTGTGCCGATCAACTCTATGGATTGCATTAATTTTTCATGCGGCACTTCAGCGGTATCCATCTGGAATGTAAGCCTGGAAATGCCGCCAAGTGCTTCGGAGTGGCGGAGTATCTTTTCGGCCACTTCTTCAGGGCTCCCAATAAGCAATGCTCCCTTTGGTCCTGTCTGTGCCTCGAACCGGCCTCTGGTCATCGGTGGCCAGCCACGTTCTTTGCCAACCTTTGTCATAGTTTCAGCATAGCCGGGATAAAAATCATCAAGAGCCTCCTGCGTGGTGTTTGCAACATAGCCCAATGAGTGCACCCCTACTTTAAGTTGTTCCGGCCTAAACCCTGCTCTTTTTCCGGCCTCACGGTAAAGATCTATCAATGGGCGAAAGTGATGAGTTTCACCACCAATAATGGCAACCATCAGCGGTAACCCTAGAGTGCCGGCACGAACAAAAGATTCGGGCGTGCCACCAACGCCAACCCATATTGGCAGCGCATCCTGTAATGGTCTCGGATAAACAGGCTGGTTCTTAAGGGCAGCACGGAACTTACCTGACCATGTAACAAATTCGTTATTGCAGATTTTAAGTAAGAGGTCAAGCTTTTCTGCAAACAATTCATTATAATCCTCCAGGTTATAACCGAACAGTGGAAAAGCCTCTATGAATGAACCACGCCCTGCAACCATTTCAGCCCGGCCTCCTGAGATCAGATCCAATGTTGCAAAGTTTTGAAATACCCTTACCGGGTCGGCTGCACTAAGAACAGTGACTGCACTCGTTAGGCGGATACGCTTTGTACGTGCCGCAGCAGCAGCAAGGATAAGTGCAGGCGCAGAGTCAAGAAAGCCTTTGCGGTGATGCTCTCCAATTCCAAATATGTCAAGCCCTGATCGGTCGGCGTGTTCTATTCGTTCCAGCAGTTGAGCCATTGCTCCGGCATCATTTATTAATTTACTGCTATTACCGCTAAACATAGCGGCAAAACTATCAACGCCTACTTCCATGATATTTTGTTTAGATTGATACTGCAAAGTTGCAACAATCCCAAACCCTAACCGATGATATAGAATAGAAAAATGTGTTGATGTATGTCAACGGAAACAAATACCGGTTTTATTTTTTTTGTGCCTGGGTGCGTATGCGACTGAGGGTTTCTTTAGTAATGCCAAGATAAGAGGCAATCATATGCTGGGGGAATCGTTGCAGAAACTCAGGATAACAATTTGCAAATTCTGTATAGCGTTTTTCAGCGGACATACTGATAGAAGCGTTCAATCTTTTTTGTAAGGCTATAGAATGATTTTCGTCTAACTTTCTTGCCATTTGAGTTATTGCAGGCATTTGATTTAACTCATTCATATCGGCCCTTGTTATAAGCAACATTTCTGTGTCTTCCCAAGTATCTATGTTATAAATTGAAGGAGTTAGCATCACATAACTTTCACGGTCCCCCGCCCACCAATTTTCAATTGACAGGTGAACAATATGTTCCACACCTTTATCATCAACACTGTACTGCCGCATTGCACCTTTAACTATAAACGCCATGTATTTGCATACTTCGCCTTCCTGTAAAAAGTATTGTCTCTTTCTTAATTTTTTGGGAACGAAGGTGTTACTAATTAGCTTGATCTCGCTGCCATTGAGCGGTTTTGTAGCAAAGCTGTTGATGTACTTTATGAGAAATTCGTGCATTTATGTGTTGATAAGGGTGCATAACAAAATTAGAATTCTTATTTGTAATACGATGTTCCGGGATTAAGGTGCATAAATAAAGAGGCGTATTTATGCATAGCCTCTCACTCTAATTTCTGAATTTATGAACGGCGAAAAATCTTGAGAAGGGGAAAGGCTTAATACACTTTCAAATTTTTCTCTTAATTCTTTTGTAATGTCAAAAATAATTTTTTTTGATGATTGTACTTCCGTCAAATCCCAATCGCACAAAACCTTATTTGTTGGCTTACGTGTTTTTGATTTAAGTAAAATAATGTGATTTTGAGATTAACTATTGACAATACTTATCAAGTAGCCATTTTTCAGTGCCATCTTTCTTAGCTTTCTTTGCAACCATCTTAATGATTGGAGATAGAAGAGACATTAAACCTGAAGCATTAGTATCAGACATTGCCAGGATTGAAGCAAGATGAGCAAATTTATTAGGCTTCCCTTTTTTATCAGTAAGTCCGTCTTGTGCCAGACTGTAGAGAATCCTGATAAAATTTTCCATTCCCGGGGATCCTGGCCGTAACGTAATTCTAAATTTTACATTGTCATCGGTAATATTATAAAACTTATGAGAAACACCTTTAGGGACAAGTACGAATTCTCCTGGATTTAAAATTTTTTTTTCTTTACCAATTTGTATGTAGAGAACACCCTCAATTACTTCAAATTTTTCCGAAAAGGAATTGTGATAATGCAAAGGCGGCCCATCACTTTTATTCAAATCAATTTCAATTAGTGAAAATTCACCTTTCGATTCCTCTGAAGTTGTTATAAATGTTGCTGTGTCATTAATTGCGGGATTGAAAAATACTCGTTTTTGCATAAGTTAATTTGAAAATATTTATCTAAACCATTAATCACTTTTGAAATGGGAAGTGCGTAAAGTAAGGTAACAATAAATCTCTGATTGCCGCCGAATTATTCGAGTGATTGTGGCATGGCATACAACGCCGGCATTGCCACAGCTTAAAATGATCTATTGCGGTAATAAGTCCCCTTTCCAGTCCTCGGTTTGCGCCGAAGACTAATTCTACAAACTAAAAGAAACTCAATTTTTAGAATTCCTTTCTTTCCTGGTAATCTTTAGTGCTGTTATGGACGCCCCATTGCTCTTTAACTAATCCATTTCTTACCGGGTTGTCATGAATGTAATTTATACGTTTTTTATTCCAACAATTTCTCTAACGCATGACTACCTAATCTTTTGATCTATGTACTTATGTAAAGAGTCAGCTATGATGTCTCTATACTCTTTTAGGTGAAAATATCTATCCAATGTATAACGGTAAATGTAACGGGGTAAAAACCTGCCTTATCCCTCACTAAATACCTATCTCTACTTATACTATTGGGAAATACTTAAAACGTGGTGAATCAGGTTTCGTTACTATAATAACCTTCACTCTGATCTATCAGGTACAATGGATAATTTTGTTTGAGCGTCCATGGTTTCTATCCGCAGCCGTAAGTTTCCAGATGATTAGTAAGACTTGTTTTGCAAATGTTTTACTAACCACCATTCGGCTATCAATAAACAGATAAAACTTCCAATTGATGTAATAGTTCTGATGAGGTTGTAAAAGTCCCAGGTTGCTAAAATTTGCAGCCAGTTTACAGGTGGTGCAATTGGATTCCAGGTCTTTATTTGCATATTTATTGGAACGCTACCTAATCTGGTAATTACTAAAGAAATGATTGTAAAAATTAGAGCTATGAAACATAAGGTTCGTGCTATTTTTATTTTTCTTACGTGCCAAGTGTAAAATGCCAGTGCTATTATTGCTACCACCACCAACGGCACTACTATAATTACATTGTGCCGCATTAAAGCCGTTCTAAAACTTAGATGAATATCGGACGGCACTTCATAAAAGGTTGGTATCACTGTGAATGTGCCGTAAAAGAAAGTGCCTGCAATTAAGCCTGTTAAAAGCAAGGAAGAAATTCTTGAGAATTGAACTTTCATTGTCTTGTTTTTTGTGTTTGTGTGCGTTTATTAAATGTTGCAGTATTAGAATGGAAATGCAATATTATATCATTTATGTTGTATTATACTAATTAATTTAACATAATTGCTATAATAACATAAATATTGTCTGTTTTATAGTAAATTTGTAACACAAATGCTATATACAAATGAATAAAACAGTTGAACTTGTCAATGAGTGGGGAGCCTTTGAAGAGATGCATCCAAAAGATACCATAGAGGACTTTTGCAGGCATTACTTAGTTAGTAAACGAGAGAAAGGCAGCAACCCTCAATTTTTAGAAGGGGTTGTGCCGCAAAAAAAAGCGTCCCTTTTAACTAAGCTTCTTGTAAAAATAGTAAGGATGCACAATGTCTATTTGGATATTGCAACTAAAGAAATCGGGATTAAGCAGTCAGAAGAATTTTATTTTCTTTCAGTGATAAAAAATTTAAAATCTCCCAAAAAAACAGAGGTCATCTATCATACTGTAAATGAACTTTCCAATGGCTTGAATATCCTTACCAGTCTTATAAAGCAAGGTTATATTAAAGAGCAAAATGATAAAGAAGACAAGCGGTTAAAAAGGGTTAGCTTAACGCCAAAAGGAGAAAAAATATTAAAGCAGTGTTATGGTAAAATTCATCAGGTAAGTGAGTTGATTTTTTTTGAAATGTCGGATGATGATATTAGTCTTTGTATTCAGCTGCTTAAAAATGTAGATCTGAAGTTTTCTGGTCAATGGTTGCAACATAAGGGCAAACATTTTGATGAGGTTTACAGTAGTGTTACAGGAAAGTAGAGTGAACGGTCAAAATAAAGGATTGAAATGTTTTCCGTTATGTTAGGGTTGATGCGGCATTCTGACTAATGTTTTTTGTTGCATTCCCTTTTTACTTCTCGTTATAACGAGAACCACTTCACAAAACTAAAAAGCAAATTCAATTTTTATAAGCCCTTTTTTTTCTGGATGAATTGTTACCTGCGATTTTCTTCTTTTGCATTTAATCCCCAAACCTCTTTAGTGATATTATACATAACTGATGCATTTTGTTAATTATTGCCTTATGAGCAATCATTCAATAACTACAGGTCCATTCCTTGCGGGCCATCATAGCCTTCAACAATAAGCATAGCACCATCTGATACTGACCGGCGTATTTTAGCTGCTGCCTGGTATTCGATAGATCATGACAGTCCACCGAATCCTATTTATCCACTCGAAATCACCATCCCCAATTTCTGAGGATAAATGTTGATTAATATATTTTCTAAGCGCTTCATGCATAAGGAAAGTAAAGCTAAACTTTTTTGCTTTGTTGCTTTCGTGATTGCTGATAGTAGTTATATTGTTGATCCACCTATGAAGGGAGATAGCCAGCATTACCTCAACCGGGAGGAGTCGGGTTTTGGGTTAGTATTTTAGCTCTTTGCAAGGCTGGCTTGTGTGTGTCATTTGGCTTGCGCACATTATTGCAGGAATTCTAAATAGGGCTTTACTTTGTCAGCAAAGGCTTGTGTAAAGGAGTTAGAATTTTGCGGTTAACCCAACATAAAAACTTCTGCCTATTGAGGGAATAATTCCCGGCCCCGGATATTCATCTGTCCTTCGGGTGAAGTATGATTTATCTGTCAAATTATTTACGCCGAATTTAATTGCATACTTTTTTATTTTGTAAGTAGCGCTAAAATCTAAAACAGTGTATGCAGGGATATAACCTGCAATCGGGTCATCACTTGTTTTTACATTTGAGGCATCGCCATAAGCATCACCAACTGAGTTTACCTGAAACGTAGCAGAGAAATTACTATTGTTGAAAATCAACCCTGTTCGATTGATAGTTTTGGCTGCTGCTTCTACTCTGTTTCCTTTAAATTCGCCGCTTGTATATTTTGCATTTATATAAGCAAATGAATTGAAGATGCTTAACCCATATTTTGATTTTGTATTCAGGCATTTTAAAAGATTAAACTCTATGTAACTTTCTATCCCTTTGTGAACGCTATTGGCAATATTTGTTCTGTAAGAATATTCATTACCTGTTGCCGGGTCAGTTAGAACTGCAATGCCAATTCTATTATTGTAACTTAAGTAAAAACCACCAATGTCGAAGTTTAAAATGTTTTTTATTGTTCCCCGGTAGCCTAAGTCTGTATTAAATCCGTAAGCATCTTTTAAATTAGTGTCAATCTTTGATGTTACGCCAAATGGTTCTAACTGGCTGTAGTCTATAGGGCGGTATGCCTGGCTAAAATTTCCGTAAATATTGGTATTATTTGTAGCTTTAAATTCCAGGCCAATCCCAAATAAGGGGAAAGTTCTGTTGCGGCTTTCATTCGGTGATTGTTTTACATTGTCATTTGTTTTGTATCCTTTTGCTGTGCTATGTAAATATTCAAATCTAAAGCCGGGTGTAATTGAAAACCTATTCCCTACTCTAAAAATATTTTCAACAAAAGGGGCAATATTTGTAGTAGTAAAGTCTAAGTTGTACCCCCAATCTCCTGTAATAGACAAATCAAAATCGCTTCCTGTTGTTCCTTCGCCACCACCTTGCCTTTTAAACCATGCATAGGCATATTTTAAACCACCTGCTAAAGTAGATTTTTGATTTCCAAATTTATAGTTTTGTGAAACTCTCAGTTCAGTTGTTATGTTGTGCATGTCTTCACTTCCTACTTCTCTTGGAGCAAATTCATTTGTGGCCGGGTCTATTTCATCAATTGCAGCAGGGCCACCATCTTCGTTTCTCCAAACTAATGAACGGTTGCTAAATAAGTAAGTCGTTTTTAAACTAATAGTTGTGTTTTCATTTGGGGCATAATTGGTATAAGCTGCTACAATGTTCCAGGGGCTTTTTAACCAGTTTCTTGCTCTTGTAGATATTTTGGGACTAACATAAAATAAACTGTCTGTTAACCCACCTGGCATTTTTAATTGATTACGAAGCAAAGAATATTCTA
>JBDSFG010000389.1:0-7546 GCA_039919615.1 Ginsengibacter sp. | reverse complement strand
CTGTCCTCCCTGCACTACTCTTTTGTAGTGCTGCTGTGCATTTACCATCGCACGACATTCACCTATAGAATTGCCTACAGGTTTTTCACAGTACACATCTTTGCCGGCCTGGCAAGCCGCTATCATTATCAATGCATGCCAGTGATCGGGTGTTCCTATTATCACTGCATCAATATCTTTTCGATCAAGCAACTGCCTGTAATCGCTGTATGTTTTTACTTTTTGTGAGTCAACATTCAGCTTTGCGAGGTCGTTCATTCTCTGGTCTAAAACGTTTTTATCTACATCGCAAAGGGCAACAAGATTTACCCCCGGTATTTTTACCGCTGCAGTTACATCAGCCCAGCCCATTCCTTTTATGCCAATGGCGCCAATGTTTAATTGATCGCCTGGAGCTATACGGTTTTTGAAAATAGCAAAAGCCTGATTATCTACGCCCGATAATAGTAAAGTGCCACCGGCTATTGCCGCAGAATTTTGCAAAAAATTTCTTCTGGATGTCATTTTATATAATTATTAGAGTATGAAAAAAATGCAGATTTATAAAATTACATGAAGATGCAAGCCTCGTTTTATTTAATGAATGAAGGTAAAAATAAAATTGTAATTGAACCATTTTAATGTCCATCGGGTGTGGTGCACTGAGTCGCCTGACACCTTTGCCGCCCCATCTAACGAAATTGTATGGCCTTCACCGGCTGTATTTTTTTAACAAGAATGGTAGGGATGATAAGCATGGCAAAGCAAGTTGCTAACGTGATGCCATCAATCGCTAAAATCTGCCACCAAACTACATCTGCATGTGCCGCATTCATATAATAGGCTTCTTCATTTAGTTTTATAAATCCTGTCTTCTCCTGTAAATAACAAATAAATAGCCCAAGTAAAGTACCGGCGACTATACCAGACACAGCTATGATAGAGGTATGGTATAAAAATATTTTTTGTATGGTCCAATTGGTTGCGCCGATTGCTTTTAATATTCCTGTCATCCTTATTCTTTCTAAAACGAGAATAATGAGGCAGGTAATTAGATTTACCACAGCCACTATCATCATTATAAAGATCAGGATTTGTTTTATTCTTCCCTGCAGGTTGAGCCAGTCAAAAATGTTAGGATAAATCTCCTCTATTGTTTTACTGTACCACCTGGCAGGCAAAACATCTGACTGATAAATGAGCGTGTTTACAGAATCGGTTTGTTTGTAATCTTTTAAATATATCTCATAGCCGCCAATTTCATCAGTGTTCCAATCGTTAAGCCTTTGTATCAGCTTTATATCCCCGATGCAAAAATTTTTATCGTATTCATCAATGCCTGTTTTAAAAATGCCGGCAATTTTCAGTCGGCGTGCTCTCTTGCTGCCATCATTCTGAATAAAAAATATATCAACACTGTCATTCACATTTGTGTTCAACTGGTTAGCTGCGTATAATGAAATATTAATATCCTTACTATAGCCGCTATCTTTAAAAGCTATCCATTTGCCTTTTACCAAAAAATCATTTATCCTGCTGAAATCAAAAGAACTATCTACCCCTTTCATTAGCACGCTTTCAATATCTTCTTTATATTTTATAATAGCAGATTTGGTAGCATACCTTTCTATACTTTTTACCTGCTCAAGGCTGCGGATAAAATTTTCAATAGTGTCATTTTTTTGAATAGGATATTCTTCGGCAATACTGGAATGGGTTAATACATTTTGTTGAACTCTAATGTGACCCCAAAAGCTAAAAACTTTATTACTGATCACTTTTTGGAAACCATTAACAAAGCTCAATGCAACTATCATAACCATAACACTTATCGTAGTTGCCGTTATGGCAAGGGTAATTATAAACCGGGAGAAAGTTTTTTGAGTATTAAAAGCAATTCGTTTAGCTATGAAGGAGGATACATTCAATCGGCGTAAATTTGGTATCTTGTAAAACTAATTTTTTTAAATCATTTGAATGCATTCTGAAAACAATCCGTACATAAAGTGTTTTTTAATTTTTCTTTTTATCACATCTGCCTCCATAATATCAGCTCAAACTGCAGACAGCATCTACCTTAATAATATTAAAACAGTACGCTTTCACAATTACGGAGACCAGTTAAGCCTGCCTGTAATAAATTTAAACAGCAGCGATTTAACTGAATTGCATTTTGATGACATGGATGTTCGGGTAAAATATTACTACTACACTTTTCAATTGTGTAATGAAGACTGGACGCCGGTAAACCTTAGCCAATTTGATTATATAAAAGGCTTTACGCAAATGCGGATCAATAATTACCGGTTCTCTTCAATAGCCTATACCCGCTATACACATTACCAGGCGATAATACCAGAGAGGAATTGCGTACCTACACGCTCAGGAAATTATTTGCTGAAAGTTTTTTTAGATGGCGATACTTCTAAGTTAGCTTTTACAAAAAGGCTGTTGGTACTCAATAACAAATCAACCATTGGTGCAAGGGTTATACAGCCTTTTTTACCAGAATTTTTTCGCACTCATCAAAAAATTCAGTTCAGCATAAATATTAACGGCCTTAATACCGTGAGCGCTGCACAGCAAATAAAAGTAGTGGTATTGCAAAATAACCGCTGGGATAATGCTTTAATTAATATCCCCCCAACATTCATCCGTGGCACTACGCTGGAGTATAATACCGAGAACACTGTTTTTGCCGCAGGTAAAGAATGGCGGTGGTTAGACCTCCGCGATTTCCGTTTACAATCAGACAGGGTGAAAACCGCTGACTATAAAAAGAATTCAACAGATATTTATGTGCGACAAGATGTGGAAAGGCAAGGTGAAAAATATCTTTATTACCGCGATCTTAATGGCATGTATATCACTGAAACCACGCAAAGTTTAAACCCTTACTGGCAAAGCGACTACGCTATGGTACATTTTACGTTTATGCCACCTGGCAACAATGTCTACCCTAATAAAGACGTCTACCTTTTTGGGCAACTGACAAATTATAATCTTGCAGATAGCCTCAGGATGAGTTTTAACGCAGAAAAGGGCGCTTATGAAACACAGCTTTTTTTAAAGCAAGGATATTATAGCTATACCTATATGGCGGTTAATAAAAATAATCCGCCTAATCATTTTGATGTTGATGGAAATTATTATGAAACAGAGAACAGTTATACAATTCTCGTTTACTTTCGGGATTTTGCCGGCAGAGCTGATGAACTGATTGGCGTATCGGCAATTAATTCCAGAACGGATAAACCCGGTTTTGGTTTTTAAACCTTTAGCTTAAGGATGACATCCCTGGAAAGCTTTAAATTTTATCAACAGTTCTTATCGCTGTTTGGGTTCTTCTAAGCAGTTACGGCATTCCGCCAGACAATGACAATTCTGAATGCAACCGATAAAATCAATTATTTTCCCACAACTTCAATATATTTATCTTAAGAATTATCCAATATCATGAAAAAAAGAAATGCTGTAAATACAATACAAATACAGGCAGGCAACTCCACTTCAAATCCCTTTCACACAAAAATAGGAGACAAGCATAAAAGTTTTAGAATGAGTGATGTATTTTATAAACAACTGGTTGAGAGTTTAAATGAGTATTGTGTATTTACGACTGATAAGCAGGGTGTAATAAGCAGTTGGAATTCAGGAGCTCAGAAACTATTAGGATACTCAGAAAAAGAAATAATAGGAAAAAATGCTTCCATAATCTTTACCGCCGGTGACCGTAAGGAAAAGATACCGGAACAGGAATTGAACACTGCAAAAAATAAAGGGAGAGCATTGGATGTACGGTGGCACATACGAAAAGACAAAAAAAAATTCTGGGGCAGCGGACTTGTATTCCCTTTAAAGAATGAACATAACAGGCTTTTGGGTTTCACAATAATAATGCACGATCTCACTGAAACAAGAAAACAGGAGTTACAATTGAAAGAAAGTGAAGCTTTCAATAAAAGTATTTTCAACAGCAGCCCTGATTGTGTAAAAGTTATAAATGTAAATGGCAATCTTATAACCATAAATGAAGCAGGGATAAAGATGATGGAGATTGATGACGTTAATGGCCATATTGGAAAACGATGGTTTGCCGGCTTGAACGATCAATACAGCAGAGATTTAAAAAAAGCCACAGCAATTGCGAAGAAAGGAGGAGTAGGACGCTTTGAGGGTGTCAGGCCTACTATGAAGGGAGCTTATAAATGGTGGGATGTTTCAGTGTCTCCGCTGTTTAATGCAGAAGGTAAAATAAAGCAATTACTTTCTGTTTCCCGGGATACCACAGAGCAAAAGTTTAAAGATGCAGAAAGAAAAAACCTGATACAAGAGCTTGAAAGGGAGAGAGCCAAACTAGTGGAGATATTTGAGAAGGCTCCCGCATTTCTGGCAATTATGAGAGGTAAAAGCTTTGTATACGAATTGGCCAACCAGGCTTATTTTGATCTGGTTGGCAAAAAAAATATTATAGGTAAAACGGTACTTGAGTGTTTTCCTGAAATTAAAGAACAGGGATATATTAGCTTGCTTAATAAAGTGTTTACTACCGGAAAATCTTTTATTGGTAGAGAGATGAAACTGGTGCTGCATGCAAAACCCAAAGGGAAACCAACAGAAAAATATTTAAATTTCGTGTATCAGCCTACGAGAGATAAAATGGGCAGAATTGATGGAGTAACATCGCATGGGTTTGATATTACGGAGCAGGTTATGGCACGAAAGGACGCAGAAGAAATGGGGGAAAGATTTGAAACCATGGCCAATAATATTCCAAATCTTGCATGGATAGCAAATGCCGATGGCAATATAACCTGGTATAACAACCGCTGGTATGAATATACGGGTACTACCGAAAAGGACATGAAAAACGCTGGCTGGGAATCTGTTCATGATCCGGAAAATTTGCCTGCAGTTCTTGAAAAGTGGAAACTTACGATAAAAAGCGGGCAACCGTTTGAAATGGTATTTCCGCTCAAGGGCGCTGATAATGTATTTCATCCCTTTCTTACCCGGGTAGTGCCTATACGCAATGGCAAGGGGAAAATTATACGTTGGTTTGGAACCAATACTGATATAACAAAGCAAGTGGAACTGGAGCGGATGAAAGATGATTTTCTTGGGATTACAAGTCATGAATTAAAAACCCCGGTTACCGTTATAAAAGCTTATACACAAGTATTAGAAGAAATATTTAAAAAGAATAATGATACTACCGCTACAGGCTGGTTAGGTAAAATGAATGTACAGGTAAACAAATTAACGGCACTTATTGAAGACTTGCTGGATGTAACCAAGATAGAGACCGGGAGAATGCAATTTGAAAATACAACTTTTGATTTTAACAATCTTGCAGTTGAAATAGTAGAGCAGATCCAGGGTACAGCGCCACATCACAATCTTGAGCTTGACTTACAAAAAACAGTACAGGTACATGGAGACAGGGAACGGCTTGGCCAGGTGATCACCAACTTTCTTACAAACGCAATAAAATATTCACCCAACGCAAACAAAGTTATTGTTCGCACAAAAGTAAGCAAGAGTGATGTTACTTTAAGTGTAAGTGATTTTGGCTTGGGTATAAGTAAGGATAAGCACCATAAAGTATTTGAACAATTCTATCGTGTTAACGACAGCAAGCAATATACTTTTCCCGGTATTGGCATAGGGCTGTACATATCATCGGAAATTGTTAAAAGATCAAACGGTAAAATTTGGGTGATGAGTAAAGAAGGTAAAGGCTCAACATTCTATTTTACGATACCTGCAGGTGGTGAAATCTAAACCTCACAGGTTTTTAAAACCTGTGAGGTTTTTAAAACCTGTGAGGTTTTTAACGCAATACCATTACAGAAGCGGAAAGTAATTTCGGAAGAAGAATGTGCAATGCTCAAAAGTAAATAGCTCAGCAAATAAATTTAATCTTCATCAATAATCAATTTGTAAAAAATTTTTATTTCATTTTACAGCGTATTACCCGATTATATATATGTTACCAACTTATTAAAAATGAGTTTTTAATGCTACATTACAAATCAATTTACCTTCAATGAAAAAGGAATTTGAGTTATACAACACCAAAGAACCTTTAGATGTTTACGCTTCTCCAAAAATGATAGAAGCGCTGAAGAAATGTTATCAAATGGAATTAGCGTTTCCCGGAAGGCCTTATGGCCCAAAGGATTTTAAAGAATCCCTCAGCGGCTTGTACAAGAGAGGATTATTGGATATTGATATGACCAACAAAAAGCTAAAGACCGGCAGATGGTATATTACCACCAAAGGCCTTCAATTTTTAGTTTATATTTCAACAAAGCGCTTACGGGTAAATGATCCCTTATTTGTGAATAATATACGCACGCTTCAACATAATTTAGAAGAATTGCAGAATTCAATTTACAAATTACAGATGACTTCGGGAAGAGTTCCTAAACAGAATTTTTAGTAAACAATCCTGCAATTAAAATTTAATTACAATACGCACTAACTCTATAGTTTCACCTTGCTTATTTTGTAATTCGTTACAGCATTTAACCGCACCCCCTTTTAAGATTAATTCATTTAACTCTATATTTTATGGCAACAGATTCAGAACAGTATATAATTGCCATTGGCGCTTCTGCTGGTGGCCTTGAAGAAATTCAGCATTTTTTTGATCATACTCCTTTAGATGGTGTTGCCTACGTAATAGTGCAGCATTTATCGCCGGACGTTAAAAGCAGGATGGTTGAAATATTGGCCAAACACAGTAAGTTAAAAGTTACAGAAGCCGAACAAAACATGCGGGTAGAAAATAACCAGGTGTATCTTATTCCCAGTAAAAAGTTTATGACTATTCATAATAACCGGTTAAGTTTAACCGAAAAAAAAGCTGTTGCAGGCCCACACCTCACCATCAATACTTTTTTTAATTCACTGGCAGAAGAAAAAGGAGAGAAAGCAATCGGCATAATACTTTCAGGGTTAGGTTCTGATGGTACTGAAGGCGCCAAAGCCATACACAAACAAGGCGGGATGATCATAGCACGTGAACCTGCAACGTCTGAGTTCAGCTCTATGCCTTCAAATGCTATTGCCGCCGGAATTGTTGATTATGTACTTGAACCAGAACTAATGCCGGCAGCAATTGAATATTATGTAAAAAATGATGGCGCATTACTTCCGCAGGCTTCAAATAATAAAGCAGAAGAAAAAATAATTGTAGCCATCATTGACCTTATAAAGGACAGGCTTCCTTTAGACTTTTCTGATTATAAGCAAACCACTATACAAAGAAGAATTAAAAGAAGAGCCGCCAATCATAATTTTACCAAACTGGAAAGCTACCTGGCTTTTTGTAAAATAAATATCCAGGAAGTTGAAGCCCTTGCGAAAGATTTTTTGATAAGTGTTACTTCCTTTTTCAGAGATAAGGAAGCCTATGAATTTTTACAAACAAATGTAATATCCGAAATTATTAAACACAGCACAGAAGGCGAAGAAATAAAATTCTGGGTGGCGGGTTGCGCCACCGGCGAAGAAGCCTATTCAATGGCCATACTCTTAAGAGAGAAATTAACCGGTAAAT
>JBDSFG010000326.1:0-6616 GCA_039919615.1 Ginsengibacter sp. | reverse complement strand
AGTGGTGATAAATGGCCCTAATTATACAGAAATTATGAGGAACGCAGATAATGATGCTGCAAGACATACTATGTATCTGCATAATTCAAACAAGGCATATCCCAAAAATATACAAGTGTTGGATAGCCTCTTTTATTACCGGCAAGAATTTGCAAATAAACTTGGATTCAGAAGTTACGCGGCCTATTCAGTGATTGATAAAATGGCCGCATCACCTGAAAACGTATGGAACTTTGAGAATGACCTGGTAGCAAAACTGGCTCCTCATGTAACTAAAGAAATGAATGAATTGAGGGCGTTAAAAAACCGCTTACATCCGGAATTAACTGATACGGTTTATGATTGGGACCTCGGTTATTATCGCAAAAAATTACTTGATACAAAATACCAGTTAAATGCAGATGAGGTAAAAGAATATTTTGAAATGAACAACACTTTAAAAGGTATGTTTACTGTGTATGAAAAATTGTTTGGTATAGATATTAAAGAAGTAAAAAATGTTCCGGTATGGTATAGTAAAGTAAAGGGTTATGCTATGTATAAAGAAGGAAAAAAGATAGGAAATTTTTATCTTGACCTTTACCCCAGGCCTGATAAATATACCCACTTTGCCTGCTTTCCGATTAGCCCCTATAGAACTGAAAATGGAAGAGAGGTTATGCCTGTTTCTGCCCTTATCTGTAACTTTCCCGAAGGAAATGCAAGCGAGCCCTCATTGTTATATCATTCCGATGTGGTAGTCCTTTTTCATGAATTTGGTCATCTTGTTCATTTAATATTAAGCCGTTCAGACATTTCTTCACAGGGATCTTTTGCTGTAAAAGGCGATTTCGTAGAGGCTCCTTCTCAGTTTCTTGAGAACTGGGTATGGCAGTACGAATCATTAAAGCTTTTCGCAAAGCACTATAAAACCGGAGTTGTTTTGCCGGAGAGCCTGTTTAAGAAAATGAAACAAACACAATTAGTTGGTGTTGCAACAACTTATATCAGGCAGGCATATTTAGGTGTTTTGGATTTTACTTATGAGGATAAATTCGACAGTGTAAAAAATATTAGTTTAGTTGAAGTATCCAAAGATCTTAATGCCATGCGCCAGGTTCCTTTTGCTGAAGGCAGCCATTTCATTGCCAGCTTCACTCACTTAAATGGCTATGGAGCTAACTATTACGGTTACCTGTGGTCAAAAGTTTTTGCTGAAGACATGTTTTCAGTATTTAAGAAAAATGGCGTAATGGATCCAAAAACGGGGGTCAGGTATCGTAAAAATGTACTTGAAAAAGCATCCACAATGGAAGAGATGAATATGCTCCGAAACTTTTTAGGAAGAGAACCAAATTCTAATGCATTCCTTGAATCGTTAGGAATTAAATAAGTCATAAAAATTGAAGTCTAATTGAAGGTATTATCTCTTACCCATCCCGGAAGAGGCCAGCCATTAAGCGCTGAATATGGGTTCAATTCACTTTATTGAACCCGTTTCCTATATTATATTTCAAGATATTTTACCAACTATTTTGATCGCATTACGGTTTCTTTGTAAAATAAATTACTATCTAAAATTTAATACCCAGGCAGAAACGGTTACTACTAACTACATAACCCAATTTTTTTATCCAATTAAAAAAACAGCCGGGCAATTATTTTGATTTGGCTTTGGCGGGCGACTTTACAGCCGGCTTCTCATCCGGTAAAGGCTGACCGCCTCCAAGTTCCCTTGGTAGCTCTACTTTTAGTTCTCTAGCAACATATGGGAATATATTTTCAACCAGTGACCCTAACTCATAAGTATTCGGTTTTAAAACGAGCGTATATTTTCTTGCATCCAATACTTTTTTGTAAGCGCTGGCAACTGCTGCATAAAGCGGCTGTGCAAGCATTCCTCTTTTATTTTCTGATTTTTGCTGAGCAATCTGTTGCCAGTAAACCAGGTTCAAGCCGATTTGTTTACGCTGATTAGAAGTATAATCTAACACTGCTGCACTCTTGCCCGCCGCCGAATCAGCCTTGAATGTGCTGTCTAAACGCCGGAATTCGTTTTGATATATTTCATATTCTGCGCCCAGGGAGTCGGTGTTATAAACTTGTAGCAAGCTATCCACCATTTTATAGCCTGGCATATTCTGCACCATTAAGTCTACATCAAATACTGCTATCTTTAATTGGGTTTGGGCCAGTAATTTTTGGGTAGAAAAAAATAATGCAGTAAGGGGTAACATTAAAAATAAAACTTTTTTCATTTGAATAACTGTTTTGTTGTTAGCATGTTAACTTTTTACACAAACGTACTTATCGGAAATCAAATATAATGCTATTATCTCCTTCGTTCACTCAATCTCACTGCGTCGAGCGTAATTTTTCGATCTGAACATTTCTTGTGGGTTAAAACCCACCATTGGGTTATCGTTTAATAATGTGATACACAACTTTCATAATTCATAAGATAAGACATGAAATATTTACCCCTTCAGCCTTTTGTTCCATCAGGCAGCAATTTTGAAGGCGCTAAATAATTTTTTCGGGAATTGGGTTTTAAAATTAAAATGGGATGCGGGCGCTTATACAGGTTTTGAAAAAGACTGCAGCAAATTTATTCTGCAGGAATATGACCGGAAAGATTTTGCAGAAAACTTTATGCTTAGTATTTGCATAAGAAACGCACAGGAATTCTGGAATGACGTGAATGAAAAACAATTGCCCTGCAAATTTGGTATCCGTTCAGGTAAGCCGATGGCACAGCCTTATGGCAAAGAAGTTAACATCATTGATCTTGCCGGAGTATGCTGGCATTTAGTTGAACAGTAAAATACACTTTGTAAAAAATTGTACTGAGAAAAGTGTAAGATGACCTTAAAGAATTTTTAAATCGTTTTCGTATTTTTAGCTGTATTTTATTGAACCGGATTAAGATTTAATCCGGTCCGACAGTTTAATTTTCCTGCTTCTATTTACCTTTTATGCTTTTGCCGCGCCGCCAGCAAACCATTTATATAGCCCAACGTTTCTGCTACGGCGGGCAGGGGATCATTTTCCCAACCTTCATACTCTATACTTACCAGATGGCTGTATCTAATTTTTTGTAAAGAATGTAGTATTGCGGGGAGGTCAAGCACACCCCTTCCAGCTTCAATAGTAGTGCCGTTTGGTTCAGTGGTATTTATGTCTTTTATGTGAAGGTCATAAAGGCGGTCGCTGCATTTTATAATAGCCTCTGCAGGGTTTACTTTTGCACGGGCTGTATGACCCACGTCAATACAAAGTCCTAAACGTTTGTCAAAACCCGCCACTGCCTTGTAAACATCGTAAGGCGAAGGAAACCGTTTGTCTTCCGGGCCGTGGTTATGTATGGCAATTTTAATATCGTACTCCTTTACCATTTTATCGAGCAATGCCATGGAGTCAGGGTGAGGGCTGCACACAATAGCAGACATGTTGCAATCCCTGGCATAATCGAATGCACGCCGTATATCTGTCTCATCATTCTGCATGGTTATATTACCACAGCTTAAAGGCGTAATTCCAGCTTCGGTAAATTTTTGGATAACAGCCTTTCTTTCAGCGGTGGTGCTGGTAAGCGCTAAATGAAAATCCTTAATAGATACATAATGGAGGTTTAGCCGTTGTATTGCTTTTATAGTATCCTCCACGGATAGTTTTCGAAAAGTATAAGAAGCTATCCCTATTTTAAAAATCGCTGATGGGTCTTTATCGCCGGCATTGCAAGCATTATGTACTAAATCCCTGGCAGGAGACTTAGAGGGAACTGCTGAGGCAAGGGCGGCTAAAAAACCGGTTTGGATTACCTGTCGGCGTGAAAAGAATTGGTTCATTTAATTAATTTAAATTGAAAGTTAATAAAAAGTTTAAACCAAAGACACATGTCCATTTTATCAGGCATCCGTAGTCAAATTTAAAAGCGTGGCCAGGGGCAAGATAGGGATCTGTATTGCCATCAAATTCAAATCCCCAGTCTGTGCTATATACTACAGGGGTTTTGCCCGTATACTCAGCAGCAAATTTTGTGTTCCTGTTTTTTACATTAGGTTATCTTTCAAAGATAACTGTGTCTGCTGATGCACCAAGACTTAAAAGCAATTCAACGATTTCTTTTACAAATGGTTCAGGGCCGCAAACGTAAAAATGCCTGCTGAAGTCATGGATAGTTTCAATAAGATAATTACGGTCTATTCTTCTTTCGCGGAAACCAATAACTCCCTCGCGGGTAAAAACATTCACGAAAGCCGGACCAAGCATTTTTGTGAGTTCTTCTCCTAAAATAATATCATCAGCAGTTTTATTCGAAAATATAAGTGCATTGCCGGGTAATAATTTTTTAAGTTTATGCAAGGCTCTGAATATAGCAATAAATGGAGTGATGCCGGAGCCACCGGCAATAAATATACCCGGTTCTTTGTAAAGTATAGTTCCAAATACATCATGAAGTATCAGCTCCGCTCCGGCATTTGTTTTACCGAGCTGACATGTAACACCATTATGGTCGTCGTATATTTTAATAATAAATTCCAGGTAAGGCCAGTCATTGAGAGACGTAAATGTAAACGGCCGCAGTTTATCCGCCCATTCCGGATGATTAATAGAGAGGTCCGTTGATTGCCCGGGAATAAAATTAAACCCTGCAGGTTTCTCTGTTATGAAGCGTTTTACATCATGGCTAATGTAACTGGATTCCAGGATTTTTACTATATGCGGAGTCATGATACAAACATACTATAACCGTATTTATGTTTATCATTCTTGATCTTTGGATATATCACCTAAATAGAACACCGGCTACGGCAGCGAAAATTTTATGCAGACTTTGGAATTCATTTTATCCTGTGAATTCATTTTTTTGAAAGCACTTTGGCGATCTGGTATCCAAACAAAAATCCACAAACGGCGCCAATAGCGGCCCCGGTTATTAGCCACCAAATATTATAGCCGGTTATTAAAAAAGAAAATCCAATGCCAAATAAAACAAAAATAATTACAGCAACAGGAATGATCTTGTGATATATTATTCCTTTTTGCAGTTTTGGGGTATTGGTTTGGCGAGGATGCTTTCTCCTTTTGGGCTGAGACATAATTTTTAGAATTAAAAAACTTAACTGAATACAATTTAAAATATAATCTTTAGAATTTACTTTAAAAATTAAATTCATAGTCATCCTCTTATAAGCAACATAATACTCCTCCGATATTTACCCCATAGAAATTTTATTTTGATACAATACTATTGATTCAATTCCGTTTCAATAATTCAAATCAGCATGAATGAAAAAAATATTAATTGTAGATGATGATGAAGATATTTTAGACCTGGTTAAAATTTCCCTCTCATGGTATGGGTTTGACGTACATACCCATGCAAGAAGTTTTAATATTCCGGAAGTAGTAAAGTTTTGTCACCCACACCTTATTTTATTAGATATAGGGTTGTTTGGAAAATCAGGAACACAGATTTGTAAAGAGCTTAAACAAAGGCACCATATACCGATAATTTTAGTTTCGGGTGATACAAAAAAAGGGGAGTCGTTTGCAGATTGTGATGCAGATGCTTTTATTGAAAAGCCTTTTAATATGAAGCAGCTGGTAAAAGCCATCAATTTGCATTTAAATTAAATTAAGTTACGTTAAGTATATAATGGCTGCGGATTTTTGCCTGCACTAGTAGTATTAAAAGTTGGATAATTACAGTTGGGGCAAAAGTTTGGGTAAAAGAAGCCAGTGAATAACTATAGCGTTAGTACCTGCTTTTCGTTGTGCTGCGTAAGTGTAGCCAGAGCGTTTTGTCCTTGGTTACCTTTCCATCTTTTAAAATATTCTAAATATCCTGCAATTTAGCCTCAGTTAAGGGTTGCCGGGGTAACAATGAGCGTCCCCGGGTAACTTCAAATAATTTACTCTTTAAAAAGCTTCTTCATTATTGGTTTTGTTACGATTCAAATTTCGCTAACAAAGATCGTTCTATCGCGGTGTAAATGCGACAATGATAGTGGCTGAATGTGAAAGGTAAAGATTTATAGAACAGACTTATCATTATTTTGAGACCCTTCATTGATCGGGCTTCACGGGTAGTTGTTTTTAATTATAGTTACTGCTGTAAAAGCCCGATGTAAACTTTACTGAAATTGAATTGAGAGAAATAAGAAAATTAATTGTAGAAAATTACAAAGTAGCCTTTCAACCTGCCTGTAAGTAAGTGGAGACAATATTTCATCAGTATAATTAAATATTTTTACCCGGTGAAATACAGATACCTCCAGCATATTGCATATTACGTGTACTGGCTCATTTTTTTTATAGTGAGCAAAGGGATATTTCTAATTTATCATCGTGTAAAAACTGCTTCTTTAACAGCAGTGGAAATAGCAAAAGTTTTTTTACATGGATTATATCTTGACATCTCATTCAGCGCTTACCTGAGTATAATCCCCTTCTTCTTATTTTTTTTACAAACAATATTTAAGAATTTTAATATCGGCAAAATCATTTCCGTCTATACAGTTTCCCTGGTATTATTTATAACCTTTTTAACTGTAGCAGATTTGGAATTATATACGGCATGGGGATTTAGATTGGATAGTACTGCCCTGCAATATTTTAATACTCCTGCTGA
>JBDSFG010000253.1:0-6191 GCA_039919615.1 Ginsengibacter sp. | reverse complement strand
TGAGGTTATTGCCTCTTCAGAAATTAGCTTTGATGATGCAATTAAAAATTGCCTTGCCGAAGTTTCAAAAACTATACACAATATTGACTCTATCTATGTAAAAGATTTTAAAGTGCATGTGAAGGACGGAAAGCTTGCTTCTTATGGCGTTATTTGCAAAGTTTCTTTCCGTCTTGATCCCAAAGAGTGATAGTTTAATCTCTAAGTTCTTACGTCGTTGTCAGCCTCTTGTGACCAGCAAGCATTCACATCAATCTTCGCACTCAAGATTCACGATTGACGCCGCTAAAGCTTGCCTCATTTTTATTATGCAATCATCTTTCATTGCTTGCCCCTCTGTTGTTGGTCACAAGACAAAACAACGGCTCGGCTGGGAACACTAACGAGGGCTGGGAGATTGCAAAAAATTGAGAGTGAGACTTACCGCCTTTTTTATATTTCGGAAAATTAAATGCTGCGTTGAGATTGGTTAAAAATGGTTGGTTATGTTATAAGCTACAAGCGGACACTGCGAGCAAACCTTTTTAATTATGAAAGATGGAACTCAATCTTGCGCCAATGTAGGGGGCCAACTCTCATCTGTTAAACAGCATGTAAAAGAACTATTCTACTCTCTTACTTCTTGACACACCTTGCGCCAATGTAGGGGAGGGTTTTAACAGTTTTAAGCATATGGTTTGAGGTAGTAGCAAATAAAGAGAATCAGTTATTTCATAATAACGATATGAAAATTAATTTCCCATCAATTTTTACCTTTTTATGCTGCGCTTTTTTATTTGCTGCTTGTTCCCATCCTAAGAAGCCACCCAAAACCGCCGGCTTTGACAATCTTACTATTACCCGTTCGATGAAGGGCTGGGAGCTTTACAGCTGGCCGGAAGGCAATACCTGGAAATTCTCATTTTTAACCGGCACCAACAGGTTAAAAACTTATTCCGAAGTAACTTCACCAGTCGGAACTAACAACCTGTTAATTGTTAGTGGTGTGGATTCAGCAAAGATGGTCCTTGATAAATTTCCGGTGGCAGAAAATATTACGCTGATTGGCCGGGGCTGGTTGCAAAATACATGGCGGGAACAATACGGTAACTTACAGTTACCTCCTCCAAATGCTATTGATAATTTAAGATCATTTAGTGCCCGTAAAGGCTTAACGTTTACAGTTGTAAATTGAGCCCCTCTTCCTGCTGCTGCAAACAAATGTACTGTAAAGAGTTTTACAAACCGAAAGGAACGCAACCTTGCGCCAAAATGGGTGAATATCTTTGATTATTCTTTTTTTACCAAACCTGGTAAATTTCCCTTGAACCTGTGAGGTACATATCGTGATAGCCCTTCATTTTCTCTTTCATCTTTTTCATTTCATCAGTGTCCTGCATATATTTCTGAAAGCTTTGCTCGTAGGCAGTAAGGTTTTCATGTTTTGTTACCATTACAACCTTATTAAAGTCGCCGGTCATATCTGTCATAATGTTTACCAACTCAGCATTATCAGCCATAACATCCTTCATTAATTTTGCAAATTTTGAAGCATTGCCCGGCTTACAAATAAAAATGTCGTGAACCATTATCATAAAATAAATTTTAAAAGTGAATAATGTTATACAGCAGCCAACTAAAGTTAATAAAGTTTTTTGTATGAATTTCAAGATGCTTGCGTCCCGATATCCTTCGACCATATCCTTCAGGGTGCTTTGAGAAGGATCATAAAAAACTAAGAGTTAGAATTACCGTTTTTTTATCCTGAAAATTAAACGATGAGTTACGATTGGTGTAAAATAATTGAGGTTATATTATAAGGCACAAACGGACGCTTTGCGCCAGCAATTTTTTTTAATTATGAACATGGATGACAACCTTGCGCCAATATCAAGGGGAATTCGTGAAGGGCTTTATAGTACCAATCGAAAGGAAAGGCTTCTTCTGAAAGTGGAACTAAGTTAGTCCGTTGTAATGAAAAATCATTTTGGTCAAAAACGCTGGAATTCGTGACACACCATGCAACGGTTTAAATTTATCGGTTGTACACCCAGGGCAACAAATGTATCTGAATACGATCTGTCAGTTCCTTCCATTTGTCCATCTGAAGATATAAATCTATATTAAAAATTATTCCTACTGTATTCTTTAAACCCTCTTAATAATTCATTACTAATCCGTTTATCATATCAAGCAATCGTCCGCCACCATTTTTTTGCTGTTGTTGTTGTGCACCGCCGGCAAGACTTTTTACAAGGTCCATTAATCCACCGCCACTTCCTTGTCCCCCGCCTCCAAATTGTTTTAGCAGGCCCCCTAACCCGCCGCCACCTGGCTTTTGATCGCCAGCAATTTCTTCGCTTTTACCACCCGTGATAGAACTCAATAATTTTTCGAGAGAGAATTCGGAATTGTTGGGATCACTAGTTTTGTTAATCAGGCTGCCAAGTACATTTGGGATAAGGGTGCCCGATAAATTGTTAGCCTGACTGTTATTCAGGTTAAATTTATTCATGAGCTTTCCGGCAAAGTGCCCCATCATCATAGAGACAATTGGATTACTGAGCAAGCCCTTCTTATCACCGGTGCCAGTGCCAAATAAAGCCAACAGGCTTTGCAGCCCGCCTCCAGCTACAACATTACGCAATCCCGAAGCTACAGTGTTAGTAGCTTCAGCTACTACAGCATCATTATGTTCGTGACGTACATCAGGATTATTAATAACAGATTCCGTGGCATGTCCTCTTACAAGATCGAATAATTCTTTTAGCATAGTAGATAATTTTAAAGATGAATATTTGAGCAGATGAATATAGGGAAACTTTATGATTCACGACGAGTATGAATTGGTAAGTTTATTCCCTTGCAGGTGTTCGATGCATCGTTAGCCGTTTATTCCCGTGTTGGTGTTCCAAGCCATCGCTAGCCGTTTGAATCCATTGTTGGTGTTTTGTGCAGTGGGCTTTTGCAGCCCGGCTTCACCAACAACAGCACTAAGCTATCCAATGCGTAATGTTGCTAAGTTATTTAAATTAATCAGTTGTTGCATTTTCATTTCATAAGTCCATTCTGGTTGTTGGTGATGCTATCCTGCAAGGCCATCGGCACGAACACGCAACAACGGCAGTCTGTGGACTTCAGAACACCAACGCCGGCTAAACCTTGCGCCAATATGAGGACCGTTTATGGAATTTTAGCGATTGATGTTCTTAATTAAACACACTTTTGCTTTAACGTAAATTTAAGATTAGTGTTTAAGTTAAACTAAATATTTTAATCACTTTTGTCACAGGACTCCTATGGAGAATCTTATTACCCGCCTCCCCAAAACTAAAATTTGTTTGTGAAAAATCTCTTTACTCTTTTCATAGTCACTGTCTTTTTCTCTGCTTCTGCACACGCCCAACTTGCAAAAATCACCGGATCGGCAAATGATGATAATGAAAAGAAACCTGTAAAAAATGCGGTGATAGCATTGTTGACACCCGTAGATTCTTTTCTTTATAAATTTACCAGGACTGATGCCAGCGGAAACTTTGTTTTAAAAGATATTCATCCGGGGAAATATATCTTAATGACTACGCATCCATACTTTGCCGACTTGCTGGATAACATCCAAGTCGCCGGCGACAAAGACCTTGCGCAATTGCACCTAATTTCAAAAAGTAAATTATTACAGGAAGTAATTATTAAGTCGGGCTCAGGATTTCGCATCAAGGGCGATACTACTGTTTATACTGCTGATAGCTTTAAAGTAAGCGCCAATGCCAATGTGGGAGAATTATTAAAAAAATTACCAGGCATACAGGTAGATAAGGACGGCAAAATAACAGCCATGGGAGAAACGGTACAAAAAGTTTTGGTGGATGGTGAAGAATTTTTTGGTGATGACCCCGGAATGGCTGTAAAAAATTTAAGAGCCGACGCTGTAAAGGAAGTGCAGGTATTTGACAAAAAAAGTGAACAGTCAGAATTTACGGGGATAGATGACGGGCAAACACAAAAGACTATTAACCTTAAATTAAAAGACAATAGTAAACACGGGTATTTTGGAAAAGCAGATGTAGCAGGTGGCACGAAACAAAATGATGAAAACCGGTATAATGAAAATTTGCTGTTCAGTTCCTTTAAAGGAAAAAGAAAACTATCGGCCTTTCTGCTAAGCGGCAACACCGGCCAGGATGGGCTTAGCTGGCAGGATGAACGCAAATATGGCGGAGGTGATGATAACTTTAATGTAAACGTGGATGACGATGGCAACGTTAATTTTCAATGGACAGGAAATAATGATGACGAAGCTTATGTTGATCCGCAAAATGGATTCATCACTAATGTAAATGCCGGATTACAATACAGCAATAAATGGAATGATAAGTATAACCTTAACCTTTCGCCTAAATATAACAGCCAACAATACACGAACAACAGGCAAACTTTTACCCAGGCACAAGTTGGAGATTCCGTTTTAAATACAAATTCAAATGAAGTAAGCGATGTGAACAGGCATAATATAAAAATCAAAGGAATATTGGATGTGAAAATTGATTCAGCAAATTCATTGAAAATAACAGCTAATACTAATTTCTATCACACAGAAAGCGGAAGCCGTCTAAACTCTGTAAGTACCGGCAATACCGGAACTTTAAAAAATACAAGCTCGAGAAACCTGCAAACAAAAAATGATAAAAGTGCCGTATCAGGAGATTTAATTTTCAGGCATAAATTTCACAAAAGCAGGCGAACATTAACTTTTGGAGGAAACTGGAATGTATTGAATGACGAGGGGAACAATTTTTTAAAGTCTTATAACCAGGCATACTTTGATGGCGTTCCGGCGAACAGCCAGAACCTTGACCAGATGAAGGACTACAATACCACAACTTCAAATCTCTCAGGAAAAATCGTTTATACAGAACCGTTAGCTAAAGAATACTCATTGGAGCTGGCCTATCAGCTTGCTTACAACTATGGCACTAATAACCAATTGACTTATAATTACAGTCCCGTGTCAGATAAGTATGAAACTGTAGTGGATTCTTTGTCTAACCAGTTCAGGCAAAATATAGTGCAGAACATACCATCTACGAGGTTAAACTTTGCCAATAAAAAATGGAAAATAAATATTGGGGCAGGTTTTGGCTTTACAAATTTCAATTTGAAAGACATTACTTATGACCACGATTACACCCGTGATTATGTAAATTTTTATCCGGCAGCAAATATCAATTACACCTATAAACCCAATCACAGCGTTAGGTTTAACTATAACGGTAACACTTCGCAACCATCCATTAACCAGCTACAGCCATTAAGGAATAACAATGATTATTTTAATCAATACATTGGAAATCCTGACCTGAAGCCATCCTTTAGTAATTCGTTCAACATATCACATAGCAGTTATAACTTCTTAAAGGATTTCCAGATGTACCAGTCTGTCTATATAAGATCAACAAGCAATGCAATCACTAATAACCGCATTATTAATGTTGACTCTGGTAAAATTGTTACGCAGCCGATAAATACTAATGGCAACATATCACTTAGTTTCAATGGGGGCATTGGTTTCAAATTGAAAAAAATTGATTTACAAGTTTATATTGGCCCGCGTATCAGCTATAATAAATATGCTGATATTATCAATAAGCAGAAAAGTTTTTCAAAAACAATTACTCCAGGCAGTTATTTCCAACTGTATAAATCAAAGGAAAAGAAATACGATTTTTCAATAAGTGACCAGTTTAGTTATAACTCGAATACTACTTCGCAAAACGATACAAAGATTCACTACAATACCAATTCTCTTAACTTAAATGCAACGGTATATTATAAAAAAGTCTGGTCAATTATTACCGATCTTCAACTGTACACACGGCAAAAAACACAACAGTTCAATACTAACCTGAATTCAACCCAATGGGGCGCAAGGCTGCAACGTACTTTTCATAGTGACAAGTTCACCGCATATATTTCAGTTCATGATATTTTAAATCAAAACATTGGGATAGACAGGAATTTCTACAGTAATACTTATACAGAAATAATAAACGACCGGTTGAAAAGATATTTCTTAATTGGTTTTGAATGGGATTTTAAAAATAAGACTTCAAAAACAAAATAGAAAGCAAGATGAAAAGCAAATTAATTTTTTTATTAATCATTATATGCTCACAGTTAGGGGTAAACGCTCAACAGTTTATTACCAAAGCGAT
>JBDSFG010000212.1:0-10967 GCA_039919615.1 Ginsengibacter sp. | reverse complement strand
CAGAATTGCATAAAATTAAGAATTGAGATTTTCTGAAAGAGACAAAAATCTTTTTGTTAACCAGCTTTTTTTTACAGGGATTATCCAACTATCAGTTAATTCTTTTTTGGTTTGAATAGTGTTATTAAAATATAAGGTATCCGGGGAAATGAGTTCATCTTCAATAGCATCATTTAGCTGATCTAGAGAAATTAACTGAATTCTTTCTTTTATTATAAAAGCAAGAATTTTGCGATCGAATAAATTCACATTATAATCCTGCTCAACATTTTTTATTAATCTTACTGAACTGTCTGTACTGCAGCCACTTACTCCTGTTGCAGTTTCATCAGCTAATAAAATTATAAACTGGCCAAAAAATAATTTTGCTGAACCTTTTACATCAGCTCCATGACTCTTCCATGTAGTTGCAAAATTTTCCAGCAAGGCTTCGATTAGTAAAACCTCTTCAATTGTAAATTGCCTGTTGCTCTGGTAGATCCAAACCCTTGAATCATCAGCAAAGTTTGCAGGTATCTCATCCTGGAAATGTAAATTCATAGTGCAAAGTTAAAGGAGATTACTGGTAGATTTAAAACTTACATCATCGAAGCAGCAATCATCTCAGCAATATCCAGTACCCGGACCTCCTCTTCTTTTTCATTAACGTTTACTCCATCTGTAAGCATCGTATTGCAAAACGGACATGCTGCTGCAATTATTGCGGCGCCTGTTTGCAGCGCTTCTTTTGTTCTTTCAATATTTATTCTGATATCACCTTTTTCTTCTTCTTTAAACATTTGTGCCCCACCTGCCCCGCAGCAAAGTCCATTACTCCGGCAACGCTTCATCTCAACAAGATCAATGTCGAGCGCTTCCAAAACTTTTCTCGGTGCTTCATAAATATTATTGGCTCTCCCGAGGTAACAGCTATCATGGTAAGTTATCTTCTTTCCATTAAAATTTCCCTGTTCCTTCATTCTTATTGTTCCCTCATCAATCAACTGTTGTATAAATGTTGCATGATGTATCACTTCATAATTACCACCTAACTCAGGATATTCATTTTTTAAAATATTAAAGCAATGCGGGCAGGCAGTTACAATTTTTTTTATGCCGTACCCATTCAGTATCTGAATATTCTGGTACGCCATCATTTGAAACATAAACTCGTTACCGGCACGTCTCGCGGGGTCTCCTGTACACATTTCTTCTTTACCAAGGATGGCATATTTTATACCTGCCTTATCCAATATTGAAGCAAATGCAATAGTTATCTTTTGTGCTCTTTGGTCAAAACTTCCGGCGCAACCAACCCAAAATAAAACTTCAGGGGTTTCCCCTGCAACCGCCATTTCAGCCATACGTGGTACCTGCATAATAAATATTAATTGCCCGGTTAAAAATACAACAAACAAATTTTATGAAAGTTTGCCATAGTTTAGTAGCTATTTTCGCTTTTAATTCAGGTGAGTGAAGTTATTAGTAAAAAAGATTTTTAATTGGGAGCAATGGCCTTTTAAATTGCTTTATGCGCCTATTGCACCTGTATGGCTTTGGTATATCATTCGTTCCCAGGCCGTTTGGTTTTTTACACCAAGCAATCCTAAGCTAACGTTTGGCGGCATGGAAGGTGAGCCTAAAAAAGAAATGTATGATATGCTTCCAAAGCATTTGTACCCTGCTACGGTAAATATAAAACCTCCGGAAAATTTTGAGTTTGTGAAAGAAAAACTATCAGCCCAAAACATCTGTTTTCCTTTGATAGTAAAGCCAGAGGTTGGCGGCCAAGGAATCTTATTCAGAAAGTTTGACACTGAAGAACAGCTTAAGGAATATCATAAAAAAGTTCCGGTAGAATATATTATCCAGGAGCTTATTAATTATCCTATGGAAGTAAGCATTTTTTATTATCGCTATCCGGGTGAACCAAAAGGCGACATAACCGGCTTTCTACATAAAATTCCTTTGCGGGTTGAAGGTGATGGAAAACATACGCTTCATCAATTGATAATGAAACACCCAAAGGCCAAAAAAAGGGAACAGGAATTAAAAAGTGAACATGGGGCTAATTTTGAAAAAATATTAGCACCGGGGGAAAAATTTATGTTGAGCCATGCTGCTAACCATAACCGTGGTGCACATTTTATTAATTTAAAAGAGGAAATTGATGATAATCTTGTTAGTCTCATTGACAACATCAGTCTATCGGTTGATGATTTTTTTTACGGTAGATACGATATAATGTGCTCTTCAATTGGGGATTTAAAAAAGGGGCAAAATTTTTCTATTTTAGAATACAATGGTTGCGGCGCTGAACCAAACCATTTCTATGATACTGGTTTTACATTATCCGGCGCTTACAAAGAAATTTTAAAGCACTGGAAAATATTATTTACAATAAGCATGAACAACCGCCGTAAAGGCATAGAGTGCTGGCCGTTAATAAAAGGGATCAAATTTTTGAGATCAACTAATAAGCACTATAGTATGATAAGAGAAGCCGATAAATATATTTAACATCTCATTGTTTAATTCGTGTTTCATTTTTGCGTCTTATTAGGACAAATTATTTTATGAACCATTTGATAGTAACATTTATTTCTTTGCTATTGTATTTACCTTCAATATCACAAAACTATACGCCTGCTGATAATGGCAGTAAAGTACATTTCAGCATTAAAAATTTTGGTGTAAACACCGGTGGTGATTTTTCGCATCTCAGGGGCCAAATTGATTTTAATCCGCAGAACCTGGCCGTATCTTCTTTTAGCGTAACTGTAGATGTTAGTACTGTTGATACCGATAGCGAAACCAGGGATGGTCATTTAAGAGGTGAGAATTATTTTGATGCAGAAAAGTTTCCTGTAATATCCATTAAGTCAACTAAAATAAGTGCCACAAATAAATCAGGTGTTTATAATTTCGCGGGCCTGCTAACTATGCATGGTGTCACTAAAGAATTTTTCTTTCCTTTTACTGCCACGCCTCAGGGAGGTGATTATGTATTTGCAGGCGAATTTGAACTTAACCGGCTCGAATATTCTGTCGGGGAATCCAGTGCCGTAATGAGTAAAACTGTAAAAGTTTCTCTCTCCGTTTTAGCTAAGAAAAGCTAATTTAGTTTCATTATGAAATTGCTGAAGGTTTTTTTTTGGGGCCTTATAGTAAGCTTTTTGGGATCGCTGCCGCTTGGCACTTTAAATGTGCTTGCCATGAAAATTGGCGTAGAAGAGGGGTATAAAAATGCCATCTATTTTTCATGTGGTTCCTTATTAACGGAGATGATATATGTTCGTATTTCGCTGGTGGGCATAAACTGGATACGTAAACAAAAAAAATTATTTAAGTGGCTTGAATGGATAACATTTTGTATTGTTGTCGCACTTGCCGCAGGCAGTTTTATGACCGCGTTAAAACATCATCATCCAGGGCAGGTTGTAGAAAATAATTTACCTGATATTCATCGTTTTTTGTTAGGCATATTTTTAAGTGCCATAAGCCCAATGCAAATTCCATTTTGGTTTGGGTGGAGTACAGTATTATTTACCAAAAAAGTTCTTCTTCCCAAAAATTCTTTTTATAATTTATATATTATTGGTATTGGCCTGGGAACATTAATGGGTAATTCTGTTTTTATATTTGGAGGAAAGTATATGGTTGAAAAGCTGAATGCCAATCAGAACATTTTAAATTGGGTAATCGGGGGAATTTTTGCATTAACCGCGGTGATTCAATTAATAAAAATTTTGCTGCACAAAGATGCAGCGGAAAAACTTGATCATCTCGGAGAGCAGCCGGCAGTAGTTGGTTCTGATAAAATTAAATAATAAAAACTCCATCCCATCTCATTCTTCGCATCCCATAAATCCCATAAATCTCATTTATCCCGGTTCAGGCTAGATTATTTCCTCACTCCGTCCATTTATCTCTCTCATCAGGATTGAATTTCCAGGGGGCAAAATTATTTTCAACATTGCTAAACATGGCATTCCATTCCTGGGGCGCATTACTTTCTTCCATAACCAACGAACGGCGCAACTCAAGAATTATATCTAACGGATTAATGCTTACAGGACATTCTTCCACACAGGCATTGCATGTTGTACAGGCCCTTAATTCTTCTGTGGTTATATAATTATGAAGAAGGGTTTTTTTATCATCAATAAAACTTTTGTACTTATTAATATTTCTTCCAACATCTTCTGTTCTGTCCCTCGTATCCATCATTATTTTGCGGGGATTTAGCAGTTTGCCGGTTTTATTAGCCGGGCATGCTACAGTACATCTTCCACATTCGGTACAACTATAGGCGTCCAATAAATTTTTCCAGCTTAGATCAAAAATATCTTTTGCACCAAATTTATGCACTTGTGTATCTCCATTAGCCGGTGCCAGCTCCGGCTTAAATATATAGGTTACTTCCTGCTGAACATTTTGCATATTATCCATCTTCCCTTTGGGCGACAATGAACCATAATACGCATTAGGGAAAGCCAGTAAAATATGCAAATGCTTACTATATGGAAGATAATTTAAGAAGATAAAGATGCCCAGGATATGCATCCACCAACATGTTCGTTCTATACCTATAAGGTTATCAGAAGAAAAATTTTTAAATAACGGAGCTAAGATACCGGAGAAAATAAAATCTCCATGACCTGAATATTGAGCGCTACCCTGAAGTTGTAAAGCCCTGTCGGCTGAGTTCATTGTCAGGAATAAGGTCATTAAAATTATTTCTGTAATTAGTATATAATTTGCATCATTTCGTGGCCAGCCATCAAGGTCGTGTTTCATGAAACGGTTAAGCTTTAAAATGTTTCTTCGTACCAAAAAAGCAATACAAACTATTATTACGCCAACAGCTAACACTTCAAAAAAATTAATAAGAAAAGAATACAAGCCCCCCAAAGCTTCTGCGAATACACGATGGGTTCCAAGAAGACCATCTACAACAATTTCCAATACTTCAATATTGATAATAATAAACCCCGCATAAATTACAAAGTGCATTATTGCCACAAGAGGATAACGAAACATTTTTTTTTGACCAAGCGCTAATAACAAAACATTTTTCCAACGCTCCATGGGCCTGTCAGAAAAGCTTTCATCAGTACCTAATAAAATATTCCTCCTTATCTGTTTTGCTTTTTTAGCAAACAGCAATGTGGCGAATACCGTTATTAATATAAAAAGTATTTGCTGCAGAATTTGCATATCACGAATTTACACGAAGAGTATTATAAACACGAATTAAAAAGCTGAACTGAAAACGATTTAATGATTCAGGTGAAAGCAAAGCAATTATTAAACTAAATTCGTGTAATTCGTGTTTTTTTAATTCATGTTATATGTCTTCAAAAAATTATATACTTACTAAAGAAGTTGCACAAAAAAAATTGCAACGCATGGCTTATGAAATTTTGGAAAGAAATACAGATGAGAATTACATTATCCTTGCCGGTATAAAAGAAAACGGGCTGGTAATTGCCAAAAAGATGGCCGCACTTTTAAAGCCCATTTATAAAGGGAAATTGGATCTTATGGAAATTGATATTGATAAAAAAAATCTATCCCAAATAACTCTTTCGCCGGAAATTGATCTCAACGGTAAGGTTATTATAGTTGCAGATGATGTGGTACATGGTGGCAGAACTTTATTATACGCATTAAAGCCCATCCTTTTATTCTATCCTAAAAAAATACAAACCCTTGTGTTGGTAGAAAGAACGCATAAAGCTTTTCCAATTACCGCAGATTATGTAGGACTCTCAGTAGCTACCACGTTTGAAGAACATATTTTTGTAGAGGTGGAGGGTGAGGAAATTTATGGGGCATACATGATTTAATTTACAATTCCCTTTTTTATACAAATTAGTTATGCCACTGAATAGCGAAATAACTGCATTGTTCGCTTCCTGTATTTTTAAGTGCGTGTGGCACATTTGCTTCGAGAAATATAACATCCCCGGCAGCAGAGTTGTAAAAATTTTCTCCGATCTGCATTTGCACATTGCCCTTTATCATCAGGATAATTTCTTCTGCCCTGTGTGTGTGCGGCGGATGGCTTATCATTCCCGCCTCCAGGTTAGTAGCATGCATATCAAATCTTTCAAACATAGAAGAAGGACGGTCAAATATTTGCCTTGATTCTCCTTTCTGTGTCTTTGTTATGGTAATATCTTTCCAGTCTTTTACAAATGATCCTCCGCCATGCCTGCCCCTGGCAATATTTACAGGATTTCTTCCTCTAAAACTTAACACATAATAAGTTACCGGCGTCTCAGAAATATTTTTAAAACTCTGTGTATCACCGGCAACAATAAACACAATGCTTCCCGGCCCTAATACCTTCGTTGTATCATTTATAGTTACCTGCAGGCTGCCTTCTTTTATAAGGATGAGTTCTTCTAAATTATTATATGCATACGGCGGATGATTAACTACGCCAGGACCAATGGTCGAAGTATGGATTTCCAGATTTGCAAGGTCTAAGGCGCTTCCTTCCAATACCTTTCTTGTTTCACGCTTCTCTGTTTTTTGTGGTTTCAAATTGCTCCAGTTATATACTCCTGAATGTAATGAATCAGTTTGCGCCATCAGATTTGTTGTAATTAAAAAGCCAGGTATAATGAGTAATTTTTTCATTAGATAAATTGATGCTATTGTTTTTGCGTGGCTAATTCTAATGCCTTTGTGGTAGTATAATATTTTGCAATCATGCCGGGTACTTCCCATGCAGGCATGCTTTTATTTTTCAGGTAATCAAGAAAATTTTTTGTCACTCTTGCAAAATGTTCTTCATGCCCTTCTCTATATTTTTCTGGTATAATAACTTCAAATCCCATGCTATTCTGTTTCAATTCAACGCCTGGATATTTGGTTTGAATAATTTTTATTTTTTGCATTAAAACAGACTCATAAGCGGCACCGTTTACAAGGGGTTCAATGTACAGTACAGGTTTATATTTTTCTACCTCACCCTGTTTTATTATAAGATTACAGTTAGTACCCTTCATCAATGAATAATAAGAATCACCCGTTCCTTCAGGCGCTTTATAATTCCATACTACAGAAGTTTTAACATGCACTCCACGTATTTGATAATCGATCTCACCGTTACTATAAATTTCAAGTGTTGTGTCTTTAACCTTATTCTTTAGGTAAGCAGGGAAGCTATCAAGTTTGGTAATGTCTTTAAATTGTGATAAGGTCATATTTGTTGTCCAGTGCCGGGCGCTATTTACCTGTATGTCTTTATTGTAATCAATTATTTGTTCCGGAAAGCTTTCCCATTGCACCAGGTCAACCACATGCGTCATTACATCTGCAATGCCATCACCCTGCTGGGTTTCATCAAGGAACCATCCCGGACGGGTTAAAACATTTCCGGAAACATATTTATAGAAATAATGCACACTTTCTTTAACGATAGCCGGAGCGCCAGGTGTTCCTTTTTCCAGTGTGCCAAAGATCTCTGGTATCATAGAAAGTTCCCGCTGCAAAATGGACGTAATTTCAAAACGCTCTGTCATTATATCATATAACAGGAGATTATTTTTAGATGCTGCGTCAAAAGCCTGTTTCAATTGTTCAAAGCCTTTGCTGTCTATTGCCATCGGTTTATCTCCCAGCACATTAAAACCATTTTGCAACGCTGTTAAAATGTAGTCCGTTTTCTTTTGATTGTTCCCTGCAAGCACTACAACATTTCCATTTTTTTGTGCAAGCATTTTTTCAAAGAAATCATTTCCGGTATAAACTTCTTCTTTCCAATGTGTAGGATTTTCACTGCGGGTGTTATAATCCTTGATCCTGTCAAGATGTAATTTTAGATCACTTCCATCGGGGGCATAAACATGTACTGTTGAATCCACATCAGGATACATGGTTTTCTGCACCAAGGCTGCATGAAAATGACCCGGATCAAGAGTGATTAGCTGAACCGTTTTTTCTTCTTTTTGTACTTCAACATTTTGTACATTATCATTACAGGACATAAGAAGGGTTGCTGTTAGTAATGCAATAGAAGTTATTTTTTTCTTTATCATTTCTCTTGATTATATTTTTATTTCCTGTACATCAGGGTTTACAAACCTTGACCTTGCCATAGCTGAAAATAAATTTTGTTCAGAATAAAACCGCAAAGGAAAATTTTTTTCTGCCAGGTATGAATTCAAAAAATCAATACAGTTATCACGATAAGAATAGCCGGAGCGTTGTGCCAGGAATTGATTGATAACCTTCCACCAAAAAATTGTCATGGTTTCATGATAGCCATTTTCCACGGTGTTTTCAACGCCTGTGGCAAGGTTGTAAGAAATGATCCCTGATCTCAGCCGGCATAAAGCATCTTCTTTATCAAACTTCATTAAATGCCATATAGCTGTAATAATATGGGCATCGTGTGTCCACAATGATTTATCAAGTGTTCTGTTAAAAAACCCATCCACTATGTATTTTAATTCTTCTTCTGAATAATTCTTCACTGTAATTTATTATTATCATTCAAACTTATGCAAATTCATTTCATTCCTGTTTATGCATAAAAATCATACTTCTTACGCCGCGGGCGTGATAACATTGCCAGGGCCTCCTTATCATCATTTGAAAACGTTTCTTTTTCAGGATTCCAATAAATCTTTCTTTTAAGTTTCATTGCTATCTGGTGAAGCAAACATGTACTGCAGGAACGATGCCCTACCTCAATTGGTGAGTTTGGTTGTTTACCACTTTTCACGCAATCCAGCCAGTTTGCATGTTGCTCCGAACTTTCATAAAGATGAATTTCCTTATGACCAATTACTGATTGAAGCATCTTTGGATTACTTGCATCAATAGGTTTTACGCCATCCTTATCAGCTACAGGATCGCTATCGCTCACTCTGTAATTGCCCCGGGTTACCCATATCCATCCATCAGTACCGATGAACTTAACTCCATTTGGGAGTTCGTTGGAAACTATCATGTGAACGCCATTCGCATACATTGCTTCCGTTCTGAATATACCGTGTACATCCCACAGGCCTTTATAATTAGGGTCATCTGTTGGGAATGCCGCCTTACCCCATACTTCAATTGGCCCTGAATATTCTGTACCCATTCCCCAATGTGCTGTATCAATGTGATGAGCGCCCCAACCGGTGATCATCCCGGCGCCGAATTGTTCACAACGCAACCAGCCCGGTCTGCTGGTAACGCCTTTGGGTGAAGCGTCATTTGAATGAACCCTGTCTTCTGTGTAATATACTTCCGGAGTGGCGCCGAGCCATGCATCATAATCTAAAATTTCGGGGACAGGCATCGGAGCAGGGTTACCACCACCGGGATCACCAGGCAAACCAACTTCAACGGTTTTGAGTTGCCCTATGCGTCCGTTAAGCACCAGTTCACACCCTTTTTTAAATTGAGGCCAGGGATCAATGGAGCGCTGCTGGCTTCCCATTTGCAATATCCTTCCACTCCTTTTAACAGCGTTACTTAATATCCGGCCTTCTTCAATAGTTAATGACGCCGGCTTCTGAAGATATACATCCTTACCAGCATCCACAGCAGCAACACCAACAATAGCATGATGATGATCCGGCAGGCTTATATGTACTGCATCTATATTTTTATTAGCAAGAAGTTCTTTGTAATCATAATACACTTTAATGTCCCAATCACCCGCTAATCCGCCATTGTCTTTTGCGGTTTTCAGGTAATTAGCTTTAACAGCAGCCGGGCCTGCATCTGCTCTTTTTTTATCAAGATCACAAACCGCCATGATCCTGGCTCCTGCATAACGTGAAATGCTCGTCATGTCGTGTATGGTGGAGATACGACCACACCCAATAGACGCAACATTAATGAGATTGCTTGGCGCATATTTGCCAAACACACTTGCAGGCACAATTGTAGGAAAATTTAATGTTATGGCTGTTCCCAAAGTGGTCTTAACAGAATCACCCAGGAATTTTCTTCGGGTGACAGAAGACTCGTTTTGTTTTTTCATTTTTATTTTTTTTATAATGGCTAATTTATGTTACCCCACATTATCTCCCGTATATTTTTCTCATGTTGATCTAATCGTATATAATTTCTTTCACTTTAAAATTCACTACTTCCCAATATGCTTTTTTAGGCTTTAGATTTTTATCAAATAAAAGAGGATAATCTTTTCTCCCTCTAACCGGAAAATTATCAAGCCAGCTTCGCCTGTCGGAAATGTTCCAGAAGGTGACGCTGGTTATAGCTTTACTGTATTTTCTAAAAATTTTAAAACACATTTTATATACCCCAATTTGCTTGTCTTCTTTTTCAGGAGTGAATGCAGTATCTCCATCTTCTGGTTTTCTAACTCTCGCATTGTGCTCCTTTGGATAAACTGAAATATCCAGTTCTGTTATTTGAACTTTTAATCCGAGGTCTGCAAACCGTTTAATTGTACTGTCTAATTGTTTTTGTGATGGCTCATTAATTGCCCAGTGTGCCTGTAACCCAACTCCATGAATTGGGATACCTGCATCTTTTAATCCTTTAACCAGTTTGTAAATTTTTTCTCTTTTAACTGCATTGATCTCATTATAATCATTATAAAATAATAATGCACCGGGATCAGCTTCATGTGCATATTCAAAAGCTTTGGCAATATACTCTTCACCACATAGCTGGTACCACGTTGAATTGCGGAGATATTCATCTTTATTATCTGAAACCGCTTCATTCACCACATCCCATGCATAAATTTTTCCTTTGTAGCGATTTACAACTGTGGCAATATGATCTTTCAACCTTTTTAATAAAACTTCTTTTGTTACAGTTTTACCTGCAGAATCTTTAAATAGCCAGCGTGGTGTTTGATTATGCCAGCAAAGATTAGGGCCCTGACTTTTAGTCCATGTTGTTGTGCGAAGCTTACAATTGAATCAGCATCTCTCCAGAAATAACGATCCTCCTCGGGGTGAATAGGTCCCATCTTCATGGCATTTTCAGGAGTAAGGCTA
>JBDSFG010000199.1:0-3986 GCA_039919615.1 Ginsengibacter sp. | reverse complement strand
ACCTCCTAATGTAATGTGGCTTGCAATAAAATCTTTACTATACAAGTTCATATAGCTGATTGCCGGATCGTTTATACCAACCTGGCTGGCCACCTTTTGCCAACCATTTAGCCATGCAGGTAGTGTTGTACCACGTGGATCGTAGGCTATATAAAGAGTCGCATTTTGAGTAAGATCAAAAGAAAGCAGTGAACTGGCAGTACTTGTTTTATCATCATTGGGTGTCTTAATAAAAGAGGCATTATTTAAAAATGCCGGCACAGAGGTTGCCTGGTAAGTGCGGTCAGTATAAAGTGTAGTTCCTACAACTAATGCACCCAGGATATAGCTGCGTCCTGAAGTAGCCGAAATATTAGTTATTAGAGAAGATGAAAGAGGTGCAAAGCTGCCAGTAATATTTTTATCGCCGTTTACCGTTATGTCCAGTGGATTTACTGTGCTGTTAGCATCGCCGCTCCAGCCTGTAAACTGCTGGCCCGCTGAAGGTGTAGCGGTTAAAGTAACACTTGCACCAGTTGTATAAGAAGGCTGGTCCGGGCTTTTACTTACTGTGCCACTACCATTGGGGGTGAGTGTTACCGTATATTGAGTTATTGAGGCGAATGTAGCGGTAACTGATTTATCACTATTCATTGTAATGGTTAAAGGATTAACCGTACCTGAAGCATCACCACTCCAACCTGTAAATTGTTGCCCCGCATCAGCTGTGGCTGTTAAGGTAACGTTCGAGCCGCCGGGGAAAGTTGTCAGGTCAGGATTTTTAGTTATTGTCCCATTGCCAATAGCAGTTATTGTTAAAGCATATGTTTGCGCCGCTAATGCCACTACCAAATAATTATTTTTGGAACCAGCTGCAGGGCTCGCTAAATTACCCCCTAAAGTAACGGGACCTGCAGCATAACTCTTACTATATAGATCCAGGTGATTAATAGTGGGATCATTTATGCCCACCACCTGGACTGCTGCCAGTTTTTGCCAACTGCTTAGCCAGGCTGGTAAAACCGTGACACGCGGATCATAAGCCACGTAGAGTGTAGCACTTTGAGTCAGATTAAAAGAAAGCATTGAAGCCGTATTGTTGGCTTTATCATCGTTAGGGGTTCTAATAAAAGGCGCATTATTTAAAAAAGGCGGTACAGATGTAGTCTGGTAAGTACGGTCAGTGTAAATTGTGACACCTGTAACTAAATCCCCTAAAATATAGCTACGACCTGTAGTGGAGGTTATATTGGTTACTAAAGAGGAGGATTGTGCATAAAGCGAAGAGGTCTGAAGCAATATAGTAGAAAATAGAAAAGCTATAAAGCGTATTCCTGCCAATTGCTTTCTTTCCAGCCTAAGGCTGTAAGTTTTTTTTCTCATGATTGATAAAAATAATTGTGATTATTAGCGGAATTCAAGAAACATTGGAAAAGTTTATGCGCTACAATGGTATCAGGCAATAATCTTAAAGGAGATTTATAGAATATATGAGATAATGCAAGTTGTAATCGCAGGTTCTGCTTTTATACCGTTTACATTTTATGAATAGAAGGAAAACGGCATCACTGCAAAATTGTCTCGAATACTTTGAGCTTTAAACAAGGGGTACACAGAATTTTCAAAAATATGATAAAAAAAAAGAATCTCAAAATCATTATCAGAAATTAGCAGGGGATATTTTAGTTCCAGTTCTAAAGAGCTACCCTCAAAAATTAATCATTCATAGTCCATTTCTTTTTTAACAAAAAAATACCTTTGCTTGCCATTGATTGAAAAACAAATCATATCCTCATTTCTGCATTGTGCATTTGCATTTGTATCATCATATCGCATCAGCAGCACCAGGAGGAACATGCAGATCAATCTGAAACGAATTCACAGGGTAAAGAAAAATGCCGGCAGGATGATGAACTTATGCTGTATTTGGCCAGATAAATTTATTACAGCTCGTGGCGATCTGGTGTCGTGTGATTTAAATGATGCCCTGATTATAATCAAAGCAGGGGGAAAATTTGAACTACATTCATTTTACCTTGTACCCGATTTACTTATTAACAACTGATGGTAATAGAAAACAATAGATTTGCGCAAATCGCAAATCTTAATAATTAAATATTAAAACTTTTAAAGCAGCAAATCTTTTTTTCATTCTTCTTATTGGCTTTTCAATATATACTCCTGTTTTATCGCAGCAAAAAATAAAGGGGAAAGATATTGGGGTGTGGGCAAGGGAGAAGAATTAGCTAAAGGATTGAAAGCTGCTTTGGACCAGACAGGCAAAAAGGAAAGTAAAATGCGAGAGATGAAGTACGTGATCATTGAGAACAACCACGAATATTTCTCTAAACTATGTAATTGCAGTTCAAAACAAAAAAGCTCTACACATGAATTACTATGAAGCAGACCATGTAGCGTTTGGAAAGGCTGAAATAATGGAGGAAGAAAATAGTCAAAGAAAAATCAATAAATAATTTAATTATGAAAAAGAATATTTTAATACTCTTAACCATTTATATGTTTTCCGCTTGTTCGGAAAAGAAAGTTTACAATAGGAGTGATTTTATTATAGCCGAAGGTCAAATGCCAAACCTCGTAAAAGATAAAGACGATAATCTTCATTTGGTATATGGATATGGTGACAGCATTATGTATTCTTATTCTGCTGATCATGGACAATCCTTCTCTCGCCCTTACTTAATATCTGTAGTACCAAATTTAGCTGCATCACACTCAAGAGGTCCCCAAATAGCAGCAACCAACAAAGAATTAATTGTTATAGCTTGTAACTCTTCAGGCGATATATTTTCATACAGTAAAGCCGGTTCTGGTAGTTGGGCACAAACCGGCAAAGTAAATGATGAGGATACAGTGGCAAAAGAAAATTTAATAGCCCTAAGTGGCGATGAAGAAAACGCTTTTGCTGTTTGGCTTGATGTGAGAGGAAATAAACATAATAAAATCTACGGCGCAAAATCAGGCGATGGTGGTAAAACCTGGTCAAAGAACATGATGATATATACCTCTCCAGACACAACAGTTTGTGAATGTTGCAAACCATCGGTAGCAGTTGCGGGCAGCAAAGTGTATGTGATGTTTCGTAACTGGCTACAAGGTAACCGGGATTTGTACATGATACAATCATCAGATGGGGGTAATAGTTTTAAGCAGGCTCAAAAATTAGGCAATGGCAATTGGAAATTAAATGGCTGTCCGATGGATGGGGGTGGATTAGCCATAAATAAGAACGGAGAAATACAAACAGTTTGGCGCAGGCAAGGCAAAATATATGCTGCAACTACTGGCAGTGTTGAAAGTGAAATCGGTGAGGGAAGAAGTTGCACTTTGGAAACAGTAAATGGTAAAAATGTATATGCCTGGACTGAAAACGGGGACGTAGTTATTATAGAACCACAAGGAAGTAGGAAAATACTTGGCAAAGGAAGCCAACCGGTTTTAAAAGCATTGAATAACGAACATGTAATTTGCTTATGGGAAAATGACAACCATATCCATGCATCTATAGTGGAATTATAATATTGTTCTATGAAACTTTACATAAAAAATATGGTTTGCAGCCGTTGCAAAATGGTAGTGAAAGATGAACTTATCAAGTTCGGCGTCCTTCCAACGGTAGTGGAGTTAGGAGAGGTAGAAATAACGGAGGAGCTAAATAATCAAAAGAAAAATCAACTCAATAAAATTTTACAATCGTACGGGTTCGAATTGATCGATGACAGAAAAAGCCTTCTTATTGAAAAAATAAAAAATTCAATTGTTGAACTAGTACACTATTCTAAAGACCAACTCAAAAGTAATTTTTCAGAACACATCAGCACAAAGCTGCATCACGATTACAGCTATCTCAGCAACCTTTTTTCAGAAGTAGAGGGCACAACAATTGAAAAATATTTTATTTCGCAGAAGATCGAAAAAGTAAAGGAGTTGCTGAAATATGACGAGCTTTCTCTCTCGGAAATAGCTGACCGGTTAGGCTATAGCAGCGT
>JBDSFG010000132.1:0-11208 GCA_039919615.1 Ginsengibacter sp. | reverse complement strand
GATCATGGTCCGGTTGCATTTAGAAATATAAAGATCACTACTTATGATAAACCACGTCCTGAACTTTCAGATTTGAAATATTCGATCTATAAAGGCAGGTACGATGCAGAGCCTGTTTATAAAAATCTTCCGCCGGAGGCACAGGGAAGCTCGGTAATACTTTCTTCAAATGTCAACACCATTCCTAATGAATTCCTGATCCGATACACAGGAACGATAAAAGTAAAAGAACCGGGAGAGTATAACTTTAATTTAAATACAGCAGGAGGAAGAGGCTTATTGAAAATTAAAGACCAGGTAGTAATACCAATAGGGCAGGGCAGGGGAAGAGGAACTGGTAAAGTAACATTACCTGCAGGAGATTTTCCCTTTGAGCTTTTATATTCAAAATTTCTTGACTTTGCCAAACCCGCTTTGGGACTGGCTATTGCTGGCCCCGGTATCCGGGAATATATTATCAGTGATGCAAACGTTGCTTCCGGCGACCCTGTTGATCCTATCTTAATAAATGCCCCGGTAAATACCATGTTACGAAGCTTTGTTGATATTGATACGGTACGGGTAACACATGCCGTAAACGTAGGAAGTGCTCAACAGGTGCATTACACGTATGACATGGATAACGGAATGATAGTGCAATTATGGCGTGGAGGTTTTTTAGACGCAACTCCAATGTGGCATTTAAGAGGTGATGGCTCATCCCGGCCAGTAGGGATGATACAAAGATTTGGGAAACCAATGTTTGCAATAGAGAAACTCAGCTCTCCTAATGCCGCATGGTTAACTGATACAACTGGCTCGGGGTATCGTGCTAAAGGCTACGTTTTGGATAATGACGACAGACCCACATTCCGTTACTTTATTTACAATACTATGGTTACAGACAGTATACGTGTACTTACCGATGGCCACGGTATTGGCCGTAAAATATCACTTCAAAATCCTGTTGCAAATTTATATGTCCGGCTCGCAGAAGCAAATAATATTGAAATAGTTTCAGACGGCCTTTATCTTTTGAATGACAAATCTTATTATTTACAAATTGATGATGCAGGAAATGAAAAGCCCCTGGTACGGGACGTAGATGGCCACAAAGAAATAATTATTCCTATTCAATCTAATTTAAGTTATTCTGTTCTTTTTTAAATTAATAACAACTATGAACAGTTCATTAAAAAAAATAATTAATAAAAAGATTATTTCTTTATTCATATTTTCTGTTGGCATTACGGTATTTAGCCTGGTATGCAACGCACAGTCTGAGTCAGCCAAAGAAGAGGATTACTTCAAAATAATGAGAGTGCCAGCGCCGGAAGGAGTGATACTGGAAGTAGGCGGCTTATGTATGTTACCAAATGGAGACCTGGCAGTAACCACACGACGGGGTGATGTATTCGTAGTACAAAATCCAACCAGCCAGCATCCTTTCTTTCGCAGGTTTGCCTCAGGCCTGCACGAGGTGCTGGGCATAGCATATAAAGAGGGGTCACTATATTGTGCTCAAAGAGGAGAGCTTACAAAACTTACTGACACCAACATGGATGGCAAAGCTGATATCTATGCAACAGTTTATGCATGGCCAATAACCGGTAATTATCATGAATACAGCTACGGCCCAAAATTAGCGCCCGATGGTTCTTTCTTTGTTACATTAAATTGCACCTGCCCACCTTTCTGGTGGCACATGCAAAGCAATGCTCCCTGGAGAGGCCGGGCATTACGTATACAGGAGAATGGAGACATGGAACCATGGGCTGCCGGCATGCGCTCTCCCTGTGGTATAAGTATGGTTGATGGCGAATTATTTTATACAGATAACCAGGGCGATTGGGTAGGTTCAGGAAGCATTATGCCTGTAAGAAAAGGAGGGTTTATGGGACATCCGGCAAGCCTCGTATGGAGCGGCATGCCTAACTCGCCGGTAAAGGTTACACAGCAGCAGATATATTCCTTAAACCCGCCCCCCGATATACAGTTGGATAAAGACGGGCAAGAGATAAAGCCTCAAAATAGTGTTACTGCAAAGTTTGTTACGGAGTATGAAATAAAAAAGCAAGTGCCCGATCTGCAACTACCAGCCGTTTGGTTGCCCCACGGAATTTTAGGCATATCTACCTCGGAAATTGTAAAAATACCTGAAGGAACATTTGGACCTTTTGAAGGGCAGTTGTTGGTTTGCGACCAGGGCCAAAGTATGATTGACAGGGTATTTATGGAGAAAGTGAATGGGGAATTACAAGGGGTTGCATGGGCCTTCAGAAGTGGCTTCCAATCCGGTATCGTTCGCCTTGCCTGGGGCAAAGATGGTTCTTTGTTTACCGGTGAAACTAACCGTGGATGGGGTTCTGCAGGCGAAGCCACTGAAGGTATTCAACGCCTCGTGTGGAACAACCGTATACCATTTGAAATGCGTGCAATAAGGGCAATGCCTGATGGTTTTGAAATTGAATTCACCAAACCCGTTAATAAAAAATATGCAGAAGATTTAGCTTCTTACTCAGTGGAAAGCTACATCTATAAATACCAGGGAGTTTATGGTAGCCCACCTGTAAATTCCCAGAAGTGCGTCGTAAAAGGAGTAAAAGTATCAGCCGATGGAATGAAGGCCAGGATAGTAGTTGATAAGTTGCGCAGGTATTATATTCATACCATTACATTGGATGGAATACAGGAAAATGAAACTTCTTATTCACTTGTTCATCCAACTGCTTACTATACCTTAAACAATATCCCCGAAGGCCCTAAGTTATCAATGAGCGAAGTGAGTACAAAAAATTCAGGAAAGGCGAAAACAGGTGCAGCTTCAAAAGGAACCTCTGCAAAAGGAACTTATATTACTGATGCAGACGCATCAACCTCTGCAAAAAATCCATCAGCAAAATCAACGGCGTCTGGCACAGCAAAAGCACCAGCTTATAATGATGTAAAACCGCTGTTGCTAAAAAATACCTGTCTTGCATGTCACAATGCAAATACCAAACAGGTAGGTCCTGGATATAAGGAAATAGCACAGCGTAAATATTCTATTGCACAACTTGTTCAGCTCATTCATAATCCGAAACCTGAACATTGGCCTGGGTACTCAACGCCTATGCCGCCTATGCCCCAGGTACCAAATACTGAAGCACGTAAAATTGCAGAATGGATAAAGTCATTGGAAAAGTGAAGCAGCAAAAGGTTAGCTTACCAGTAATTCGTGAACTGGTAAAGTGATAGGGATGACATCCTTTGAAAGGATGTCATCCCGGCCAATTTGAATTGGTAAAAAACTACGTATGAAGCAAACAACACGAATTCAGCTCTCTGCAATGATGTTCCTCGAGTTTTTTATTTGGGGCTCATGGTATGTTACTATGGCAACTTACCTGGACAAAATATTACATGCAGATGGAATACAGATCGGAGCAGCCTATAGTGCAATGGCAATTGCAACTATTATCTCGCCCTTCTTTGTAGGCATGATAGCTGACCGTTATTTTTCTGCTCAAAAAGTATTGGGCGTTTTACATTTGGGGGGAGCAGTTGTCTTGTACTTCCTCACAATCATTGATAATCCTACTTCTTTTTATTGGGTTTTGTTATTATACTCATTGATGTATGCACCCACTCTTGCACTTGCAAATTCAGTGGCATTCAGGCAGATGAAAGACCCTGGTAAAGAGTTTGCCTCGATACGTGTTCTGGGAACTTTAGGCTGGATCGCAACAGGGTGGCTGCTTGACAAAATTTTTAAAATAACTACTGATGAACTGGCGTTCACTTTTACGATGGCTGCCTGTGCATCTGTCATCTTAGGATTGCTTAGTTTCTTTTTACCTGATACCCCTCCAAAATCTAAAGGTGTTAAAGCAACATTTTGGCAAATCCTCGGCAGTGATGCATTCGTGTTATTTAAAGACAGATCATTTATTATATTTTTTATTGCTTCTGTTCTTATTTGTATTCCCTTATCATTTTACTACAGCTTTACAAATCTTTTTTTAACTGAGGCCGGTATGAAAAATGTAACCAGCAGCATGACCTTCGGGCAATTTTCTGAAGCATTTTTTATTTTACTTATCCCTTTTTTCTTTAGAAGACTTGGCGTAAAATGGATGATCGCCTTAGGTATGATTGCCTGGGCCTTACGTTTTATTTGTTTCGGATATGGAGATGATGATGCAGGTTTATGGATGCTTTATGCAGGCATTATTTTACACGGCGTATGCTTCGATTTCTTTTTTGTTACCGGCCAGATTTATACTGATAGTAAGGCAGGCGTTAAAATTCAGAGCCAGGCACAAGGCATGATCACTGTGGCAACCTATGGCATTGGCATGTGGATGGGAACGCTTTTATCAGGATACGTAAAAGATCATTATACCATAAACAATGTAGTGCAATGGAAAGATATCTGGATGGTGCCGGCAGCCATTGCAGCAGCAGTGCTTGTGTTATTTGTTCTGTTTTTTAAGGACAATAAAAGAACTGCAGCACAGGCTGAAGCTGTGACAATGGTGTAAATTTTCAGGCAATGGGCAATTATGGAAACGTTTTTCTTACTCAAAACATATTTACGGAAAAGGTCATTACCATTGATTATTGCCCATCGACTACAGACCACAAAAACATTATAAAAATCATAAACTGAAAACTATGAAAATTGCTATGCTGGGTTCCGGTTTTATAGGGCGGTTTTATGCAGACTCACTCCAGGGACAAAGAAGTAAAGACAAGATCATAAGCATTTATTCACGGCGGGAAGAAAGCGTAAATAAATTTGCAGAAGATTATAAAACAGGACATGCCACAATTAGTATGGAAGAAGCAATTGCCCATCCTGATGTGGATGTGGTATGTATTGCATTACCAAATAACAAACATGAAGAAGCAGTATTGCTTTGCTGCAAACATAAAAAAGCTGTTATTACAACAAAGCCTCTTGGCCGTAATGCTGAAGAAGCCAGGCGTATGCTGCAGGCTGTAGAAAAGGCCGGTATTTTTAATGGCTATCTTGAAGATCTTGTTTATACACCAAAATTTTTAAAGGCTTATGAAAGTGTAAAGAATGGTGCATTGGGAAGAATCTTATGGGCTAAATCAAGAGAGACACATCCCGGCCCACACAGCGATTGGTTCTGGGATATTGAACAGGCGGGCGGCGGATGTATCCTTGATCTTGGCTGCCATTGTGTTGAGATTGCCAGGTGTTTTATTGGAAAAGATATTAAGCCGATTGAAGTGATGTGCTGGGCAGATACCCAGGTAAAACCTATTGATGCGGAAGACCACGCCATTGGGTTGGTAAGATATGAGAACGGCGCTATTGGCCAGTTTGAAGTAAGCTGGACTTTCAGGGGCGGCCTGGACTTAAGAGATGAAGTGATGGGAACAGAAGGAACTATCTGGATAAATAATTTTTTACGAACCGGTTTGGAAATGTTTACTACCGGTAAAGGCGCTGATTATGTTTCAGAAAAATCCGAAAGCAATTCCGGCTGGCTATTCCCTGTTGGCGATGAGATCAATGACCTGGGTTACAATCATATGTTCACAGATATGTTTCGCTCCATGGAAGAAGGTAATCAACCTAAAGAAACTTTTTATGATGGGTATGTAGTAAATGCAGTTCTGGATGCCGCCTACAAGTCAGCCAAAACTAAACTATGGGAGCCTGTAAAGCTGGATATTTGGAGAGGAAAAACAGGGTTAAGTAAAGAAAGCCATTTGGTTGAATATGATGCGGATCATTATCTTATTAAAGAAGAAACAACACATTTTGGAACAAAGAAATTGATATTAAAAAATAAAGAAACGGGTAAAATAGAAGAACGGATTATATAAATTAATTATTATTTTTTGTGCGATTAATTTACCTATAGGATTATGAAACATTTTTTCCTCTCTCTGTGTGTAAGCTTGTTTTTTATTTCTGCATTCTCCCAATCACTCACTGAAGAATCGGCGATAAAACTGGCCCGTTTGCCCTTGCATTGCATTAATACCGAGTTCCCGAACAAAACATCCCATACGGCGGATAGTATGTCTGATGCTGTATTGTTACCTAAAGAGCTTCATCCTACTTTTTACGGTTGCCTGGATTTGCATAGCAGCGTGCATGGCCACTGGCTACTTTTAAAAGTGCTTAAAATATTTCCTTCAATTTCAATCGGGGATAGTATAGTTCAAATGCTCAACAATAGCTTTCAATTGCAAAAGATAAAAGACGAGGCAGCTTATTTTACAAAATATAAAACAACAAATACTTACGAACGAACGTATGGCTGGGCATGGCTGCTAAAATTAGATGAAGAGTTATATACCTGGAATGATCCGCTTGGTAAGCAATGGCATAATATACTTCAGCCGCTTACACAAAAGATCGTTGAGCTTTGGAAAAACTTTTTACCAAAACAAACATATCCTAACCGCACAGGCGTACATCCGAACACTGCCTTTGGTTTGGTATTCGCTCTTGACTGGGCAAGAACAATGAGGGATACTGCTTTTGAAAATGCCATCATTAAAAGTTCAAAAAGATTTTTTCTTACTAATGTTGCAACGCCAGCCTATCTTGAACCGGATGGAAGTGACTTTTTAAGTCCGAGTCTTGAAATAGCAGATCTAATGAGAAGGATTTTGCCGGGGCCGCAATTCATTACATGGTTGAATAAATTCTATGAACCCCGCAGCATCAAACGTATAACTGAAATGCCGGTGGTAAGTGACCGCACAGATTTCCAGATAGTTCATTTGGATGGATTAGCATTGAGCCGGGCCTGGTGCATGAAGGGTATAGCCAAAGAATTACCAGCCAATCATCAATGGAAAAAACTGTTTGAAAAGACAGCAACTAAATTTCTTACCAATGCATTGCCGAATGTTACCAGCGGCAATTATGGCGGTGATCATTGGCTTGCCAGCTTTGCTGTTTATGCATTAAGCTTATGACAGCCCAAACAGCATCATAACCAACTACATCCTGTTCTATTTGAATGGTTAATTAGCAGCCAAAAAAAATCTACAAAGGGATAAGGGAAGAACTGGCTTTATTAGCTTGCATTCGAGATTTCATCGGGCAGGCTGAAAATTTTCTATAAAGGGAGAGCCTGAGAGGTGTGCCGAAAGACGCATTTATTTGTTTCGCTTTTTGTTAGTCAATGGCTATGTGTAAAACTCAAAAATGCCTGAAAAGCTGGATAACAATAAAATCAATTATACATAATAACAAAAATTAATTAAAGACAGGTAAAACTTAATTTTATGGTTTATTGAACATTATAAATTTTTGCGATGATCTTTCTTTTCTATAAAATAAAATTTAAATAGATGGCGGATAAAAATTAAAAATCAAACCGCATTAGTGACAGGTGCCAATTCCGGGATAGGAGAAGGAGTGGCTATAGCGTTGGGAGATGCCGGAGCAAATGTAATTGTGAACTATGTTGTAAAACCTGATGAAGCAAATGCCGTGGTTGAAAAAATAAAGGCTGGAGGCAGCGATGCAATTGCATTGCAGGCTGATGTGAGCAAAGAAGACCAGGTGATTGATCTCCGTTGTTGGTGTTTTGTGCTGTGGGTTTGTTGCTGGCTCACCAACAACAACGCAAAGCGATCCAATGTATTAAAATGCGGGGATGCGATTTAACATTTTATAATAGTTCTTAAATTGCCCGTAATTATTTTTTCAAAAAAGCTAATTGCCCAAGGTGGTATGAAAGATGATTTGTCCTGTTGACAATTACATTTAATTTATTTCTATGAGGTTCTTTTTCAAAATCTTCATCACTAACAGCAGCATGTTTTTGGAACCAATCATCAACGGAGTATTGATTAAAATGCTGAGATAATTTATTATTTACTTCAGACCAATAATTTCTCAAATCTTTTGTTGCAGGTTTTTCAATCCCGGACTTATCAGGATTTTTTATAAATATATTTTCCAGTGCAGGATAAAGTTTTTCACCTGATCCTAAAAGCGTAAACAACGCATCATGCACTGCTGTCAGATGCCCCAATAAATAAATGCCGGTGTTCTTTCCCGGTGCTGTTTCTTCCTGCAGTTGTTCATCTGTCAGCGAGTCAAATAATTTATTTGTTCTGCTGATGTAAACATCCCAGGCATCAAGGGCCATTTTTATAAATAATTGTTGTTGATTCATGATTGATTTTTTAATTGTAAATAATATACCTGGTTAAGTATGTTAATGTATCCCTTTGTTGCATTTAACAAATTCTGGTAAATTTATTGAACAAGCAAACAAAATAAAAATAATGTCTAAAGCATTTATATTGTTTATCACGCTTTCACTTTCGTTAGTGATATACAGTTGCAGTAAAAAGAATCATCCGGGGCGAACAGAGACTGTAGCAAAAAATGATTCAATAACAGTAAAGAGCAGCGATTCAGCTACTGCAAAAAAAGCGGTATTCAAACCAAAGCAAAAAGATATTATTCCTAAAACAATTATTGTAAATGATAACGCAGCACATAAAAGCATTGATGGCAGGCTTTACTATGACCTGTTAGGGCACAGGTATTGGAAAAACTATAAAGATGGAAAATACTATTTATTTAACCAGGCTATGTACGCTAATGATGCATTTAAACCTCGATAGATGCAGTCGATACTTTACTTGTGTTATCAGCCTGTATAAAAGTTATCGGAATATTGATGCACATGGTTAATCCCTTTACGCTTTTAGAGGCTGTCAGTAAAAAAAATTGTTGAGAACAATTATTAAATTTTAGTTTTAAACCGGCGTTATGTTATTTATTTTTCAGATTTAAATAGTTACCATGAAACAACTAATGATTGCCGTTGCATTTTGCTTTATGATTGCACAGAGCATTTGCCAAAGCCCGGTTTCAATAATACCAAAGCCAGTTTCACTTACACAAGGTGTTGGAAGTTTTACCTTGGCAAATACTACACGTATTCAAGTTTCTGCAGTTAATGCTGAGGTTAAAAGGATTGGGGATTCTCTTTCAAAAAAAATATTTAATGCATCAGGTTATAATTTGCCGGTGACACTTGTAAAAAATTCAACTGCTTCAAATGGAACCATAGAGCTGGCAATAATTAAGGACACCGCCATCGGGAAAGAGGGATACAAATTAAATGTTACCGCTACATCTGTTACTATATCTGCCAATACTCCGGCAGGTTTATTTTATGGTGTGCAAACTTTGTATCAATTATTGCCTAAAGAGATTGAAGGAAAATCAGTTGCAAAGGATATAAACTGGACGGCGCCTGTTTGTAGTGTTATTGATTACCCTCGCTTTGGATGGCGGGGTTTAATGTTAGATGTGGCCCGTCACTTTTTTACAAAAGAGGAAGTGAAACAATATATTGATGAAATGGTTAAATTTAAATATAACCTGTTGCATATGGGGCTCACAAATGATGAGGGCTGGAGAATAGAAATAAAAGCCCTTCCGAAACTTACAGAAGTTGGCGCATGGAATGTAAAAAGAGTAGGCTATTTTGGTACTTTTTCTGTGCCACCGCCTGATGAGCCCCGTAATTTTGGAGGGTTTTATACGCAGGAAGATATTAAAGAATTAGTTCAATATGCAAAAAGTAAGTTTGTAGATATCCTTCCCGAAATTAATATGCCTGGCCATAGCCTTGCAGCTATAGCGGCTTATCCTGAATTGTCCTGTTCGGGAGGTGCAGGAAATCACGGTGTAAGTTCAGGTGAAAAAATTAAAGATTGGGGCGCCAGGCATGTCGCTCTTTTTGATGATAACCTGTGCCCTGCAAATGAAAACGTATACACGTTTGCAGATAAAGTAATTACAGAGGTTGCCCAACTTTTTCCTTTTGAATATATGCACATGGGTGGCGACGAGGTTTTTAAAACGTTTTGGGAAAAAAGCGATGCTATAAAAAACCTTATGAAAAAAGAAAGCTTGAAAGATATGAAAGAAGTGCAGAGTTACTTTGAAAGGAGAATAGAAAAAATTGTATCGTCGAAAGGGAAAAAATTTATGGGTTGGGATGAGATACTCGAAGGCGGATTGGCTCCGGGTGCGGCAGTGATGAGCTGGCAGGGAATGAAAGGAGGTATAGAAGCGGCTAAAATGAAACATGAAGTTGTAATGAGCCCGACTACATTTGCTTACCTGGATTATATGCAGGGCGATCCGATTATCGAACCTCGTATATATGAAACTTTAAGATTGAAAAAGGCATACAGTTTTGAACCTGTACCTGCAGGTGTTGATGCTAAATATATAAAAGGCGGGCAGGGAAATTTATGGACCGAACAGGTGTATACTTTGCGTCACGCCGAGTATATGACGTGGCCAAGGGGATTTGCGATAGCAGAGGTACTCTGGTCTCCAAAGGAAACAAGGGACTGGGGTAATTTTGTTAGCAGAGTTGAAGATCAATTTAAAAGATTAGACGAAGCTGAAACAAAATATGCTCCGAGTATGTACGATCCCAGTTTTCAGGTCAGCCGAACTACAGCCAACGAACTAAAAATTGAACTAAGTACCGAAGCGCCCGGACTCGATATTTATTATACTTTTGATAATACATTTCCTGACCGTTTTTCACCAAAATATACCGGGCCTTTAACTATACCAAAAGAAGCGGTAATGCTTAAGGTGATATCATACCGGGGTAAGCAAGCTATGGGACGCCTGATTTATATGCCTGTTGATGACCTGGAAAAAAGGGTGGCTAAAAAATAATAATTGCTCTCTCACTGTTGTCATTTTACGAGTGTTATTTAATTTGTTTGAATTAGTAGTCATTACCCTTAAACGCCAATGTCAACTTCCGGAAAAACAAGTGAAAAACAACCCCGGCCTTCTTCGCAATTAACCGGTCAATTTGATCTGAATGAAATACTGGAAAGAATTTCAGATGCATTTTTAGCCCTTGATAATAAATGGCGCTACACTTATATGAATAAAAAAGCCGGGGAAATTTTTAACCGTGATGCGAGGAAAATAATTGGTAAAAATATCTGGAAAGAATTTCCTGAAGAAATTGATCAGCCGTTTTACAGAGCTTGTCAGGAGGCAATGGAAAGGCAAAAATATATTCATGTTGAAGAATGTTATCAACCATATAATTTATGGTTTGAGAATCATATTTATCCATCACCCAAAGGATTATCAATTTTCCTCCGGGATATAACAGAAAAGAAAAGGGCGGAAGAGACAGCATTGGAAAGCAAACGCCGGTATCAAACACTTGCTGAATCATC
>JBDSFG010000104.1:0-10091 GCA_039919615.1 Ginsengibacter sp. | reverse complement strand
ATTTAGCGAGTGGTCATAATTACCAGGATGAGCGTTTGCGTGTGTATATGCCGGGCAATGGTGGCTTGCTTACGGCTATTGCAATGATGGTGGCAGGGTACGATAACAATACTATAATTTTACCTGGTATTCCCAAAAACGGTAAATGGAAAGTGAAATGGGAAGGATTAAAAAAAATGCCATAATCTTAAAATAGAGATGTATGATTTTAAAAAAAAATAGCGCTTTTATTCTTCTTGTCTTCACTTGTCTTGTTCATGTTGGCCAGGCACAAACGAACACTTCAAACATAGATGAATCTAAAGTTTATGCTTATACTTTGCCTGATGTTTTAAAGATGAAAAATGGCAGAGTAGTAAATAATTTGGAGGAATGGAATAGCATACAGCGTCCTTATATTTATAATTTATTCCAGGAGAATCAGTTTGGTAAATATCCTGTAAAGAAGATCCCTTTAAGCTTTCGTTTACTGGAGAAAGAGGAGGAAGCTTTAGGAGGATTAGCAACAAGAAAACAGGTACGCATTTATCTTCATCCAACTGATACAAGTGTTTATACAGACGTTCTTCTATATTTTCCCAACAATGCAAAAAAACCAGTTCCTGTTTTCCTGGGATATAATTTCTCCGGTAATCACGCCATTCAGAAAGATGCCGGAATAATGCTTTCACAAACATGGGTTGCAACAAACGCAAAAGGTGCAGTGAATAATAAAGCAACAGATTCTTCAAGAGGCGCTGAAGCTTCGCAGTGGCAGGTGAAAGAAATTCTCTCACATGGCTATGCAGTTGCAACGGCATACTGTGGCGATCTTGAACCCGATAACCCTGATGGTTGGAAGACAGGCATTCGCACTACTTTAAAAGATGTTTTAAAAATTCAGCCTGAAGAATGGAGTGCAATGGGAGCATGGGCTTATGGTTTAAGCAGGATACTTGATTATCTCGAAAAAGATAAAGACATAAACGCAAATAAAGTTGCGCTTTTCGGGCATTCAAGATTGGGTAAAGCCGCTTTGTGGGCTGCTGCCTCCGACAAGCGTTTTGCTTTGATAATATCAAATGAATCAGGTGAAGGCGGTGCAGCATTATCCAAAAGATGGTATGGAGAAACTGTAAAGATCATCAACGAAAAATTTCCTCACTGGTTTGTTGCCAGGTATAAAACTTATGGTGATAACATCAATGCCTTGCCAATTGACGGGCATATGTTGTTATCGTTAGTGGCGCCACGGCCATTATATGTTGCAAGTGCAGAAGGCGATTCATGGTCTGATCCCAAAGGAGAATTTTTAAGTGCAAAAGAAGCAGGACGTGTATATGCATTGTTTGAAAAAAAAGGGATTGATGTTGACAGTATGCCGCCTTTAAATCACCCTGTTGGCAATACGATCCGTTATCATATTCGTGAGGGAAAACATAATGTAACGTTGTTTGACTGGCAGCAATATTTAAAGTTCGCAGATGAGCAGTGGAAAAATTCTAACTAAAAAGAGGATGTAGAAAAACGTTTTTAATGCGCTTATCCGTTGTGATCATTCTAATTATTTAAAAGTGTAATCAACTTCGTAAAAATAACTGTCAGTTTTTTATCTGCTTCACCGGCAATAGCAATGATCTCTTTGATATTAACTGGCTTTAAATTATCAGGATCACATTCATCTGTAATAACCGAAATGGCGGCACATTTAATTCCTAATTGATTAGCAACTATTACTTCAGGCACGGTGCTCATACCAACCATGTCTGCACCCGTATTACGCAGCCAGCGGTACTCGGCTCTTGTTTCAAGATTAGGCCCCATTACCGAAACATAAACACCTTTTTTAATTTCTATGTTTTCATTTTCAAAAATCAATTGAAGTTTATTTTGCAATGCTTTATCATAAGGCTGGCTCATATCCACAAAGCGATTTCCAAATTCATTACCTAATCCCCGCAATGGGTTATCTGGCAAAAGATTAATATGATCTTCTGTGATAATAAGGTCGCCTTTTTTAAAAGCAGGATTTAATCCCCCGGCAGCATTGCTTAACAGTAAATATTCAATGCCAAGTTCTTTCATTACTCTTATTGGAAAAGTTATCTGCTGCATACTATATCCTTCATAATAATGAAAGCGGCCTTGCATAACAACCAAAGGAACATTATGAATATTTCCAAATATCAATTGCCCTTTATGAAACTCAACTGTAGTCGAAGGAAAGTTAGGTATGCTCTTATAGGGAATACTGATTGCTGTATCAATTTTTTCAGCAAGGGAATTTAATCCTGTGCCCAAAACAATTCCGGCAAGCGGTTTTGAGCTTTGCTTTTGCTTTAAAAATTGTAAGGTTTCCTTTATAGTTGATATTTGCATAAATTAAAATAACAATTAAATCTTTACATAATCTGCAAACGTACATAAGTAAGTAATGTTGAAAATTTCACTCGCTATATCCCTGTTTCTTATGCTTTGTTTGGGCTATTTGGCTGTTGGTAGTCAGACAGGCTTGGCAAAAGATGATACACTCAAGACCATAAAAGTAAATAAGTTATTAAATTACCCCACTGCTTCCCTAAAAAAAGAAAGCGGGCAAAATGGTATGAATTCAAATAACCAAAGTGATAGCAATATCATACAGCTTTCACAGGATTTAATTTATAAAGCAAGGACGGATGAATCAATTGACGATGTTTCGGCACAACTTAAAAATTTAAATTATTCAAAACTGGTATCATCGCTAAAAAGTGATAATGATAAAAAAGCCTTCTGGATCAATTTATATAATGGCTTTACACAGGCCGCTTTAAAGCGTGATCCCGATAAGTACAAAAACAGGAGTACCTTTTTTAGATCAAAACAAATTGAAATAGCAGGTATTAAATTTAGTCTTGATGATATTGAACATGGTATTCTCCGGCATTCAAAAAACAAATGGAGCTTAGGATATTTTAATAAATTATTCCCTTCTAAAAGAGAAAAGCAATTACGTGTAAACAACCTGGACTATCGTATTCACTTTACATTAAACTGTGGCGCTAAGAGCTGCCCGCCTATTGCGTACTACGCCCCTGAGAAATTAGATGCACAATTAGAGCTGGCCACTAAGGCATATCTTTCAGGAGAGGCAGAATATGATAGTACTGCTAACATTATCAAACTTCCAACATTCATGAGTTGGTTTAGGGCCGACTTTGGTGGTAAAAAAGGTATGATCGAAATTTTAGAAAAGTATCACCTCATTTCTCCGGGTGCTAAGCCAAAGATCAGGTTTAAAAAATACGGCTGGACTTTAACATTAAATAATTATAAAAAAGAAAATCCATGAGCGACCATTATTACAACGCCGACGACCTTGCAAAATTTGGCAACGTAGCTGATTGGCAAAAACCACTTGCCGATAAATTTTTTGATTATTATGGAGAAGTATTTAAAGACAGTGAATTAACGGCAAGAGAAAAATCGCTCATCGCTTTAGCAGTATCCCACGCAGTTCAATGCCCTTACTGTATTGATGCATATAGCTCCGATGCATTTGAAAAAGGGTGGAGTGAAGCCCAAATGATGGAAGCAGTTCATGTGGCCTGCGCTATCCGCGGAGGTGCATCGTTAGTGCATGGTGTGCAAATGATGAACAAAGTGAAGGGTATAGCAATGTAGCCCCCTGTCCCCCGAAGGGGGAACTTAGTTGATAAATACTTGCTTATTTGAAAAGTTTAAAACAAGGTGGTTGTTTAATAATCATTTGGAGAAAATGCAAAAGCAAAATATTAAATGTAAAATTTAAGTTTCTTCTTTATGCCAATAGCTTTAGGTAAATCTTTAAAGGCGCAAAATAATATTCTTGCTGATGCACATGAACAATTAGAAATTATTGAACATGGCCGAACAGGTGATTTTGCCTTGGTGCCTTTTCAGCAGAAATTAGAAAATATCGGGCTGCTTCCTTTGCTGCCAAAACTTCCGGAAATTTTCCAGGTAAACATTGGTAAGATGTGTAACCAAACATGCAGGCATTGCCATGTAGATGCAGGGCCCGATAGAAAAGAGATCATGACGCAGCAAACGATGCAGCAGTGTTTGGAAGTTCTAAAAAATAATCCTCACCTTAAAACCGTGGACATTACCGGCGGTGCACCTGAATTAAATCCTGAGTTCAGATGGTTTGTGGAAGAAATAAAAAAGTTGAACCGGCACATAATTGTGCGTTGCAATCTTACTATAATTCTTGCCAATAAAAAGTATTATGATCTTCCTGAGTTTTATAAACAATATAATATTGAAGTGGTATCATCACTTCCCTTTTATACACAAGACCGCACAGACAGGCAAAGAGGCAATGGGGTATTTGAAGATTCCATTAAAGCCTTACAAATACTTAATCAGGTTGGCTACGGAAAAGACAGCGGATTAGTTTTGAATCTTGTTTATAATCCTGCCGGCGCTTTTTTACCACCATCGCAGAAAGCATTAAAAAAAGAATATAAGCACGCTTTAAAAGAAAAATATGCTATAGATTTTAATGACCTGTATGTTATTACCAACATGCCTATCAGCCGTTATCTTGATTATCTTTTAACGTCTGGCAACTACGAAAAATATATGGAGAAATTAGTTGGAGCATTCAATGCTTCAGCAGCCGCTAATGTAATGTGCAGAAATACTATTTCTGTGGGATGGGATGGATATTTGTATGATTGTGATTTTAACCAAATGCTCGATCTTAAAGTAGCCTGCTCTTCAACGCATATTTCTCAATTCAACCAGCAACAACTCAGCAACAGAGAAATTATTGTTGGCCAGCATTGTTATGGGTGTACTGCAGGTGCAGGCTCTAGTTGTGGCGGCGCTACAACATAAACTTCATGAAAGAAGCATTAATCATATTTGTAAAAAATCCTGAACGGGGGAAAGTAAAAACAAGACTTGCTTTTACACTTGGTGATGAAAAAGCTTTGGAGATTTATATATCATTGCTTGAACATACAAGATCAATTGTAACATCACTGAACGTTGATAAATTTGTTTTTTATTTTGATACTCCTCATTACAATGATCTATGGCCGAACAATCTTTTTAATAAAAAGCAGCAACATGGTAATGATCTTGGAGAAAGAATGTTGAACGCCTTTAGTGAAATGCTTAGAGCAGGTTATGAAAAAGTTTCTATCATTGGGAGTGATTGTATCGAGCTAACCGGGGCAATTATTGAGAAGGGCTTTAAAGAACTTGAATCATCGGATATTGTGATTGGCCCTGCAACAGATGGAGGTTATTATTTTCTTGGAATGAAAAAATTACATACTGCCTTGTTTCAAAATATTGAATGGAGTACAGCAAACGTTTTAAAGCAAACTATTGCAGCCTGCGTTGAAGAACAATTAACATACAAACTTTTGCCGGTATTGAATGATGTGGATGAAGAAGCAGACTGGGTAAAGGCATCAGAACGTTTTTCTTTATGATCAGCATTATCATTCCTACATACAATGAAGAGAACGGCATCGGTAATATTATCAAAAAATTGAAACTTTCCAGCGATGCAAATTCGATTAATGAAATAATTGTAAGTGATGGCGGCAGCATCGACAACACTGTTGATGAAGCACAAAGGGCAGGTGCGCAAGTAATAAAATGTACCAGGAAAGGCCGTGCTGCCCAGATGAATTACGGGGCTTCTTTTGCTAAGAGTGAAGTGCTTTATTTTTTACATGCAGATTCAATACCTCCTAAAAATTTTGTAAATGAGATCTTATCCGAAATCCAAAAAGGGTTTTCATGCGGTTGTTACAGATTGCGTTTTGATATTGATCATTGGTTTTTAAAGTTTAATTGCTGGTTTACCCGCTTTGATAGTAATTATGTTCGCTTTGGAGATCAGAGCTTATTTGTTACTAAAGAAGTGTTTGAAAAAGCAGGCGGTTTCCGGGAAGATTTGTTACTAATGGAAGACCAGGAAATTATTCACCGCTTAAAAAAATATGGAAAATTTAAGGTGATGAATGATTTTGTTATCACATCAGCAAGAAAATATCTGGACAATGGAGTATATAGAATGCAGGGAATTTTTTACCGTATCTGGGCTATGTATTATTTAGGTTATTCGCAGGAGCAGATGCTGAAACTTTACAGAAGACTAATCAGGAAAAGCAAATTATAGTTCATGAAACCAAATGATGAAAATGCAAAACTTCCACCGGAGCAGAGGCCGTTGTTTCTCTGTCGTGTCTCCATCCAGGGCTTATGTGTAGCTGAACACGGCAGCTTCAATGTCTTAAAAGCCTGAGATAATAAATTACTCTTTCAAAAGCGCCGTGTTCTGCCCGGCCTCTTGCCTAAAATAAAATACGGCTAAGGAAAAAGTTCATGATGCTAATTAATTAATTTTGAAACAAGAACTTGGGCCAATTAGCGAGTTGCATGCATTTATATGACAGCCTTCATTTCTCACATGGACAAAAACTCAAAGACACTTTTTGACAAACTGCAAGCTCTAACCAAGGACAGCGGCTCTATTATTTTTGCTATTGGCGACTATTACGTCCAGTTTGCTAAAGACAAGGTTGACAAAGACATTTATTTTGAAGCAGTTTCTCATCATTTCCTTGACATCATACCCAAAAACGTAAAAAAAGATTTTTCAGACTTAAATTTTAATATTGACGTTGGGAACTATTATAAAAAAGTCGGAACAAAAAATATAAAATCTACAGTTGACGATGTTCAAAAAATATTTGAAGACATCTACAAAGTAAATTATGAAAAGGAGTTTGAGATTACTGACGACATTGAATATTCTGACAATTCAGTTACTGTTAATAATACGCAGACACCGCTTCCAAAAAGCCAGACACAAACCAATCCATTAAAAGCAATCCTAATTATCGGAGGAATAGTTTTGTTAGCATATTGGTTTTTCTTTTCAGACGACAAAAAGAAAGCAGGTGACATGAAATCGGAAGCCTGCATAATTTCAGAACAGTTTGTACAACGTCAACTTCTTTCACCCAAAACTGCGGACTTTGGTTTTTGTGAAGATTCCAAGATTATTTATTTAGGTAACAACAGGTATCAGGTGACAAATTACGTTGATGCATCAAATGCTTTTGGGGCATCATTGCGAAAAACCTATTTTCTAATTATCAAATACAATAAAGGTCAATGGGAGGACATAAGTAACTGGACACTTGAAACAATCGAAATGGGATAACTGCACGCAACAAATAAGGATTAAACGAAGCGTAGCGCAGCGGAGGTTCGATTTAATCCTCTCTTGAATGAAGCTGTGGTAGCCGGGCGATTTATTATGGAGTTTCAATGTAAAGCGCTAAGGCAGGTGTGAAGCAGGTATAGCCGGATTTTACATTTACTATTTGTTCCTCTCTGCCGTGTGTCTCCCTCCAGGCCTTGTGTGTAAGCAAGACATTGCGACATAAGTGTCTTATGAGCCTGAGATAATAAATTACTTTTTCAAAAGCGCCGCAGTGTCTGCCCGACCTCTTGCCTAAAATAGAAACATGGCTAAGGATAAAGTTCATTCCGATAATTAATTAATTTTGGAACAAGAACTTGCACAAATGGGCGAGTTATAGACAACTCAATTGACACAGTATGATAACTAAACCGACAGTATTTATTCTTGGAGCAGGAGCAAGTTATGGCTTTGGATATCCCTTAGGTAAAAACTTAGTTGATATTATAATAAAGAACTTCGACCCGGATAACTCGGAAAATGCAATTGAACTTTTTAAAGGACTTGGATTTTCTGAAGAAGATATAAACTCCTTCCGAAATAAGTTAAGGCTATCAGCGACTCCGTCTATCGATAGCTTTTTAGAACCAAGAGGCGAAGACGATAGATATTTAGGTAAGTTGGCAATTGCAAATGCCCTAATTCCATTTGAGATTACTGATACTTTATTTTATGACACCTCATGGTACAAGACGCTTCTTGGAAAATTGAAAATATCATTTAGTGACTTTGAAAAGAACAAAATTTCTTTCATCACATTTAATTATGACAGGTCGTTAGAACATTTTTTCATGACTGCGTTAAAAAATCATTTCGATAAAACCGAAAGCGAGGTAGCTGAAAAACTAAAAAAAATACCAATCGTTCATCTCTATGGTAAATTAGGAATGTTGCCATGGGAAACTGTAAAACCTGATGAATATACAAGAGATTATAACTCTAAAATTTTACCTCATCTTTTAAGACGCAGTAGTAAATCACTAAGAATAATTTATGAAAGGCTTGAATTAGATAATGCTGAATTTAGACAGGCCCGACAATTACTTTCCGCTGCAAGAAGAATATATTTTCTGGGGTTTGGTTACCACAAAGATAATCTGGATAGGTTAAAAATAAAATCGTATGTCACATATTCTAGCACAATAAATCCAACAGAATCATTTTCAAAAATAGTTGAAGGAACATCTTTTAAATTACCATTAGACTTAAAAGATAGTATTCCTAAAATTTATAAAATAAAATTTCCTACCCTTGATTTTGATATTGTAAATTTCTTGGAGAGAATAAAGTTTGATTAACATGGCTGCCTACAACAAAGTTTGCCCATAGCAGGTCTGACATGCATTTCCTCGTCGCTCCTTTGCCGTGTCTCCCTCCAGGCCTTGCGTGTAGCAGGTCACGGCAGCATCAGTGTCTTATGAGCCTGTGGTAATAAATTACTTTTTCAAAGCGCCGCCGTGTTTTGCCCGGTCTCTTCCCTAAAATAGAAACAAGGCTAAGGATTAAAAAATGAAAACATAGGTTTTATTTGCAACAGCATAATTATGGCAGTTGCCTTTGTAAGCCCGTGGAATGCATTGGTATTGAGTTTTGTAATGTGGGTATATTGGATTTTGTTTGCGTAACCATATTTCTTTTGTTCCGATTTCATAATGATAATTAATTAATTTTGGAACAAGAACTTGCTCAAATTGGCGAGTTAGCGGTCATGCTGTTTGACACTTCGCAACTTTTTGACAAGACATGAAAATTCAGAAAATATCTTCTCAAGCACTCATTGCATTAAAAGATGCGTTAGCGAGCGTTTATTGGCGTAAAAAAGAGTTGAGACAATTTATTGAATTAACGATGGATAATCCATACATAGTCTCAACTATTGACTGGCAAGAAAATCCAAAATATGAAAGTGTTTCCTTGCTTATTGATAGAATGGCGGCAAGACAAGACATGTATCAAAATGACTTACTAAAATTGCTGCAGGAAACTTCCAACATTGAAGATTTTAGCCATTTAAAATATTGGGATGAAAAAGGGGATTTGACTAAGAGAGCGAAAGATGCAGTTGCAAAATTACGAGCACAGACCAAAGGTTATTTTGACACAATTCAAGAGCTTAATAATGCTGCGGAAAAGCGTTTTGAAAATATAGAGAAGGTTAAACAATCAGTATCATTTGCAGAGAGACTGGATGAACTAAAAAAGCAATTTCTGACTATAGCTACTAATACAAATGCACAACAAAGAGGTTTTAGCCTGGAGAAGTTATTAAACGAATTATTTCATCTTTTTGACTTGTCACCAAAGTCTGCATTTAAAATAGCTGGTGAACAAATTGACGGCTCTTTTACTTTTGATAATGACGATTACCTGTTAGAAGCCAAGTGGCAAAAAGCACAAATCAATGCCGGAGACCTTTACAAATTTGGTGGTAAAATATCAGGGAAACTTAAAAATACTTTGGGACTTTTTATTTCTCTTGACGGTTACTCAACAGACAGCACTGAAACAGGAAGTTCAGTAGTAAAATCCATGATACTTATGGATGGCTTGGACTTAATGATGGTATTAGACGGACGCATTAGATTAAACGAAATGATTTTTATTAAGCGTAGACATGCTTCTGACACTGGTGAAATTTATTATAGAATTTCAGGCATATAAACTCCGGTGAAGAAGCACGAACCGCTAACAATAGTTTGGCAGTAGGCTGGCTGACGGAATAACAATCGGCTACAAATTGTCTTGTCCTGAAATAGGTTGACACAAAATCAACCAAAAATGGATATACAACAAGAAGCGGTAAGAGAGTATTTAGTGGATGGAATACCTTACCGGGCATTGGCCAAAAAGTATGGAG
>JBDSFG010000051.1:0-4477 GCA_039919615.1 Ginsengibacter sp. | reverse complement strand
TCAATTATTATCGGTGGCTTTTCCTTAACTGCAACGGCAGTAACTAACGTATCCCATTTGTTTAACTGAACCACCGGTGAAGTTGCCTGCAGGTTCGTAAGGTGTATATCATTATCAAGTAAGCTATTAATATCCGCAGCAAATGTTATTTCGGGTGATTGAATATTTAATGAATCACGTCCTTTTACTTGTTGCATCTGTATTTCACGCAGATAAGAAGGCTGGTTACTAACAAAGCCGTATGCATTTGCAGAAATATTTAAGGTATTGTTTTTTACAAGAAGATCATTTCCCGTTATACTAAATCCCTCCAATTGCAAAGGGTCTTTTTCATCTTTCACCAGCGAGGTTATATTTAACGATTCGATAAATGTAGATATAGCCATTGGTTCTTGAGAAAAAGTAAGACTGGTATTCTTTCCTGCAATATTTCTTAAATGAATATTGTTTTTATTATTTTTTTTATTAGTAGCCGGTAACGACTTTAATGCTAATGAACCGCTTGTCCATTCAAGCCCATCCATCTCGATGGTTTCCTGTGCATCATCAAAAAAAAGATTATTGATATGAACCTTATTGATGTTGCCTGTAACACTTTTATTCCCCGACGAAAGAGAAATTTCATCTGTATATACCTGGTTATTTCCTGTATACTGTGCATTTAATAATTGGGCAGTTATGTCTTTTATTTGCAGAATGCCTTTGGAAAATGAAAGATGTTCAACAGCGCTGCGTAGCCCCACCCTGGTGGTTGAACCTAATAGCCTATTGCTAAGAACACTAAAGTTCAAATCTTCTACATTAAATGAAGTGCCTCGCCCTAAAAGCATATTAACCTGCCCGTTTGTAACAGTTACATTGTTAAGCCCTACCAGGCTATCAATGTTTTCAAGAGCTGAGAAGAGATTAACCTTTTGTCCACGTTTTGCCAGTATATTTCGTTTGAAATAAATAACAGGGCTATTTAATACTGCATCTGTTGCTGACAGTTTTTGGTCAAAGATCAGTTGGTACCAATCAAGATCGCTCAATTGAAAATAAGGCACAGAAATATTGATCTCGTTGCGAATTTTACTGCGACTGGATTTACTGTTGATAGAAAAATTGTTGAGTGCGATCTTACTGTTAAGCAATAGTAAACTATCAAATTTAAATACGGATGTACTGTCTTCGTTATACAAAACATAATCCCTTAGTGTCATCTCAAAATGCTTTACTGCCACAGGTTCCGAAGAGTCGGGATTTATTCGCAACCCTCTCATTGCAAAATTATCTTTATTGGAATTGAAAAACGACCTCTTGGTTCTGCCATGTATGTCAATATGGATACCTGCATTTTTTATCCCTGCAAAAGCAAGGTCAAGGTTGCCGGATAATTCTCTTATTACCTTGTGCACATCAGGTATCCCTGTTTTCTTTTTGGCTAAACCGGGTTTATAAATATCAAAATTGAAATCAGGATTTTCACAATAAACAGAGTCGGCCTTTATTACATTTTGTAAAGACATTGCCTTGAAATCGACACCTGACAGGAATAGGTTTTTAAAGAATATCCGGTAGCTGCTTTTTGATGTATCAGTTGCTATGGCAGTAACGGTACAGCTATCCAGTTCTATGCGTTGCCGCAATAGCTGGAGTTTAAATGATTTAAAAGAAAGACGGTGCCTTCCACCCGGCATGGCAATATCCTGGTTGGTGGTTTTTAACTCCAGCGTTTGTTCATTTTGTATTAACCCATCCTTGTTTCCCGTACGGGGGTAACCCCGGGCAAGGTCAAAATATATCCTGGAAACTGATACAGGCTCTGAGCCGGGCTTCATTTTATTGATCAATTTGATTCTGGCATTATTTACCACGATACGCCTTATCCCGAATTCATCAAGGGCATCATACATTGAGCGGTAAACTTTCCCCATTTCCTGCGGTATGGATAATTCATCTTTTATACGCAACTGCGATGTGTCTTTACGCCATTGCACTACTTCTATTACCGGATCGTGAAGCTTGATTGAATCCAGTAATAACTGGTTTTTAAATAACAAAGCCCATACAGAGGCTACCCGTAACGTTAGTTTCCGAAAGCTAACATGATAGGTGATCGGCTGGTGCAGGCTGTCAGTACTCACGAGGTCTGCCTCATGAATTTGTAACCTGTTTATAAATAAATTAAGGTCAAGTTTAGAAAGTTCAAGTTTTATTTTTCCGCCGGATTGTTCATTAATATATTTTTTTAAAACCTTACGTGCGTTGTATTTAAACCACAGGTGCACACCAAAGGTGCCAACTGCTACTATTGTCGCTGTAACCAATAATATTTTTATTGAACGCTTACGGTATATCGGTTTAATGTCTTTCAATTTATTAGCCGGCATCAAATGCCAAATCTCGTTAGGTTTACTTTGAGTGGAAGTCGGTTTAACATTATACGCAAATTAACTGGTTTTAGGTTGTTGATAGTCCTTGTTTGTAATGAGGAGTAAAATCTTTATATTATTTATTAGTTTTCAATTGTGAGTGGAGATAAATATACCATAACTGGTAAAGCCGACTGCTATTTTGTAACCTTCAAAGTAATTCATTGGATAGCTATTTTCTCTGCGCTGGCGGAGATATGCATCAAAGCGGGGGGGTGTTGGCAAAAAGATTCACTAACTTTTAAACTACAAAAAAGGAAACCATTTCCCAAAACATTTATTACATCCGTAAAGACAGAAACACACCACGTCCGTCGTTGCGAAGAGTTTTCCTACACAGCGCTATAACGGCAAGAATGTTATGGAAAACTGTGTGGCAATCTCAAAGGCATAAAAGCAAATGGACTGGATTACTCGAAAGGAGTTGCTATTGAACAAATCTCATGACAGCAGCTCTTTTATTATTTAAGTTTAATAATATCTTCGGGCTTTACGCCTTTAATATCGATCGGTCTCTGTAAGATTATTTTAAGTTGTTTTATAACGTCCAAACACTTGTTATCAATTACCAGAATCTTTTTAATTTTTGCCTGATTTAAACAAAACGATAAGATTTGAAAAAGTTCTGCATCCAGAGGCGATATACTAAGCCCGTAAATATATAGTTCATCGCAGTCAGGAAGAATACTGCAGATTGCATCCCTACTTTCAGTCAATTTTGCATTTTCCTCCTTGTCTCGATAGACTTCAACGCACACCTCTGTCGGTAGATAAAGCGTTCTTGGGTCGTCAATTGATCCGTGCAGATACAGAGTTTTAATTTGGGAGTAAAATTGAATTAAAAATTTATGAATAACCGTGTCCCAATTAGTCGTTATGTGATAAAATTTAAAAGATTCGTGAGGCTTTTGGTTAAATATGAGTTTTTCTACTAAAAAGCCAAATTCACGCTGCGGAGGAAGTTTGCCTACATGTTGATATTCTTTGATACAACTTGCGATTCGTGGCCGGGTGTCTTGTAAGATTTCTTTAGATCTATTTTGAATATCGATATTTTGAGATGAACCATGTAAACGAACATTATAAACCAGCAGTGCTAATAAAGAATTGGCCTGATATGAGTTAATTGGTGAGTCTAAATGAGGTGGCTGAATCACTTCAATAATAGGATCCCAAGCATTTTGCACAGCACCTGATCCTGTGATAAGAACTTTCTCCATAAAGCAATTTAAATGAAAACTTTCTCCCGGAAACCTCTTTTCTGCCTACTGATTTCCATTTTTAATTAATCCTTACCCCCTTGTTCGTTCAAGTATGCAGTTTCGTTAGCGCAATTTTGGTAGCGTGGCATTGTGCGTAAGCTATACTTCCGTAAAAACGGGACACTGATGCGTTGTAGTAAAGAGAATCTGTATTTTTAAGTTATGAGCAGAAAGATAAAGTTCATTATAACGATAAACTATGTTTCATTCCTGGAAACACTGCCAGGAAACGAAAGACCTTGAAAATTATGGATGGAGTATTATGCCGAAGCAAATAACAAAGGAACAAACCATCAGGATGAATTTTGGCAATACAATAAATCAATTGCAAAATTAATTATACAACTGAGCATTCAAATTGCTGCTCAACTTCTTTTCCTGCCCACCTTTTCATGTGTGCTTTCTATGGCGGTATCTGTTCCAAAAACATGTAGTATGTCTCCTACACGCAAAAAAGTTTCAGGCTTGGGTATAAAAAAGGAATTGTCCCTTTTTACCATTATAGTGATTGCATCACTATGAAAAGGGATTTCTTTAAACTGCAAGCCATCAACCTCCTTTTTCGTAATCGGGATTTCTTCTACACTAAAGTACTCGAATGATTCAACCAGCGCACGATAGGTGGCAGGCCGCAACAATAAATTTTCAATGGTGGTCGCCATCACTCCCAAACCATCTACCGTGTGCACACCCAGTTGCTTTAATTTAGCCTCAAGAGCAGATGTATCAACGAGGGATATAATGTTATCGTGCATGAGCTCCTTCCTTAAATATTTGCAAATCAGGTAGTTTTCTTCCGGG
>JBDSFG010000003.1:0-19956 GCA_039919615.1 Ginsengibacter sp. | reverse complement strand
CATACCATTATTATCATTACTGAGCCTGCCGCGCCGTACACTGTGGCAAGATTGCTTTGCCCTAAATAATATCCTATTGCTAACTTACCTAATGTAAAAAAGAAGGAGGTAATCAATCCTCCGATTAGTACATCTTTCCATCTGATTTTTGCGTCTGGTAATATTTTGAACATTAAAGCAAATAAAAAAGTGGTTGCAACAAAAACTAAAACATTATTAGTAAACTCAATAAATATCACACTGAAATTAGTAAGATATTTGCTGATATAGTTGCCAAAAGCTGCAATCAATGCATTAAGCACCAATGAAACCATCATAATAAACCCGATGCTTACTATCAAGGAAAAAGATAGTAAGCGGTTTAAAATGAGCTTCCACCATGTTTTTCTGGTTTTAACCTTTAATCCCCAGATTTTATTTAAAGAATCCTGAATTTCTCCAAATATACCAGTAGCACCCACTATTAATACAATTATACTGATAACGCTGGCAAAAAAACTTTTGCCAGTAATGTGGATGTTTTTAATAATATCCTGTATCTGCAATGCTGCTTCTCCTCCAACCAAGCCTTTAATTTGAGCATAAATATGTCCCTGCATGGCTTCACGGGCATACAATAATGAGGTAAGCGAAATAATAACAATCAGCATTGGAGCTAATGAGAAAATCGTATAATAGGCCAGGGATGCACTATACTTTAAAATATCATCTTCTGAAAACTCTCTGAACACTTGTTTTACGTAGAGATAAACACCAGCAATTTTTTTCTTCATTTATGTTCAGTTCACTGAAAGTTTAAAAGTTATCAGCAAATTTAAAGCAATCATTAAATCATTCTTGCCTTACTCAGTTAAAATTAAACATTATTACAAGGTTGATAAAAATATAATTCAGGAGTATGAGGATAATATTATTTGCCTGACCCGTAATAATTGCTGGCCGATTAATTGCCCCCATATTAAGCTATAATAAAATTTACCTTTGGTTACAAACCGGAAATATAATAATACAGGATATAAAGCCTTAGAGGTTTTGATTGTAGAGGATGAACCTGACATTTGTTACTTGTTAAGCGGAATGTTAAGAAGAAGAAATTTAATCACTTCTTACGTAACATCGTTAATGGATGCAAAAAAGGAACTTAGTATAATAAATCCCGATATTCTTTTTATTGATAACCATTTGCCTGATGGGTTAGGAATGGATTTTATTTTAATGGTAAAAAAGCAACACCCTCTTATTAAAATAGTAATGATCACTGCCCATGACTCCAAAGACGATAAAACAATGGCTATTACACACGGAGCTGATTATTTTATTGGTAAACCTTTTACCACTAATAAAATTATGGAAACAGTAGATAGTTTACTGCAGGCTATTTAAAATTGCCCCTCACTTTGTAGAGTTATTTCCCCAGCTACACTACTTTCTTTCAAACAAAAAATACAACTATGTGATTGTTGCACTAATTTTTTTATTGGCAATATTTTTATATATTACATAAACGTATCAATATTTTTTAACCTAAATTTTATCAAACATGGGAAACTTATTATATCTAATTGCGGTAATCATGGTAATTATCTGGGCAATTAGTTTTTTTGGCGGTTATTATACTGGCGGAGTAATTCATATCCTGCTTGTTATTGCAATTATCGCAATTTTATTAAAAGTGATACGGCGCGGCGACGTATAAACGTTTTTATTTTGGCGCTTTTTTTACCTTCAAAATTTATAGTATGGAAAGCTGGAAATTAAAATTAAAAGGGTCATGGAATGAAACCAAAGGCAAAATAAAACAGACCTACGGGATCTCACAGATGACGATTTAAAATATGAAGCAGGAAAAGATGATGAGTTTGTAGGACGCTTACAAACAAAACTTGGTAAAACTAAAGATGAAGTTGTAGATTGGATTAACAGCTTATAATTATTTTACAATTTTTATTAATTTAACTTTAAAGCCCTTATACAATCTTGTATGAGGGCTTTAAAGTTAATAAACAACCTAACCTTAAACGTATTTCAGGGAAACAGTAAAAGAAGTTCCTTTGCCAACTTCACTATCTGCTAATATACTTGCTTTATGACTTATAATAATGTTTTGCGTGTGTGCAAGACCCAGGCCTGTACCGTTTTGTTTAGTGGTAAAATACGGCTCAAATAATTTAGAGAGATGCTCTTTATTCATTCCTTTTCCATTATCGCTTATTACTGCAGTACACTGGCCATTTTTAACTTCGGTATTTATATGTAATATCCCGTTTTCAGGCTCCATAGCCTCAATAGCATTTACAATAATATTTAAGAAAGCTATTTTTAATTTTTCCGTATCAGCTAAAACATAGCACAGATCAGTTCCATAATTTTTTATAACCTTAATTCCTTTCAATTCCAGTCTATCCTGTGCAAATTTGAGGCTTTCATCTAATACCTTATTGAGCGATATTTTTTCAAAATCTAATTGAGTAAGCTTGGTTGTGTTTAAAAGATCACTTATTAATTGATTAATTCTGTTACTATTCCGGGTAACCATCTCCAATAATAAATCTGTGTCAGGGGTGGGTGTAATCTCCCCACGTAAATGCTCTGCGGCAAGGTTAATATTAGTTAAGGGGTTCCTTACTTCATGGGCAATTGTACGTGAGATTCTTCCTGTAACGGCAAATTTTTCGATGCTTCTTAGCTCTACTAATTCTTTATTTACGGTCGCTAACTCTTTAACTCTCATCTCCAACTGTTCTCTAAATTCTTTTGCATTAAGATCGGCCTGTTTTTTAGCTTTATTTTCTTTGGTAAAGGTTACAATAGAATAAAAGGTTAGTAGAATAGCAACTATCAAAGAAGAGATATTAATTATTTTTATGAAATTATAAAAAGAGGAAAGCCTTTGTGATCTTTGTAACATTGGCTGGCTCTCTTCATTTTGCAACTTAAACACTAAGCCACGTATATCATCCATTGCCTTCTTACCTTTATATCCGAAAATCTTCATTGAATCTGTAACCTGGTAATTGTGCTTTTTAAAAATGGCAAGGCCTGAGGACAATAAAAAATATTTATCTTTTATTAAATTACCAAGTGTATCAAATTTCCTGAGTTGGGCAGCATTATCTGATGTAAGAGCAGTTAGCTTCAGGAACAATGAATCTATTAAAGGAATACTGGCTTTATATCTATCAAGAAATTTTTCATCTTTAATTATCAGGTACCCTCTAAAAGAGGACTCTCCATCGTTAACGGCTGATTGCAAAACGTTAAGATTGTTAATAATGGCATTAGTATGATTAAGCCAGTTTGCCTGTTTTAATAACTGTTGAGTAGTGTAAAAACTTAGTATGTATGAACATAAGAGTAGGGTAAAAGCGCTAAGATATCCGCGCCGTACTCTGTCAGCAATTCTGTCAACTATGTTAACTAACATGCACTATTCTATATTAATTGAAAATAACGGGATTAACCAGGGGTGTATAGGATATGATTGAAAAAAAATGATCGTATATAAATTTATAAACAAACAAATTGTAATGAAAGTTTACTCAGTCTGAAAAGCTAAAAGTATAACTATATATGTTTGATATAAAGTGACGGCACTTTAGCCAATGCAGTATTTAGTAAAATATAAAACCAACACCTGTTGTATTCAAAACTTACACATTCAGTCCAAAATTTTACACGGGCTGACAAACAGGGGAAAAGTTATTATTATCAGATATAATATCCCTAATCAGTAAATTACTTCCTTGCTTTACCAATAACCCAAAGAATAATACCTATTATCAAAACGACTACTATAACGCCTACCCAAACCCCTGCTTTAAATATATCAGCAATTGCCTGGCAACTGCTTAATGTTGCAGTAAGAATTAATAGTAAAGCAAAAAATGATGTGTTGTTGCGTATCATGTTAAGTTGTTTTTATTTTATGTTTTATGTTCCCCTTGGATTTGCTTGCAGAGTTTTGCTTTGCTTCATCAATTGAATGAGTTTTAAAAATATTGTTTTCTTTTTTAGCGGCTTGTGCCAGGTGTATATAAAACTTTTTTATCACCTCCAATTCCTCATCAGTTAGCTCCTCAATATTTACCAGCCTGTTACTGGCATCGCAGTTAGCAGCTATTAATTCATTTAATTTCAACTGTATAGCTTTCGTATCCTTGTTTTGCGAATGTTGTATAACAAAAACCATTAAAAAAGTAATGATAGTTGTTCCGGTATTTATAACTAGCTGCCAGGTATCAGAAAATTTAAATATTGGGCCTGTAATTCCCCATATGGCAATAACTAAAACAGCAAAAACGAAGGCCCAGGGAGTTCCTGTTGCCTTAGTTACCAGATTAGAAAAATTATTAAAGAAAGCTGAATATTTCCTTTTATTACTCTTCATAAAGTTTTTTGAGTTACTGCACAAATTAAGCCATTTGTTGATATAGCGCTTTGGTGTTAATCAAGATAATATCTCCTGCAAAATGGGCAGGGTTTTCATTGCGCCAAACTCCTGAATATGTAAACCATAAAAAGTTTGCATCGCCAAAAGTATTTCTCGCCTGGTGGCTTTATTTAGTTTTATTTCAGATAAGTCAGCGGGATGCCTGACTTTTAATATTTGGGAAATATTATAGCTGTCAGTGCCTTCTAAATAATATTGATGAGAAGGTGCAGCCGAAACAAATATACCTTCCTGCATATCGAATATGGGTCTTACTTTTGAATAATTGTCACTTATGCTAAATCCAAAAAAGTGTATGAGATGCAATGAAAAATATAACGGGAAGTTAGCAGCAACAGGTTCGCTGGCAGTATCTAATTGTATAAATGCATCTTCTGTAAACTGAAAAAGAGCAATATTATTCTCAGGTTGTTTTAAACATTTTTGTAAAAGTTCAACCATATACACCGCTACTGAATTTTTAGTAACATCACTTAATATGTTTTTGTAGAGATAGCTCCATCTGAATTCCTTTATTCGCTGGAGATCTTTTAATTCGTTATTATACACTTCCATATCTAAAATAGAAGTTGGCTGAAATAAGGCCGCTTTTGAGGACGATTTTCCGGAAGTGCGTACACCATTTATTATGTATGATTGAATCCCAAATAAGGCTGTAAAAATATTTGCTACAACAGAGGTTTCACCAAATTTTATCGTTCGTAAAACTATACCTTTCGTTTGATAAATCATGTGTTTGCTTGGGTATACAGGTACAGGAATAAAGTTCGTTTAATAATGAATTTAAACAATGTTTATTTAGTTTCTTTGCCTCTCATTATTTCTTGATACATTAATAATAAATATGTGGCCACAGCTTGCAAAGTTTGTTCTTAAATTCAGATCGCCATTACTTATTGCATTATTAGGCATAACAGTTTTAATGGGATATTTTACCAGTAAGGTGCAATTAAGCTATGAGTTTGCCAGGGCTATTCCTGTTGATAATCCAAAATATAGAGAGTATTTATCGTTTAAGGAAAAATTCGGCGATGATGGTAACATGCTTGTAATAGCTATACAGACTGATAAAATTTTTGAACTCAATAATTTTAAGTCTTTCATAGAATTAAATAAAGATTTAAAAAAAATTAAAGGTGTGGAAGAAGTGGTCAGCATGGCATCTGCTGTTAATCTTCTTAAAAATACCGAAACACAAACACTATATACCCTCCCTGTTTTTAATGCTGGCGTATCCACACAACTGCAATTAGACAGCAGTAAAGACGTTTTCTTAAATCTGCCTTTTTATAGAACACTTTTATATAATCCGCAAACTAATGCTTATTTGATCGGCGTTCGTATAAATAAACAGGTTTTAAACTCCTCAGGCCGAACAGCAGTAGTAGATGATATAGGTAAGGCAGCAAACGCTTTTACCAAAGCGACAAAGTTTGCAACACACATAAGCGGACTGCCTTTGATAAGAACAATGATAGCATCTAAAATCTCGAGAGAAATGAGATGGTTTCTCATAGGCTCTCTTGGCTTATCTACACTAATTTTATTATTATTTTTTAGATCAGTAAGTACCACACTAATCTCTTTATCAGTTGTTATAATAGGAGTTGTCTGGAGCTTTGGCATACTCTATCTTCTTGGTTATAAAATAACTTTATTAAATGCATTAACCCCTCCGCTTTTAGTTGTGATCGGCATACCCAATTGTATTTATTTCTTAAATAAGTATCATTCCACTTACCGCCAAACCGGGGATAAAAGACAATCTTTAATAGACATGGTAAGCAAGATGGGTATCGTTACCTTATTTTGCAATGTCACTGCTGCTATAGGTTTTGCCGTGTTTGCTTTTACTAAAAGCGCTGTATTAAACGAATTTGGTGCAGTTGCAGGCCTTAGCATTATGATGATATTTGTGATATCGTTCATTTTATTACCGGCTGTATTAAGTTATCTGCCACAACCTACTTCAGCTCAAACAAAGTATCTTAATAATAAATGGCTCACCCGGTTTCTTTTTAAATTACAACACTGGGTTCTAAACTATAAAGCGCTCATTTATGCGGTATCGTTAGGTATTGTAATTTTTTCTATAGCAGGTATTTTTAAATTGAAAAGCGAAGGGTTTATTTTGGATGATATACCTAAAACAGATAAAATCTACACGGATCTTAAATTTTTTGAAAAAAACTTTAATGGAGTAATGCCATTGGAAATTGTTGTAGATACAAAAAAAAGAGGATTATTAAAAAGCAGTTTAGCTCTTGTTGTTTTTAGAAAGATTGATTCCTTGTCGCAATATATTGCTGAGCAAAAAGAAATGTCCCGGCCCCTTTCAATACCAGAAGCTTTAAAATTTGCAAGACAAAGTTTTTATGATGGGGATACATCAAATTATCTTTTACCTGGCGAATCTGATTTTGTGGTTATGTCAGATTACCTGAAATCAAAAAATGATAGCAACAACAAAAGTTCTTTAAGTAAAATACTTACCACTTTTATGGATACGGCAAAGCAAAGTACCAGGATAAGTATAAATATGGCTGATGTGGGAACCAAAAGATTGCCGGAGATTTTAAATGGTATTACCGTAAAGACCAACCAGCTATTTGATTCCTCAAAATATATTGTGCGGCTAACAGGAGCCAGCATTACTTTTTTAGAAGGCAGTCGTTTTATCATTAATGGATTAGAGCAAAGTATCTTTTGGGCATTTTTATTAATTGCTTTATGTATGCTATACCTTTTTAAATCGATACGAATACTTTTTTGTTCACTCATCCCTAATATTATTCCCCTGATAGTAACTGCAGGTATAATGGGCTGGGTTGGTGTTCCGCTTAAACCCTCCACCGTACTGGTATTCAGTGTTGCATTAGGCATTGCTATTGACGTTACTATACGCTTTCTTGTAAATTATAAACAGGAACTGGCTAACAATAATTATAACGTGGTAATCACAGTAACACAAACTATTCAACACACTGGGTTAAGCATTTTATATACCTCAATTGTTTTAATCGCTGGATTTATTATTTTTTGTTTCAGCGGATTCGGCGGCACGCAGGCATTGGGATGGCTTACTTCAGTTACATTGCTGGTAGCTACTTTAACTAACCTGTTATTGTTACCTGTGCTTTTGCTTATAAATCAAAAATCCAAGGTTAAGAAAGGTAACGCTTAAAATTTTTAATAATTAATCAACTGACTTCTTAATCTCTTAACGACTAGTCTTTTAAGTGGCCTGATTTGGCATAATACTTTCTTACGATATTAATTGCAATAAAACTTATTTATCATGCGACCAATATGGACAGGCGCTATTGGTTTTGGGTTAGTAAACATTCCTATAAAATTATATAGCGCTACACAATCAAGCAATATTGATCTTGATATGCTGGATAAAAAAGATCATTCCAACATCCGGTTTATGAGAGTTAATGAAAAAACCGGCAAGGAAGTTACCTGGGAGAATATTGTGAAAGGATACAAAATGGACAGTAAGTATATAGTATTAACTGATAAAGATTTTGAAGCTGCCAGCGCAAAAAAAACGAAAACTGTTGAAATATCTGACTTTGTAAAGGAAGATGAAATAAGCAGTATTTATTATGAAACACCTTATTACGTTGAACCGGATAAATCCGGCACCAGGGCATATGAATTATTAAGACAAGCGTTAGTAAAAACCGGTAAGGTTGGCATTGCAACATTTGTTATGAGAAGCAAAGAAAGCCTGGCTATACTAAGAGCTACAAAGGATGTTATTATTTTAAACAGGATAAGATTTGAAGAAGAGATCCGTGATATTAAAGACCTTTCATTACCAGAAAAAACTACCGTGAAGCCTGCGGAATTACAAATGGCGGTTTCGCTTATCAACCAGCTTTCTGGAAAATTTGATATCTCTCAATATACGGATACCTACAATGCTGAATTACTAAAACTTATTCATGCTAAAGCAAAAGGACAAAAAATTATTGCTCCGCAAATGAAGGTTGTACACAGCAAAACCGCAGATCTTATGGAGCAGTTGAAAGCAAGTCTGGACAGTAAACGAAAAAAAGCTTCCTGATATGGCACTAGCGCTTTATAACAAAAAGAGAAACTTTAGTGACACCCCGGAACCTGCGGGAAAGGTGAAATCATCCATATCGAAATTGTCTTTTGTGGTACAACGACATAAGGCTTCTCATCTGCATTATGATTTCAGGTTAGAGATGGATGGAGTGCTCAAAAGTTGGGCTGTACCAAAGGGACCGTCACTAAATCCAAAGGATAAACGGTTGGCCATGATGGTTGAAGACCACCCATTTGATTATAAAGATTTCACCGGTATAATTCCCCCAGGTAATTACGGGGCTGGCATTGTGGAGGTATGGGATAAAGGCTCTTACGCTGATATTGAGAATTCCGATAATGCTCAGGCACAAAAAAAAATAAAGGCAGGTTTAAAGTCCGGCAATCTTAAATTTAGATTATTTGGAAAAAAGCTAAAGGGTGAATTTGCTTTGGTTAAGTTGAAGAGTAGTGAGGATAATTCCTGGCTGCTTATAAAACACAATGATGAATATGCTGTTCAAAAAGAATATAACAGTGAAGATGATACCCCCGTTCATTCTCCTATAAATAAATGGCTACAGGAAAATAAGAAACCTGTTAAAAAAAAAGTTTCCTGAAGACCTCCGTTCGTGAGAGCAGGAAACTCACGAGTTTTATTAAGCCCATGCTGGCAAAAGAAACCAAAGAAGGTTTTGATGATGATCAATGGCTTTTCGAAATAAAGTGGGATGGATACAGGGCAATTGCCGAAATTGAAATTGATAATATTAAACTTTATTCACGCAATGGTATCACCTTTGAAAATTCCTATCCGCTTGTTGTCAGAGAATTAAAAGCAATAAAAGAGAATTGTGTTTTAGATGGGGAAATTGTAGTTATAAATGATGAGGGCAGGCCGGAGTTTCAGTTGCTGCAACATTATGAAGATAATACGCACAGGCCGATTCAATTTTATGTGTTTGATATCCTTTCACTTAATGCACATGACACATGTGCTTTCCCTCTGATAGAAAGAAAAGAGCTCCTGAGAAAAGTTATCAAAAAAAATGAAGTAATAAAATATTCTGATCACATTATAGGCCAGGGTAAATCTTTTTTTGAGGTAACCCGGGAAAAAAAACTAGAAGGAATAATGGCTAAAAGGTGCGACAGTCAGTATTATAAGGGCAAACGTACCAAAGAGTGGATAAAAATAAAACACAATCAAACCCAGGAAGCAATTATCGCAGGCTATACCAAAGCAGGCGGTTCCAGGAAATATTTCGGTGCATTGATATTAGGTATTAGAGACGGCGAAAAACTAAAATATATAGGGCATACCGGCGCTGGGTTTAACCAGCAATCTTTAGCAGAAATGTACGCAAGGCTTCAGCCATTAATTCAGAAACAATCTCCTTTTGATGAGAAAGTTAAAACCAATATGCCTCCAACATGGGTTAAGCCCGAACTTGTTTGTGAAATAAAATTTGCTGAAGTAACAAATGATGGCAAACTCAGGCATCCTGTATTTCTTCATTTACGGCAACATAAATCATCAAAAGAAGTAACAATGGCTAATACTATACCGGTAAAAAAATCAGCTATAAAAGAAAAAGAAGATGAAAAAGAAGAAAAGAATAAAGTTTATTCTTTCGGTAGAACAAAGATTAAAACATCTAATCCTAATAAAATATATTTTCCTGAAGATGGTATTACAAAGGGTGATGTTATTAATTACTACATAGAAGTAAGCAATTATATTTTGCCGTACTTAAAAGGGCGCCCCCAGTCTCTTTTAAGAAATCCAAATGGCATAAATGCCAAAGGATTTTTTCATAAAGATGCCGGTGAGGAAGCTCCTTCTTTTGTAAAAAGAAAAAAAATTTTTTCTGAATCTGCTAACAAGGATATTGACTATATCCTTTGTGATAATCAACCTACCCTCACCTATTTAAATAATTTAGGCTGCATTGAAATTAATCCATGGCATTCAACCATAGATGCATTAGACTTTCCTGATTATCTTATTATTGACATTGACCCTTCTGATAGAAACACTTTCGACCAGGTTATTGAAGCAGCCAATGTTGTTAAACAAGTATTGGATAAGGCAGGTGCTCCCGGTTTTTGTAAAACTTCCGGCGCCTCTGGTTTACATGTATATATACCAACAGCAAAAAAATATACTTATGATCAGGTTAAAGATTTTGCTTACCTGGTATGTATGTTAGTCAATGAACAAATTCCGGAGTTTACTACACTAGAAAGAAATTTGAAGAAAAGAGGTGACCAGCACATTTACATGGATTACCTTCAGAACAGGAGAGGTCAAACTATTGCATCTGTATATAGTCTGCGGCCAAAACGTGGCGCTACTGTATCAATGCCGTTATTATGGAACGAGGTAAAAACTGGTTTATCACCCAGCGACTTTAATATAAAAAATAGTGTGAGCAGAATAAAAAAAGCCGGAGATATATTTTCCGGCGTTTTAGGAAAGGGTATTAGTATTAATAACTGCTTAAAAAATCTTAAATGATCAACGTGAAAATATTCTCTTAAATATGCCTCCTTTTTTTCCAGCATTACCATTCTCTTCCTGCGAACCTCTTTTAGCAACCAGAGAAGTTACCCCAAATTGCAAAGCCGTACCCATAACTCTTTTCAAAAGCCCTGCAGACCTGCCAACTACTAATTTTTGGGATAAATAACCTGCCCCTAACCCTATAGCTATATTTAAAAGATTGTGTCGAAACTTGGGGGATGCAGAAACTTCACTTATAGTATTCTTCAAAATGTTTGCAGGCTTATACGTTTCATAAACTTCGTTAAATTCATACTTTATGGCGCCTTCTTCACTTACTTTTGTTCTTTCAAGTTCTGCGATTGCATTCTTTAAATCTTCGGTGTTATGTATCTTCCTTTTCATCCCTAAAAATTTAGTCTTCGTGTAACCCTTTAACCATCATATTTATCATCGGCTTTTTTAGCCATTTATTCTTGTACTTTAATAAAACAAATCCGACGATGGCATAAAAAGCAGCTAAAATGAAAAATCCGTAGTATAATGTGCCAATCAGTTCTCCTATTAAAAGCGCAATACCAATATTTAAAAGAAGAAAAAAACACCAAAAAAATGTAAATACAATTGCATAAGTTGCTAAAACGGATACAAACGATGACGATTTATCGATTGCCTTAAGTTTTAGCAGCTCAATTCTTGTTTCAATATAATTCTTAACCCTCTCAAATAACGATTCTATCGAGGTTGTTCGATTTTCCATATCAATACTTTTAAGCCTTGTCGCCGGAATGTTTATGTTGCTATACTGCATTTTAAGAATTCATTGTATTTCTTATATCTGCATTCATAGCATCTGATTTCAGCGAATTCCCTTTTTCTTTCACTTGGTTAAGCATATCCCTGCCTTCAGAAGCAAGGCCAGAAATTTTTTCTTTTGCCGCATCATATTTTTCAGATATAACATCAGCATATTCGTTATACTTATCTTTTACAGAATCTGCAAGACCGGCGCCTTGTTCGGCAATTTTTCTCCGGGTTTCTGTACCTTTATCGGGGGCAAATAAAATGCCTAATACAGCGCCTGCAGCGGCACCTGCTAAAACACTTGCTAATACTTTACCTGAGCTCATAATTGAAAATTTTAATTATTAAAAATAATATTTATTTAGCCTTAGTAATATAAAAAATTTTGCCAGTTTTTAAATTGGGTATTTATAGCCGTGTAAAGCCGTAACCATAGGCGTATAACACAGTTCGTTCAACAAAAATAAATAGGAGAGCTTAGGCTTTATGAGTATTTTTTTTCCCAAAATGAGGAAGTATTTAAAGAGCACAATTAGCTCTAAAAAAAATGCAATTTTTAGTACAGCAGTTTAAACTATAGAGTGGTTTGGCATAATCTTTCATATAGTTAAAATTCATATAATTTAAAATTATTCATCATTTTTAAAGCTAATTATTATGGAAAAAACAAAATCTAAAGCAAATACTTCCGCTGCCGAACCTTTTAAAAACAAATCAACCAATTCTGGTAATGGAAAATCAAAAGGATCTGGCCCCTCAAATGAGTCTTCTTTATTGGAAGAGTTTCTTGTAGAGTCACTAAAAGATATTTACTGGGCAGAAAAACATTTGTTAAAAGCTTTGCCAAAAATGGAAAAAGCTGCTACAAGTACAGACCTTAAAGAATCTTTTGCTGATCATGCAGAGGTAACCAGGGAGCACGTGAGCCGGTTGGAAGAGGCCTTTGGCATTATGAGTAAAAAACCTCAGGGCAAAAAATGTGAGGCCATGGAAGGGTTAACAAAAGAAGCTGATTCCATAATAGAAGAGACTGAAAAAGGCACACTAACACGTGATGCCGCCCTGATTATAGCCGCTCAAAAGGTAGAACACTATGAAATTGCAACCTATGGAGGTTTAAAGCAACTGGCAAAAACGTTAGGCAAACCTGATTTAAGTAATTTATTTGATCAGACCCTTACTGAAGAAAAACAGGCTGATGAATTGTTAACTTCCATAGCCGAAACACATGTAAATGAAGAGGCTTCTACAGAATGATTTTGAATAAATATTATTAAGAGTCAACATAATTTATCACAATAATTCCGGGGAAAGCCAGGCCATTATTCCGGCCTGGCTTTTTCGTATACACACATAAATCATTAATTCTGAGCGGCGCCAATTACATACAAGGGGTTGGTATTGCGGCGGGCGTTTTTACAGCCTTATCATTAATGCCCCAGCTTATTAAAACCTTTAAAACAAAAAAAGCTGAAGAAATTTCAATAGGTATGTTAGTTACATTAATGTTTGGTATTGGTCTTTGGATATATTATGGAATATTAAGAAAAGATCTTCCCATAATTATAACTAATTCATTTTCTTTTTTACTAAATGTTATACTTGTTATTTTAAGATGGAAATATAAAAAGTAAAGCATACGATATTCATTTACAAAAGCCTTTTACAGGTAGATTCCTTTTTTAATTTTAATCCGTCAACGTTCTCTAACAATATTACTCCCGGCTTTTTTCCTTTTTCAAAGCTTCCAATCGCTTCATCCATTTGAAGGGCCTTAGCTCCATTAAAGGTTGCCCATTGTAATATTTTTTCAAGAGACAAAATGGGAAAATAATGCTGGATAGTTTTCATTTCATCCAGGATATTTAAACTGTGGTTGCTTGCTAAACTATCAGTTCCAATGGTTATAAAACAATCATTTTTTACCAGCAGCTCAACAGGTGGTAAAGTATCTTCAATATACATATTTGCATTTGGGCAAACACAAAATGCAACCAACTGGTGGCCAGGTTTGTTTTTATTAACATAATCAATATCAGCCTGGGAAGTAAAGGTGTTATGGACTAAAATTACTGAAGCAGCTTTTGATAATTTATGAAAGTATGTTTGCAAACTTGTTTTCCGGCTCGGAGAAAAAAAAGAGTTATCAATATTCAGCTTTTCATACATCCTTAAAAGATCGCCGGTGCCTTTTAAAAAAAATTCATTTTCAAAAATCGTCTCCTGGTTGTGGATAGTTACGGTTTTATTTTCAAAAAACGGGGTAATCCTTTCCCAAAGCTCATCCGAAACTGAATAGGGGGCATGAGGGACGACAGACGCTGTTAAATTTTCTTTTGTAAATTCATCAAGGCAAGTTTTGCTTCTCTCCCATCTTAACCCGGATACGGAAGGAGCCCATCCGCTGGCTTCTATGAAATTGTAATAACTCAAATTATGCTGAAGTTTTTGTGGTAAAGTTAAAGTGTTATTGCAAATATCTCCTACAGCTACAATCCCATTCTGCGCCATTTCGTTCTCAGTTTTCGTAATTGCTTCAAAAATTTCTTCTTCAGCAAAATTTCTTTCATTAATCACCTTATATACAAAATCAACCAGACCTGTTTTTTCAGTAATTAATCCTTTCAGATGGCTTAGCTCTAAATGGCAATGTGTGTTTACAAAACCTGGTGTAATAATCCCTGTAAAAATTTCAACATCATCTCCGGCATCTTCGCTATTTACAATAGAAACGATTTCGCCTTTTGGCTTTGTAATTAATACTTCATTATTGCTTAGGAGTTCAAATCCTGTGAATAAATAATCCGCCTTTAATTTGCGATAGTTCATCTTATAAGTTAATGATTAATTTTGACCTCTTTTAATGAATAAGTTATAGCGAGGAGTGTAAATAAAATAACCTTTAGTAAAAATAAAAGTACAGTATGTTAGATAAACTGGCAGCGATAAAAGCAAGATTTGATGAGTTAGCTATAGCATTATCAAATCCCGAGATAGTTGGGGATAATAAAAAATATACCCAGTTGAGTAAAGAATACCGCAGTTTGGAAAAAATTGTGGATGTTAGAAACGAATATGCGTTGCTGCTGGATAATTTGGACTTTAACAAAGAGGTGCTGAATAGTGATGATATGGAAATGAGAGAACTTGCTAAACAGGAATTACCGGCATTGCAACAAAAAAAGGAAGAACTGGAAAAGCAAATCCGCGATATGCTGATCCCTAAAGATCCGCAGGATGAAAGAAATTGTATTTTAGAAATAAGGGCTGGCACAGGTGGAGATGAAGCTTCACTTTTTGCGGGTGACCTTATGCGTATGTATTTAAAATATTGTGAGAACCACGGCTGGAAAACAATGTTATTAAGCGAAAGCGAAGGCACCGTAGGTGGCTATAAGGAAGTTCAACTGGAAGTTACAGGAGATGATGTTTATGGCACGCTTAAATTTGAAAGCGGGGTACACCGGGTACAGCGTGTACCAGATACTGAGGGCAGCGGTCGTGTTCATACAAGTGCTGCCACGGTGGCCGTAATGCCTGAAGCGGATGAAATAGATGTTGAAGTAAAGGAGAGCGATGTAAAGATGGAAACTGCCCGAAGCGGCGGAGCTGGCGGTCAAAACGTAAACAAAGTAGAAACAAAAGTATTTTTAACTCATCTCCCTACCGGAATTGTAGTAGTATGCCAGACCGAACGGTCGCAGCTTGGCAACAGGGAAAAGGCTATGCAAATGCTCAGGACAAAGCTATATGAGGAAACTGTTCGTAAACAGGAGGAAGAAATTTCCCGCCACAGAAAAAGTCTTGTTAGTACGGGGGACAGATCAGCTAAAATAAGAACTTATAATTTTCCGCAAGGTAGAGTTACAGATCATCGTATAGGATTAACACTGTATAATCTTAATAATGTATTGAATGGTGAAATTCAGGAGTTTATTAATGCTCTTCAGTTTGCTGAGAACACTGAAAAACTCACTGAACAAAATTGACTGTAATTCATCTCTCCCCTGGTTTATTCTTAACACTACCTCCAAATTTCTGGCACCTGATTTGTTATATACAATCCATAAAGTTTAAAAGTCAATTTTCTCATAAGCAGTTAGTTTTGGTAAACGGCCCCGGTTTCTACCGGGGCCTTCTTTTTAACTGGATCTTTGCAATTTATAATTCCTGGTTTTTGTTTCTGCTATAACTTAGCAATAAGATGAGTGAACCCTCCCAGGTATTCCAGGCAAAATCATCTCTCAGGTGGCAGAGTGTGAAATGGACCACTAGAATTTTTCTTATGGTGACCATTTTTCTTTTAATAGTATTAGGATTTGCTTTGTACAGTGGATCAATACCATCATTGCCTAACTTAAAGGCTCAGTCTAAAAATTATCAAAATACCCTTGATCCGGCAAAACCTTTAACCTTCTCCAATAATTTAAATAAAAAATATAAGGGCTTTAAGGAATTTCTTTTCAAAAAAGAAAAAGAGGATTTGTTTAAAAAGGCAAAACTTACTACAGGTAACAATGCTTCTGACATCCCATTTATAAGAGCTGCGTTTTATACTCCATGGACTGCTAAAACTTCGCTCCCGGATCTGGAAAGACATGGAGATAAACTGAACACTATTTTTCCTGAATGGTTTTTTATTGATACATCTTCTCTTCTTCTTCGAACCAGAATAGACAGTTCAGGCCTGATTGTTATGAGGCAGAAAAATTTGAGAATAATACCAATGCTCTCCAATTTTAATTCTTCTTTAAAAGACTTTGACGGTAAGCTTTTACATAAGATATTAAGTGATACTTTAAAAAGAAATCAATTGATAAATCAGATCAGGGATACTTTAAATTTTTATCATTTTAAAGGAATAAATATTGATTTTGAGGAACTGGTTGAAAAAACAAATACCAGCTTAACCGCCTTTCAAAAAAAATTGTATGAAATGCTGCATCAGCAGGAAAATATAGTAACTATGGATGTAACGCCTATGAATAGTGATTATGATTATAAAAAACTATCTGATTATAATGATTATGTTGTTTTGATGGGTTATGATGAATTTAATAATTCAACCGGTCCCGGTCCAGTTAGCGGACAGCAATGGATTGAGGAAGCGCTGGATTGGACAGCATCTAAAATTGATTCAAAAAAAATAATATTAGGATTGGGGGGGTATGGTTATGATTGGGCAAATGGTAAGCAGGATTCAACCTATACATATAATGACGCCATAAATAAAGCCAGGCTGCTAAATGCAAAAATTGTATTCGACAACCACAATTTTAATCTTCATTACAGCTATATTGAAAGTTTGGAAAACGAGGGTGAACCTGGAAAAATTCAGCATGAAGTATGGTTCACTGATGCTGCAACTTCTTTTAACATAATCAGGTTTAGTGATGAATACAGCACTGCCGGTACGGCTTTATGGCGACTTGGAAGCGAGGATGCCAGAATATGGGATTATTATAACCGGGACCTAAGCAATAATGCACTTATTTTAAATCCTTTCAATTTTGATATTTTAAAAACAATCCCCATTATACCAGACAATGTAGGGTTTGATGGAGAAGGCGAACTTTTAGATATTATCTACACTCCCCAACAAGGTAAGACTAGTTTAGAGATTGATACATTAGAACAATTAATTTCAGAGCAGAATTATACTCAACTCCCTTCCGGCTATGTAATAAGAAAATTAGGAGAAGATACTACAACCGGTTCCGGTCATAAGCTCATACTTACTTTTGATGATGGCCCCAGCAGTGATTATACGCCTCAAATTTTAGATATTCTCGAAAAGGAAAAAGTACCCGCAACATTTTTTATTGTTGGATTAGTGGCTGAAGCTAATATCCCGGTTTTACAGCGCATAAGTAAAGATGGTTTTGAAATTGGTAACCACACTTTCACACATAACAATATTGCGAAAATGAGTTTGGCAAGGGCAGACATTGAGATGAAATTGACCAGGCTGCTGATCGAAAGTATAACAGGAAGATCAACGATATTATTCAGAGCGCCATACAATGCTGATTCAGAGCCGGCAACCTATGAAGAACTGGAACCAATTGCCAGGAGCAGAAATGAGAATTATCTTACCGTTGGGGAAAGCGTTGATCCCATGGATTGGCGGGCAAACATAAAAAGCGATTCTATTGTTTCAAGAATTATAACACAGGTAGAAGAAAAAAATGCCAGCATAATATTATTACACGATGCCGGGGGAGAAACGAGGCAGGCAACTGTGGATGCATTGCCTCGAATAATTCATTACTTTAAAAACAAGGGATATGTATTTACTACGGTAGCTAACCTTATCTGGAAAACAAAAAACGATGTGATGCCACCTATCCCGTTTTCCCGGGATGGCTGGACAAAAAAATTAAATTTCTTTTTAGCTGAAGGAGCTTATTGGGGAAGTCATATTTTATTTTCTTTGTTTATCGTGGGTATATTTTTATCAATAGCCAGGATTTTGATAATGGCAATATTGGCTTCTTTTCAAATGCGTAAAGAAAAGAAAAAAAGCATTTTTCAATCGGTACTTTCCTATCCCGTATATGCAAAAATTAAATGGCCATTAATAAGTGTTATTATTCCGGCATATAATGAAGAAATGAATTCAGTTAGAACTATAGCCAGCATACTAAACCAGGATTATAGTAACCTTGAAATAATTTTTGTAGATGATGGAAGTAAAGATAACACCTTTGAAAAAGTGCGTAGTGCCTTTAAAGATTTTCCTATTGTGAAAATTTTTACCAAACCGAACGGTGGCAAGGCTTCTGCGTTAAACTACGGTATACAAAATGCACAGTCGGAGATTGTTGTATGTATTGACGCGGATACCCAGTTAAAACCTGATGCCCTGTCTCATTTAATAAAAAAGTTTGATAGTGACCAGGTAGCTGCGGTGGCTGGCAATGTAAAGGTTGGCAATGAAGTTAACATGATAACCCGCTGGCAGAGTATTGAATATATTACCTCGCAAAATTTTGACAGAAGAGCCTTTGATCTGCTTAATTGTATAACCGTTGTGCCGGGTGCAATTGGTGCGTTTAAAAAAGAAGCAATTAAAAATGCCGGAGGATTTACAACAGATACACTTGCGGAGGACTGTGATCTTACCATGCGATTGCTTAGAGGTGGTTATATCATTCGCAATTGCACTAATGCCATTGCTTATACTGAAGCCCCCGAAACTGTAAAGCAATTTATGAATCAGCGTTTTCGCTGGAGCTTTGGCGTAATGCAGTGTTTCTGGAAACACAGGGATACCGTTTTCAATCCAAAATATAAAAACTTTGGCATGGTAGCTATGCCCAATATTCTTATTTATCAAATGATTTTACCTTTTCTAGCCCCACTTGCCGACCTGTTGTTAGTGGTAAGCTTAATTGCCGCATCTGCTGGAATAGTGGTGGCAAGTATCCCTCACATCCTTTTTTACTATCTCATATTTAGCGTGGTGGATATTGCAGGAGCCGCCTTAGCTTTTGCCTTTGAAAAAGAAAACCATAAAAAGCTTATATGGATGATACCTCAAAGATTGATCTATCGGCAGATGATGTACTATATTCTTTTAAAATCTTTTAATAAGGCGATTAAAGGAGAATTGCAGGGTTGGGGAGTTTTAAAACGTACGGGCAGTGTGAAAGAAATGGCGGTTCACTAACCTTCATCTTACTTTAAGTTAAAAGTATAAGCTTCTGATGCATCAAACGTTTCCGCTAACACAGCAAAACCTGCTTGCACACCACATTGTATAAACTACTCTTAGCTCAATAAGTAATTGTACTGTCGTTAACAGTAATTTCCGCCCAAGGGTTTGATAATAAAGCAGTATTTGTAGTTATAATTGGTTTGCCTTTTATATTTTTATTGTAGAAACGGAAACGGAAAATCAATATCTATGCTTTAAGTCCTTCCTATAAAAGTTATAACGGAAAACCATTCTTTAACTCCCAAAATATAAAAACATTAAAGGGTCTGCTTTTTAGCAGGCCCTTTTTTTGTGTGTCAGGCATGTATATCAGCTATAGGGTGCAAGTCCCGAACACACTTTACAGTAGGGAGTGTTAGCCAAGAGCAAGGGTGTCGTGGGCGACTGCGAATCTGAAAGAAGCTGGCGGCAAAGGTT
>JBDSFG010000398.1:0-10258 GCA_039919615.1 Ginsengibacter sp. | reverse complement strand
TTTTATCAACAGCCAGCTTAACACAATCAACAGGCGTACCGCTTGTTTGCCAGGTTTCAACGCCTGCAATTAAATCTTCCACTTTGTTTAACCTTAAAGGAACACCAATGGTTATTGCATGGCCCATTCCGCTTTGCGGCTTATCAGGAGCTACAACAACTAATTGCCCAAGCCCAACAACTGCCTCTGCCAGGTTGCGTATGCCCGGCGCTGTTATGCCGTCATCATTCGTTATAAGTATAATAGGTTCACCTGTTTCTTTCATTATTAATTTTTCAATTTATATTAACTTTTATTACAACTCTCAACTATCAATTAATTAAACCACCTATATAATGGTCTGGCAATCGCTTCCCTGAACGGCCATGGTATTGCCGCAAGTATTATTAAAATAGCTAAGCCAAAAAAGATTAAAGAACGTTTATGTTTTGCGGATGATGTAGCAGCTTTTTTTACTGATACTCTTCCTGCATGTACTAAGATCCAGGCTATTATCATCATTAAAGCATGCTCCATGGTAAAAAAACGGTTATTGGCATCTTTCATATTATTGCCTAAATCTTTAAGCCGCTCAAACCAGGAGTTAGCAAAATATAACACCAAACCCAGCACCAATTGAATATCGCAACTCAACATAAATAAGAAATTACCCTGACTATCTGAGGATGTGTAATTTCTTTTGCTAATAACTCCGGAAATGGCGCTGAATAAAGTCCACAAGCCAAATATCAGCACCGCCCAACGGATAAGATTATGTAGTACCATTACTATTTGCATAATAAAAATTTCTACAAAAGTAAGGGTATTAGCTTTTAACCTTATTCTTAACAAACAAGCATAAAATTGTTGTACTACTCTCTATATAAAAGATTTAATAAAAACCTATTGAATGCCAAAATGCTAAAAAATTTTTCGGCTTTCCATTAGGGTCGCCTGTGAGATTATATAGATTTTGAAAAAAGTAATTAAATTATTTCATCATAAAAAGCGATTTCAATAGTTGTTTAGTAAAATTTATCCTTACTTCATTTTTATTGTAATTTGTGTACCACTAATTATCTTTATCTCAAAATCATTTTATGAAAAATATTTTAGTTATTCTTTTTGCCTGTGCATCATTTACTTTAAATGCCCAGAAACATTCGCTGGAAAAAATTTGGGAAACAGACACAATTGTAGCTGTGCCGGAATCAGTTTTACCGGATGCAGGCAAAAACATCCTGTATGTTTCACTTATTGATGGTGGCGGATGGGATGCTGATGGTAAGGGAGGCATTGGAAAACTTGCACCTGATGGTAAAAATTATAATGCTGAATGGATCACCGGCCTTAGTGCACCAAAAGGATTGGGTATAGCAGGCAACAGATTATTTGCAGCAGATATAAATACTGTTGTGGTAATAGATATAAAAAATGGAAAGATTGAAAAAAAGATAACTGTCGATGGTGCTGAAGGATTAAATGATATAACAGTAAGCGACAAAGGGATTGTATATGTTTCCGATTCAAAAACCGGTAATATTTTCAGAATAGAAAATGATATTCCAAAACTATACCTGTCTAATATGAATGGTGTAAATGGCTTAAGGTGTATTAAAGATGACTTGTATATTGGGTCGGGGAAATCTTTTGTAAAAGCGAATGCACAAAAGCAGTTAACTACTATTGTTGAAGTTCCGGAAGATATTGACGGAATTGAGCCGGTTGGTAATGGTGATTTTATCTTAACATCATGGGGTGGCTATATTTTTTATGTATACGCCGGCGGGAGTTTTGAAACCTTGCTTGATACACATCTTGAAAAGAAAAATACTGCAGATATTGGCTATGACGCAACTAAGCAAATAGTATACGTACCCACGTTCAATGCTAAAACTGTAATAGCATACAAATTGAAGTAACATGGTTATTCACACTTAGATTGTAACATTTTTTTAGGCAAATCCTGCTCTGCGGGTATCTGTTAACGGCGAAATATATATTCAATTAAGTTATCACAAAACCTGGTAGCCTTGCCAGGTTTGCGTTTCCAACATCACTCAATCACGGTGATCTGCTCTCATGATTTTCATAATTATAAACTAAAGAGAAAAAAAAGCGCAATAGAAAATAGGCTTCTATAAACTTCATTCCATTTTACGTCACTCTTTCTTATTGGCTAAAAGAAAAAGCATTGAGGCAGCCCTTGCGTAATCACCCTCGTATCATTAAATATATTTTTTACAGTAAGTAAAATGATCATTCATCCTGTTACATAAAGCTGGTATGAAAAGCATTTTAAACTTGCAATTTATTCTTTAACATAAAACCCCTAATCATGATTCGTTTAATTAAATTATTACCTGTTGCCATTTTGTTTTTTCTGGTTATAAATTTTTACAATCATCAGGGTACTGTTGCTAAAGAAAAAAGTTTTTGAAATTCTTTTTATCTTTAATAAATATCAGCGGCAGTAGCTCAGTTGGCAGAGCATTAGCTTCCCAAGCTAAGGGTCGAGGGTTCGAATCCCTTTTGCCGCTCACTTATCTGATTTGTATAGTTGCTTGCACTATCAGCTTATATACAAAATATTGTTCAGTTGTAACTGCAGCACCACATATTTAAAACTTGCTATGAATTATTTCAAACATACTTTTTCCCGGAGAGATTTATTTCGTTTGGGAACATTGGTTGGTGCAGGCGCTTTATTTCCCCGGGTGCTGCATGCAAATGAATTTCACCGTACAGAAGTTGTTGTTGGCAGTACTAAAATAAAAGATGAAACGGGCAGTCAAAGATTAAGCATAGAGAAGCTGCAACAATGGGAAAACCTAGGTTACGGCATGTTTATTCATTTTGGTATGAGTACCTACGATAAAGATGAATTTTCCCGCGGTGACAAACCTCCTTCTTTTTACAATCCTGGTAAATTAGATGTTGACCAATGGGTAAGCGTGGCAAGAGATGCAGGTATGAAGTATGCTGTTTTAACTGCCAAGCATGTTGCAGGATTTTGTTTATGGCCAAGCCGTTATACCAATTACCATGTTGGCAATAGCAATAACAGTACTGATGTTGTGGAGCGTTTTGTAAAAGCATGTGAAACAAAAAAAGTATTGCCTGGCTTGTATTATTGCTCATGGGATAATCATCATCTTATGGGTTCACTCACTCCTTCCATGACGGGTTTCAGCGAAGCATATACTACGGCTGCTTACCGTGATTTTCAATGGAAACAGTTAGATGAACTTGCCTCACAATATGGAAAGATTGCAGAATGGTGGATTGATATCCCGGGTATATTACCACGTGATTATCGTAACAGCCAGTATAATTTTCTCGCAGAAAAACATCCTGATTCTCTTGTGGTAATGAATCATGGTATAAGCGATGGATCAGTTTACAAAGTACCCTATGCCTGGCCCAGTGATGTGGTAACTATTGAACGGTATTTGCCCAACAGCGTTACCAAACACATAAGATGGCGGGAGATAGAAGGCAAAAAATATTATTTGCCCGGTGAAATATGTGAACCAATTGGGAAAGATTGGTTTTTCAAAGAAGATGACCGGCCACGCAGCGATGAGGAATTATTAGGTATGTACCTCATAGCACGTTCAAGAGGAACTAATTTGTTGCTCGATGTTCCTCCGGATAAAAATGGGTTGATCCCGGCAACATCTATTCTTTCTTTACAACAGTTACGTAAGAATCTTAATGTGCTGCATATGTAGTTTGTTGATTTTTTAAAGCAGTTCATATTATTTGGCTCAGTATCAACAAAAATCAACAACAGCCATAGCCGGCACTTGCCTTAAGGAACGACATGGATACAGATATTATTGATGGGGAGTGGAAGCTGTAAAACTTAAATTGACAAATTTCTACCTGTCGAAAAAGAATGTAATTATCAACTAATAATAGTTCTTTATCAGTTAGTGTCTTTGCAAGTAAACCCTTTTTAAAAATATAAATTATCCAAGTCAGTTTGCTTTTAAAAAAGCATAGGGGAGGCTAATAAAATTTTTACTTCTTAAGATTTTTTATGCTTAAAAATTATAGTTACAATTGTTGTACACTATAGCCAAAGGTGCATGCCATGAAAATGATTCCCTTCTTCCCTGCTCTTTTATTTTTTTCTGCAGTTACATTTTCACAGGTAACTATAAAAAATCTTCGTTGCGAAAATCTTAATAATCCCATTGGAATTGATGTAAGGCAACCACGTTTAAGGTGGCAATTATTTTCTGATACACGTAATACTTTGCAAACAGCCTACGAGATAAGCGTAAGTGAAAGCAAAAACCTGTCAAATGATATGGTCTGGAGCAGTCGTAAAGTCACTACTGATCAATCAGTGTTTGTTCCCTATTCAGGAGATACCCTTCAATCGGCAAAAAAATATTATTGGAAGGTTAGAGTTTGGGATAATACAGAAAGAGCCTCAGCCTGGAGTAAACCATCATTTTGGCAAATGGGCTTACTAACCACTTCTGATTGGAAAGCTAAGTGGATAGAGGCTGCTACCCCTGCTGATTCAATTAATGCACCGGCATTATTGTTTCGCAAACAATTCAACACGCAAAAAAAAATAAAAGATGCTTCAGTTAACGTCACCGCCCATGGAATGTATGAAGCAATGATAAACGGAAACCGTATGGGAGATGCTTACTTAACGCCGGGCTGGACCAGTTATAATAAACGCCTTCAGTACCGGACTTATGATGTAACATCTTTATTAAAACCGGGTGAAAATGCGATAGGCGTAACGGTTGGCAGTGGCTGGTACAGAACACCGCTTGCATGGGGTAATAATAAAAATTTATACGGAAATAAAATTGCATTGCTTTTTCAATTGGTGATAAATTATACTGACGGTTCCAGCGATTTAATAATTTCTGATGCGTCTTGGAAATCTTCTGATGGACCTGTTCGCACCTCAGAATTTTATGCCGGCGAAACATATGATGCAAACTTTGAAAAGGGCAATTGGGCCAATGCCGGGTATGATGATAAAAACTGGGCCACGCAGTTAGTAATTAACGCAGCAAAGGTGCTGGGCCAATTTGATGATGTGGCTACCTATACTACCTTACTTCAAAAAATAAAAGATGCCTTTTTAAATGAATACGTTACGCCAAATGGACGATTGATTTCAGGTACGCAAACCGCATATGTGCTCGCCCTTAATTTTGATATGCTGCCTGACCAATTAAGAGCTCATGCCGCAGATCGCCTTGTAGAAAATATTAAAGATTACAATAATCATCTTACCACTGGATTTTTAGGTACTCCATATTTATGTCATGTGCTTACCAGATTTGGGTACGATTCTATGGCCTATAAATTATTATTGCAGCAAACATACCCATCATGGTTGTATCCTGTAAAAATGGGCGCCACAACTATTTGGGAAAGATGGGATGGAGAAAAGCCAGACAGTACTTTTCAAAACCCCGAAATGAATTCATTCAACCACTATGCTTACGGTGCAATTGGCGATTGGATGTATCGCATAATTACCGGCCTTGATACTTATGAAGAAGGAGCAGGTTATAAACAAATAAGGATAAAACCACACCCTGGCGGCAATCTTACTTATACCAACGCCGGTTATGAAACCCTTTATGGCAAAGTTGCTTCTAACTGGAAAAAAGAAAACGGACATCTTATTATGGATGTAGAAATACCTGCAAATACAACCGCTAAAATTTATATTCCTTCTGCAAATACTGAAACAATTATGGAGAGTGGTAGAAATCTTTCAACAGTTAACTGGCTAAAAATAATTGGTAAAGAAGAAAATTATTTCTTAGTTGAAGCTGGTTCCGGGATTTATCATTTTACCGATTAACTTTTAATTTTTAATACATAGGCATGAAATACACTATCGCTTTATTTTTTAATTTATATTTTATGGCAACATCATTTGCCCAGCAAACTTTTCCGCTATATGCATCAGACATACCAAATAGTAAGGAGTGGCCCAATGAAGAAAAAACGGAAGCAGGTAATGGGATGATAAGTAAAATTTCTATCCCAACACTTACACTTTTTCTCCCTCCAAAACAAACGGCAAATGGTACAGCAATTATTATTTGCCCAGGCGGCGGATATAGGGTAAATGCCAGTGTACATGAAGGAAGTGATGTTGCAAAAAAATTTACTGAAATGGGTGTTACTGCTTTTGTACTAAAATACCGTATACCCAATGAGGCAACAATGATCAATAAAGAAATCGGACCTTTGCAGGATGCACAGCAGGCTATTAAAACAGTAAGACTTGGCGCAGCTAAATGGGATTTAAACCCCGACAGAATTGGTATTATGGGCTTCTCGGCCGGGGGACATCTTGCATCAACAGCAGGAACACATTTTAATAAATCCGTAATAGAAAATAAAGAAGGCATTAGTTTGCGCCCTGATTTTATGATATTGATATATCCTGTTATCAGCTTTCAGGATAGTGTAGGACATATAGGATCCCGTGACCAGTTAATAGGAGAACATCCGGCTAAGGATAAAATTAATTTTTATTCAAATGAATTACAGGTAACTGATAATACGCCTCCCGCATTTTTAGTACATGCCAGCGATGATGATGTAGTTAATGCCCGAAATAGTACGTTATTCTACCAGCAATTATTAAAGCATAAAGTGCCGGCAGAACTGCACATTTATCAAAGAGGCGGACATGGCTTTGGTATGAATAATAAAACAACAAAGGATCAATGGATGCAAAGGTGTGAGAACTGGATGGAAGCCAATGGACTTCTGAAAACAATTGAGAAATAATACAGGTTAAAGTATTCCTTTCCTCATTTTATTATTTGAGAGCCTTATCAATAAAAACTGATCGGGCTGTTTTTCTATTCTCAACGATGTCATAAAAATCTTCGAGATACCTGATCATTTGTTTTTTTTCGCCTGAACCCAGCAGCCGGAAATTTTTTACATAGAACATCAGCTGCTCCTTTGTTTCTTTAAATATATCAAGGTTTACCTGCAGCTCATTAATGTTACGTGCATAACCCCGGTATAATCTATCCGTTACTGATTTAATATCCAAATTCTCGCCTGGCACCGCATAGTCGGCATTTACAAGCCCGGCATAATCAAAATCATAAGGTATGGGGTAAGGCGGGGCAAGCGTATCATTTTTGGATGCCATCAATTTAATATTATGCAAAACTGTTACAGCCCAATCCGTGTTCCCAATCATGTATTGAAAAATGCCTACCAGATTTATCTGTTTCCTGTTAGTAGCTTCTGTGTTAAATTTTTTGCTTTTTATTTCAACGCAATTATTTCTATCAGCAAGGTCTTTCATATCTTCAATAAGAAAGGCATATTGCGAATAAGTTCTGGCCCTTTGTTTACTGTCTTTGTAAGTTACATGCAACAACCTCACACGAAAGCTCATAGGAGAAATAAAGTTGTACATCTTATATGCCACGTATTCCTTTAATAGCAGTCCTTCATCTTTACTTCCGCTGCCGCAGCCTCCAACAAGCTTTATATTTTTAAGCGGGGAAAGTTTCGGAGAAGAAGTGTTTTTAAAACCTAAGAGCAATGCGGCAATTTCGCAATTATTTTTTCTGTAAATACCCCGTGGCCTTACTCTTATTTGCTCGGCTATTATTGAAGAATCGGAGAACATCATAACAATATCGGCGGGTTGCCAGGCAGGATTTTTCTTTTGCGTACGCAATTTTTTTATATCTGTGGTAAACGTTACTTCAATAACCCTGTCATCTAAAAAAAATTGTTGACTGTTTATAGGTAAAGCCTGGCCGGTGATTACCTGGCAGTGAAGAAGAAATATAATAATAACCCAACCACATTTTATCATTGCAATATTTTTCAGTCAGTAAAAGTTATTAAGAAACCCGACGACTGCAAAAAATATTTATCGTAGATGATTATTTATTTATTTCCTCTATAACGGTTCCAACTGAACCATTAGGCATCTGTATGTGAAGAAGCGCAGCAATGGTAGGGGCAATATCTGTCATATACATTTCCCGGTTTGATTTTCCGGCCTTTATTCCCCAGCCATACCACACCAGGGGTATGTGTGCATCATAGGGGTTCCATAGGCCATGGGTAGTGCCAGCAGTTAAAAAGCCTTCTATCCACTGTGGTTGTAAAATTAACTGGATCTGTCCGCACCTGTCAGGATAATAACCGTTTATCAGCATCTCCCTGATTTTTGCATTAAGTGTTGTAGTTCGTATTTCTTCTATATCAAATGCTCTTGCAATGCCTTTTTGTTTTAGAAGATAATTGATCACCTGGCTTTTTATATTCTGTATGTTTAATGAAGATGAGGCAATCAGGGATAAATTTAAGACAACCTGGTAGTTGGAAATTTGAATAACCAAATCATCTTTATCGAATTTTTCTTTTAACATGGCATTTAAGCCGGACGTAATTTTTTCAAAATCCATATTCCCTGCAGGTATGTTATGCTCCTTTGCAAATGCTGGCACATGCGCTACACCATGGTCTGCTGATAAAAAAATAAGGTATTGATCTTTACCAATTTTACTGTCGAGAAAATTTAAAAATTCCCCCAGTTCTTTATCCAGCCTCAAATAAATATCTTCAGTTTCCACAGAATTGGGGCCAAACGAATGACCAACATAATCAGTTGATGAAAAACTTACCGTAAGAAAATCTGTAATTGCATCTGCACCTAATTGTTCACTAACAATTGCAGCTTTTGCAAATTCAGCGGTAAGTGTGTTGCCAAAAGGAGTAGATAATACAGCCGCATAATTGGAACCTGTGAACTTGCTTAAATTATACGGAAATCCCTTTGCGTCTGTGCCGAACGGTTTGTTCTCCCAGGTAGTTTCATCTGTTGTACTTTGCAGGTAAGTGTTTAGCGGATACAATGTAGTCCAGCTTTGTTTATAATAGGTATCAACAAATTTTTTTGCATTAAAATTTTTTACCCATTCGGGCAAATCATTTCTATAGTATGTAGAGGTTATCCAGTCTCCTGTTTTGCTGTCGTACCAGTAAGCCGCATTGGCTGTGTGCCCGGCAGGTAAAATGCTTCCGCGGTCTTTGGCCGCAATACCAATTACTTTGCTGCGAAAATTAGTGGCCAGGCGTAATTCATCACAAATCGTGTTAGTAAGCAAATTCCGCGGACTTTGTAATCCTGCGCCGGTATTGCTTCCTACGGTTTTTACAGATGAATCTTCTGTACAATAAACACTTTTGTTGAGTTTATTGTCCCACCAAAAATTTCCTGTTATACCATTGATTGCCGGAACTGAACCAGTGTAAATACTGGAATGCCCGCAAGCAGTTACGGTAGGAGCATAAGGTATAAAAGTATTATCACAGCTAAAGCCCTGGTCAAGTAATCTTTTAAAGCCGCCGTTCTCAGCATATCTGTCATAGTAACGGTATAAAAAGTCCCATCGCATCTGGTCAACTACAATGCCTACAACTAATTTAGGGCGTTGTACAGTTTGTGCTTCAACGTAAACAGAAATTATAATAAGGGCAAATAAAATGAATAGCTTTTGCATTAATTCAGCGTTTAAACAAATGTAATTAAGTGCATTTTCTTTTATTAAAGTGCAGGAGTTAATTCATCATCAATACATTCACGCTTCTTTGTAAAATATTAAACGCAATTTCAGCCATCAGGTTTTCTTTATCCAGAGTTGGGTTTACTTCTGAAATTTCAAAGCAACATATTTTCCGGTTTTGCATAAACTTACTAACCAGGTCTTCTGCTTCCCTTTCCTTCAACCCGTTGCCTACTGGTGTTCCCGTACCTTTTGAAATGGAAGAGTCCAAACAATCAACATCAAAGCTTACATAAATGTCTGTGCAATCACTTAAGTAACGCAACACTGACTTAACCACATTTTCAGGGCCTTTCCGCCTTACCTCACTGGTGGTTATCACTTTTATTTCATACTTATTAATTAAGAATTTTTCTTCTTTTTCATAATCTCTCAGGGAGATAAAAACAATGTCCTCCGGTAATATTTTTGGAGACACTTTGCCAAATTGTTTTAACTGGTCCCAAAGCTTTTTAGTTTTTTCATCAAGATCATGTACCTGGCTTTCCTGGTTATCTTCCCCAATAGAAGCAGCTAAGGGCATGCCATGCATATTGCCCGTGGGTGTTGTGTATGGTGTATGAAGATCTGAATGTGCATCTAACCATACCACCCCTAATTTACTGTTAGGCTTTGCCAGTTTTATGCCGGCAATTGTGCCGCCGGAACTGCTATGATCCCCACTTATA
>JBDSFG010000388.1:0-2757 GCA_039919615.1 Ginsengibacter sp. | reverse complement strand
AATGGAATAAAATATTCACCGGCCGCTGATGAAATTTTGGTTACAACTAAGTTGCAGAATGATGGTGTTACCTTATGCATACAAGATTATGGCATCGGCATTGCTAAAGAAGCGCAGGATAAAGTGTTTGAACAATTTTACCGGGTACCAGGAGATAGCCAGGCAACCTACCCCGGCATGGGTATTGGCTTATACATTTGCGCAGAAATAATCAAAAGAGAATGTGGAAAGATTTGGATTGAAAGCAGTAATGATAAAGGTTCTGTTTTTTGTATCTGGCTCCCTTTTGATCACCGTGTAAAAGCTCAGCCTAATTAATATAAAAGCATCCGCATTTGAAACGTTTTTCTCCCGGAAGGTTCTACCCGGTAATTTTAGCTTCCCCTCTCATTTCCTCACAATATCTTAAAAAAACAACCACAAAATATCTGATCTTTAAAAAAATTAAACCAATTTATAATGAGATTTATTCTTGTAAGTATCGTATTAATTATATCCTGTACCACAGGTAAAAGTCAAACTTTGTCTGAGTTTGGTACTGATAAATTTCAAAAACTCTTTAATGGAAAAAATCTGGATGGCTGGTACCAGGTCACAGATAACAAAGGCACTGATAAAAATTTATTTGTGGTAGAAAATGAAACTATCCACGTTTATGCAAACCAGGAGGCGAATACAAGTCAATCCTTTGGCGCCATTATCACAAAGAATGAGTTTCAAAATTACGTGCTAAGTTTAGAATATAAATGGGGCGAAAAAAAATTTAAACCCCGTGACGATTATGTACGTGATGCCGGTGTGATGATTCACATACATGGGGAGAGTGTTATCTGGCCTGCCGGTATCGAATGCCAGATATAGGAAGGAGATGCCGGCGATCTTTGGATAATTAAATCGAAGGCGAGCACCAGGGTAGATACTATGAATAGAAACTATTCTTCAAGAGGCGAAATGCAAACCCTCGGAACGCTTGAGCTTACTTACAATCGCTTCCCCCGTTCTTATTGCTGGCAGAAACCGGGATGGAACAAAGTAGTTCTTGTGGTATCAGGAGATCATGCTAAATTTTATGTTAACGACAAACTGGTAAATGAGGCCATTGAAATGAAGATGTGGAATAAGGCCCAAAACAAATGGATGCCACTAACTACAGGCAAAATTTTATTACAGGCAGAAGGCTCCGAAATTTTTTACCGGAATATTATGTTGCAAGGCCTCAAAAGTGAGTAAGCAATATAGTTAAGAGTTTAATTTTTTATTAGCCTGGTTGAAGAACGGATGGCATAGGCTTTTGAGTTGCAAATTGGCATCCTACTTAAAGATTTTAAGTGCAAAGCAAATGCCTGGGCCAACAATGGGTGTTTCTATTTAGGCAAGAGGCCGGGCATAACAGGCGGCGCTTTTGAAAGAGTAATTTATTATCTCAGGCTCATAAGACACTGATGCCGCGGTGTACTGCTACACACAGGGCGTGGAGGGAGACACGGCTTGGGAACAAAGGGGGAAGATTGATTTAACATTCAATCTTTCTCTTTCAAAAGAAATCTAATTGATCTACCATATTATCTGTTCCCAATAACTTAGGTACAATGGATACTTTTGTTAGCGGCTTTTTTCTCCCACATATTTTATAAACAGTCCCATAATAAGATTAACAATGAAAATACTAAGACCTAAAACGAGTAACAAAATAGTCACTAAAACTCCTTTTGTCAAGTTGTCGTAGAATCCAAAGTTATTCCAACTTCTGTAATCATAATAACGTCTTGGCATTCCTGCTAAGCCATTATAATAATTATTTGAATAAAATGAAATTGTTACAAGAAATACTGATGTAGCCACTATTAATATTACATTTAACCAGGTCAAAATTTTGGAAAAGAGAAAACGTTTTGTCAATAAGTAAAGTGTCCAAAATATGAGAAGCAGAATAATTATTATCCAAAATGAATGTGCCATTGTAATAATGAAATATGTGTCATGCAAGTGAATATCTAAGGTCTTGTCAAAGGCAAAGAAAGAAGCTATTAAAATTAGAACCGCTGTCAGTAATAATAAATTATATGGTCGCTCTTTGTATTTGAACATGTCTGAATTAATAGCCGTTAACTCGCCAATTTGTGCAAGTTCTTGTTCCAAAATTAATTAATTATCAGTATGAAATCGGACCAAAAGAAATTTAGTTATGCAAATAAAATCTAATAGATATTACAAACTCAGTACCAATGAACTCCACAGGCTTACAAATGCAACTGCCCTAATTATGCTGTTGCAGATCAAACCTATGTTCTCATTTTTAGTGATGCTTTAATTTGGAGTTCTGTAATTCCTAATTAGGTTGGTTGACCAGCTACACATAAAATTCTCAAATTATGTTTTTAGCTCATTATGATTTCCCTCTTCAATTATTTCCGATTTCTTCCATGGCCTGATTTTAGTAAAAGGTAGTTTTAGCAGCTTCCCGATTGTGAGTTCTTTTTCTTCATGATAAGGGGGTACACCTGTTACAATTTGGTTTTGAGAAACATTCAATCTTACAGTTTTATGTATCCTATCCCAAAAAGAAAAAATAACGGAGTAATTGCTGTCTGTTTCATTTTTTATCATAGAGTGATGAATGCCATGCATTCGGGGTGTTACTATTAAATAATTTAGGAACTTTTCAAATCTGAATGGAAGTTTTGTATTGCTATGATGAAACTGTGTGGCTGCTTCAAATGCTATCTCATAGATCAATACTATCAGTGGTGAAGCGCC
>JBDSFG010000354.1:0-4409 GCA_039919615.1 Ginsengibacter sp. | reverse complement strand
GTCAATAAATAAAAAACAGTATGACTCAGCTTTTTACTATTTCCATCTTTTTGAGAATTATGCCCAGACAGCTGGTGCTGGCCCACTTAGTAAACTATACACTGGCTTGGGTGAGCTACACTTGAAGTTAAAGAACTTTGACACAGCATTAGTCAATCTAAATCAGGCATTAAATATCATTAAAAAAGCCAGGGATAAAAACCAGGTAATGAGGATATTATTGCCATTAAGCACAACGTATAAAGAAAAAGGTAATTATGCGCAAGCTATTAAAATTGCAAATGAACTTTTAGAAATGGCTAATGAAAATGGTGCAAGGCAATTTATCAGGGATGCGCATTTTATGTTGTATGGGTTATTTGAACATTTAGAAAAAGTAGATAGCGCTTATTATCATCTGCGCCAGTACACTATTATAAAAGATTCCATTGACCTTAATTTAACAGCGCAAAAACTTCAATTCTATAAAATAAAAGAGCAAAATGAAAAAGCCCAGGCGAGCATCAATATTTTAAATGACGAAAAAAAGTTACAGCAACAGCGCCTCAAAGAAACTGCGAAGCAAAGAAAAATCCTTCTTACAGGTATTGTAGTTTTGTTATTATTGGGAAGCCTTGTTATCAGGAATATTTCCCTTAAACGTAACAGCGAAAGGAACCAGCGGCAACTTGCAGAAAACGAATTGAAACTGCAAAAATCAGAGAGTGAAAAAAAGTTGGCTGAATTTCAACAACAAGCTACAGACCTACAAATGCAGGCTCTGCGTGCACAAATGAATCCTCATTTCATTTTCAACTGCCTTAATGCCATCAATGGATTTATCCTGATAAATGAATCAGAAGCTGCTGCCGGTTATCTCACCAAATTTTCGCGTTTAATAAGAATGGTTTTAAAAAATTCGCAGAAAAAATTTATATCGCTGAGTGAAGAACTGGAAACATTGAACTTGTATTTGTATATGGAGAGTCTGCGCTTTAAAGACAACTTTACTTACCTTATAAAATGCGATGATACTATTGATACCTTATCCATTTTTATTCCGCCATTGTTATTGCAGCCCTTTGCTGAAAATGCTATCTGGCACGGCCTGGCGCATAAACAGGAAGACCGTGAATTGCTTATTGAGCTTCATGTTGAAGAAAATATTTTGCATTGCACCATAACCGACAACGGCGTGGGCCGCGAAAAAGCAGCTTCGCTGAAAAGTAAATCTGCTGAAAAAAATAAATCCCTCGGCTTGCAGATCACCAGGAACCGAATGAAGTTATTGAATAACAATTTGAATGGCCAGCCCTTTTTTGAGATAAATGATCTTAAAGATGAATGGGGAAATGCAGCCGGCACAAGAGTGCATTTAAGAATAAAAATTAAAGAAACAAATGAAGAAAATGTTTCAGAAGATGTGATCCAAAAATTATCATAAATGATCAAAGCTATAATTGTTGATGATGAGCCCCATTGTTGCCAAACATTAACTACGCTGTTAAGTCGCTATTGTCCGCAAATAGAAGTAACAGGCGTTTTCCAATCAAGCATAGAAGCATTAAAGGCAATTAAAATAATGCCACCGCAAATTTTGTTTCTTGATATTGAAATGCCTCAAATGAATGGGTTTGAATTACTGGAGAAGTTACCCGAAATAAGCTTTGAACTTATCTTCACTACCAGCTATGATCAATATGCTATTAAAGCTTTTCACTTCAGCGCTCTTGATTATTTATTAAAACCTATTGACCGTGAGGAGTTACAAAAAGCTGTGCAGAAAGTTCTGCAACGGCTTACACATCCCCTGCCGCAGCAAATAGATATTCTCTTAAAAAAATTACATCAGCCCGCTATTGCTATTAGTAAGGTTGCCTTACCTACAATGGATGGATTGCAAATGATACCGGTAGATTCAATTATCAGTTGCGTGGCAGAAGGGAATTACACCTCCTTCTTTCTTAAGGAGAAAAAAAAACTTATTGTATCCCGGATACTTAAAGAAGTTGAAGAAATGCTGGAAGACCACCCTTTTACACGTGTTCATAATTCTTACATTGTTAATCTTAATCAAATAGACAAATATGTAAAAGGCGAAGGCGGTTATCTCATCATGAGTGATGGTTCATCCATAGATGTTTCCAGGAGCCGCAAAGAAGGTCTTTTAAAAAAATTATCTCCCCGTCAAACCTGAGTTTTACACGCTGATATTTATCAGGATAATACAATCATTTACCAAAAGCCCATAGCCACACATTCTGGCTGGCATACCTCTGCGGCGTAATCTAAATTTGATTTCAACAAAATGCTGTTACCCATCACATTTTATTCAAATCAAATTTTTACAAAATGAAAAAAGCTATTCTTGCTTATGCATTAGCATCCATTTGTACAGTATTTACCACCGGTAGTGCCTTGTGCCAGCTAACAAGTGATTTTGAAAGTTTGCGGTTGGGAAATGCAGAAGTGCAAGGGCCGACCGATATTCGAAAAATAAACATTACTACAGAAAGAGATTACATGAACACCATTGATATAAAAGTGGTGAGAAAGTTTTTGAGGGATTTCCAAAGCGGGAAAAATATCGTGTGGACGGAAAGAAGCAATGGTATTTATGTTGCACAATTTTTTATTGATTCCGTAAAAACTATTATTGCCTACAACAAAAATGGTTCATGGAAATATATGCTAAAAACCTATGGTGAAAGTAAGATGAGAAGTGATTTAAAAAACAGGATCAAAAATAGTTTCCCTGATTATTCCATTGTGGAGGTTAGAGAAATTGAATCCCCCGGAAGCGATAATATTATTTGCAGCGTTCAAATAAAAGACGGAAAAAATATTAAAATCTTAAAAATCCAAAACAATGAAATGGAAACAGAAGCCGAATGCACTGAACCTTGATTAAAGGATAGTGATTTCTTTGACAGTTTATTGTTAAGAATGAACCCTTTAAATTAATATTGGTAAACCTGGTAATACTTCCAGAAAAGAGCTCGTTCAATTTTTTAACAACCGTTTCATCCAAATAACAGAAAATATAAAAGTAAAGCGTATGATTCTTCTAACAAAAGAGAGCTAAACTCCATCCTTACCCTATATTTTATCCATAATAGTATTTCTGCTGCAGGCAATTCAACAAATGCCCTTTTCATACTTTTCGAATGGCGCATAATTCAAATGATGTTTCCAGCACAACAAATTGAACTTTTTTGTTTATGCTAACGCTATTATAATTTACTTTCTTCATGCATACTGGCTAACTTTTTTAAACCGTTTTATGAGCAATACATTTGCATAAAAGCTTGTCATTGTTTTTTAAAATTGAAGTGTATGAAAAAGAATTATGCAACCGGAATAGCTACAATACTCATTATTATTTGTACAAGCTTTAGCGCTTTTGCGCAACCGGCACGCCAGGTTATTTTGTTTAACGACAACTGGAAGTTCTATAAAGGCGACATTGCAAATGCTGACAAAGAAGTTTTTAATGACAATACATGGCGGCAATTAACCCTTCCGCACGACTGGAGCATTGAAGGCCCGTTTGATGAGCAATGGGCCAGCGCAACAGCCTATCTGCCCGCAGGTATTGGCTGGTACAGAAAAACACTTAGCGTATCACCGGCAATGCGTTCAAAAAATATTTACCTGTATTTTGATGGTGTTTATAAGAACAGCGAAGTTTGGATCAATGGACACTATTTAGGCAAACGGCCAAATGGGTTTATCCCTTTTCAATATGAGCTTACTAAGTATCTGCATGCAACAGGCAAAAATGTAATTGCTGTTAAAGTTGATCATAGCGAATTTGCCGATTCGAGATGGTACACAGGTTCGGGTATTTATCGCAATGTTTATATGATTGCTGCAAACCAGTTAAGTATTGATCCGTGGAGTGTAGCCTTTTCTACACCGGAAATATCTCAGAAAAAAGCAAAGGCAAAAGTTGTTGTTGCATTCGCCAATCATTCTTCTTCCAATGCTGCTGTATTAGTAAAAGCTATTCTTACTGATAACAAAGGAAAACAAATTTCACAAGGCCAATACACAGTGGGCGCTGGTACCAATAGTTCCGAAGTAAGCATTGATCTGCCTGTTGCAAATCCTTCCCTTTGGTCAACTGACAATCCAACACTTTATACACTTAAAGTTTTGTTGTATAGCAACGGAAAAATAAAAGATGACGTAACACAGCATGTTGGTTTTCGCACCGCAGTATTTGATAAAGACAAAGGCTTTTTTCTTAATGGAAAAAACATGAAGATTAAGGGCGTATGTATCCATGACGATGCAGGTGTATTAGGCGTTGCCGTGCCTAAGGAAGTTTGGGAAAGACGATTAAGTATTTTTAAAAGACGCTGGTTGCAATTCGGTTCGCCTGAGCCATAACCCACATGCTGATTATATGTACGATCTGTGTGACA
>JBDSFG010000309.1:0-3203 GCA_039919615.1 Ginsengibacter sp. | reverse complement strand
TAAATCAGCTTATATATTTTCCCCGGTAATGAACTAACCACCCCCTGCATTTCAAGAGTAAGCAAAGCTGAAGCAACTGCGCTGCTGTTAAGTCCGCTTCTTATATAGATCTCATCAATGTGCACCTGCGGTTGTTGTTTTAAGATATTATGTATTATTTTTTCATCAACAGTGAGTTCAATAAATAATTCACGCTGTTGTTTTACAGAGATCTTTTTTTGTTCTTTCCAGCCGAGGTTTTCCAGCAGATCTTCAGCAGAAGTAATTAGTGCAGCTTTATTGTTTTTTATCAGATAATTGCAGCCTTCATTTTTTGCATCAGTTATTCTTCCGGGAATTGCAAATACATCTTTATTGTAACCATTAGCTAATTCAGCAGTGATAAGGGAACCTCCTTTTAAAGCGCTTTCAATAACAACAACTGCATCGCTTATACCGGCAACAATTCTATTTCTTTTAGGAAAATTTTGCTTATCAGGATTAGTGCCACTTTTAAAATCAGTAAGCAATCCGCCATTTTCAATCATCTGCTTTGCCAACAATTTGTTTTGATTAGGATATATCCGATCTAAACCATGGCCAAGCACTCCAATTGTTTTCAAATTATTTTTTAATGCTGATTTGTGAGCTATGCTATCAATGCCAAATGCAAGTCCGCTTACGACTAATACGTTTTGGTCGGCAAGATCAGTTATGATTTTTTCACAAACTGATTTTCCATATTCATTGTTATTGCGGGTGCCAACAATTGCAATAATTCTTGAGGTATTAAGATCAGCATTCCCTCTATAATATAATATGATCGGGCTATCGTAACAATTGAGTAAACGTTGGGGATAATTTTTATCTGTAATAAAAAGAGGAGTTATCTTATATTTTTCAATGAAGGTTATTTCATCTTCAGCTACTTTAAAATTTTCAAATTCCTTAATTGACTTTGCTCTTACAGATCCGATTCCTTCAATTATTTCAAGGTCTTTTTTCTTTGCTTTAAAAATTGAAGCGGCATCTCCAAAATAATTTACCAGGGCTTTTGCATGTACGTCGCCTATGTTAGGTACAAGGGATAAAGAGATTTGGTAAATTAGATCACTATGCAATGCTGTAGATTATCAGCAATAATAAAAATTTAATTTTAATTACTCACAACACTCAATTCAGTTCTTCTGTTTAAAGCTTTACCATTTTCAGTTTTGTTATCTGCTATCGCCATGGTTTCTCCGGAACCTTTAAAACCTAACCTCTCGTTTTTAATGCCTTTGCTTAACAAATAATTCACCACTGAAACAGCTCTGCCTGTGGAGAGTTTTAAATTATCATCAGGTTTACCAACATTATCTGTATGGCCACTGATGAGTATTTTTAATTTTGGATTATCATTCATTAATCTTACCACATTATCAAGCTCTGTTATAGATTCAGATTTTAAATTCATTTGTTTGGTATCAAAAAAAACATTTTTTAAGATGATCCTTGCATTGGCTTCTATGGGCTGAAGAGGAATGTTAATTGTGTAAGTTGAATCTGCTGCGTCGGGGCTGACATTAAAATTTTCAGAATAAAATAAATATCCTTTTCGCTTTACATTAAATGCATAATCCCTCCCTACTGGTAAGGTAACAAGATAATTTCCATCCTCATCTGTTTGTAGTTTACTAATGGTTTGTTTGGTAACAACATTTGTAAGTTCAACAGAACAGGGCAACCCAACTCCTGTTCTCTTATCAAATACATTTCCCTTAACCCACAAGGTTTTTAGCGGACGAATATCTTCTCTCAATTCAAATGTATAAATATCCAATCCACCTTTGGTATCATTTCTATCGCTGGAATAATAGGCAGTTTTGCCATTTGAAGAAACAATTAGAGAACCTTCGTCATCAATAGTATTTATGGGGTAACCAAGGTTTTGAGCTTCGCTCCATTTTCCGTCTTCAAGTTTTTTTGAAAGGAATAAATCAGGCTTATCACTATAGCATTGATGGCCATTTGAATTAAAATAAAGTGTCTGGTTATCTGCATGAATAAACGGGCAGCTTTCATCGCCGGAAGTATTTATTTCGGAACCAAGATTTAATGGCTCAGACCACTTACCCGAAGCGGTTTTATGACAGACCCAAATATCTTTTCCTCCAAAGCCACCTGGTACACTACTGCTAAAATATAGATCATTTTTATCGGGAGAAAGGGAAGGCGTCGACTCCCAGAATTCAGAATTTACATTAGGTCCAAGATTTTCCGGATTGCTCCAGCCTTGTTTGGTAAGGCGTGAAATATAGATATCACAACTTCCAAGTCCACCAGGAAAATTACAGCCTGTAAAAAAAAGCAATTGTCCATCTTGTGAAATGTTCTGCGCCCCTTCATTATAGGTCGATGAATTAATAGTGCCTTCAAGTGGCCTTGCCTTCTCCCAGTGGCCATTTATAAATTCACTTTGGTAAAAATCTTCATTTCCATTAATGCGTTTGGTAAAAATCATTTTTTTTCCATCAATAGTTAGTGAAGGGAAATATTCAAGATTAACTGAATTTACGTTATCGCCTAAATTTTCAGGATTGAACAAATAAGAATTTGTCGGATTACTTTTAGAATAGTTAATGGCAAACTCATAACATTTTTTTCTAAAATCACCCGCCTTAATACTTCTTTCATTTAAACCTTTTTTTGCCAGAAAGGTATTTATTGCTTCAAGCGCTTTTTCAAATTTTCCAATACCTGCTAAAGAGATTGAATAAGGGAGGTAATAATAATTAGTGTAAACAGAATCTAATAAAAATGCTTTTTCAAACTGGTCAACAGACTCAGTATAATTTTTAAGATTTGCGTATATGCCGGCGAGCGAAAGTCTTGCATCTGCAAACTTTGGTTCAATGATCAGCGCCTCATTTATCTGCTGAATAGCAATTGAATATTTTTCGTTGCGTGCATTTCTAATGGCCTCAGCGTATATTGTATTGGCCTTTGGGTTTACCTTTTCAGGATCATACCATTGTGCGTTTGCAATGTACGATGTAAGAAGTACGATGTACGATGTAAGAAATATTTTGAGGCGTGAGGTGTGAGGTATCAGGCGTGAGGTATGAGGTATCAGGAGTGAGGTAGGTATGCTGTATAAATCAATCATCTGGTTCTTCATTGAGGAATTATGATTTTAATTGATTAAATAAAAACTATGATTACGAAGATAAAAAGTATGAATC
>JBDSFG010000307.1:0-12583 GCA_039919615.1 Ginsengibacter sp. | reverse complement strand
TCTTATTCCATATGGAGTGAATGCTTTTTGGTCTTCCGTATATTTCAAACTTAAAATTGCCCTGTTCTAATTTTTCTTTTATAGGCCTGATAAAATCATTTATAAAACGGGTGCGTTCCCGTTTGGTGTCCTGTAGTTTTTGTGCAAGGTATTTGAAGCTGTCCGGCTCCATATATTTCATTGCCAGGTCTTCCATTTCAGTTTTAATATTGTATAAGCCCATACGGTGAGCAAGCGGGGCATATACATATACGGTTTCCGAGGAGATTTTAAGCTGGTTTTCTCTTTTCATACTATCCAGCGTACGCATATTGTGCAACCTGTCAGCAAGCTTAATTAATATCACCCTTGGATCGTCAGTAAGGGTAAGCAGTATCTTTTTAAAATTTTCCGCTTGCTGCGATGTGTTTGTGTCCAGAACGCTGGATATTTTTGTGAGACCATCTACAATTTTTGCAATTTCTTCTCCAAATTCTTTTTGTACATCAATAAGGGAAATATCGGTATCTTCTACGGTATCATGCAAAAGTGCACATATAGTACTGCGTACGCCGAGACCAATTTCCTCCACGCAGATCATGGCAACAGCCAAAGGGTGCAAAATATATGGCTCCCCGCTTTTACGGCGCATGGTTTTATGAGCATCAGCGGCCATTTCAAAGGCCCTTCTTATCAGTTCCTTATCACGGGGCTTTAATTTTGACTTAAGCATACGCAACAAAGTGCGGTAACTCCGCAGAATTTCCTTCTTCTCCTCCTCTTCATTTAAATTATACTTTGGTATGTCAACAATAGTTTCCATTTATACGAATTTACGAAAAATGAAGAGCAACTGCGCCATGATAGTATTGATGGATTGCAAAAAATAAGCTTTTATCGTAATTATTTTGCAAAGATTAAACACTGCGGTTGTGTTATCCTTTCCTTCAAATCCATTACTTTTGCTGCCCTTAAAGCCCATGTGGTGAAATTGGTAGACACGTCAGACTTAGGATCTGATGCCGCAAGGTGTGGGGGTTCGAGTCCCTCCATGGGCACATAAAAGCTTAAAGTTTGTAAGTAGGAGTCATTGGTCAATGTGTCAACACGGATAGATTAGTTGTTAACGATCAATAATTCTAGTTACCGAAGACTTAATAACAAAATTACTTCACCAACTCCAGGATAAATAGAAAATAGAAAAATGGCAACCATTACAAGAGAAAATGTAGGTTTATTGCACGATAAATTAACCGTAAAAATTATTAAGGATGATTATTATCCCTCTTTTGAAAAGGCCATAAAAGAATATAGCAAAAAAGCTAATATCCCCGGTTTTAGAAAGGGAATGGTTCCTCCCGGCATGGTAAAAAAAATGTATGGGGCTTCCATCTTTTATGATGAAGTGGTGAAGGTTGTTGAGAAAGAAATTCAACAATATATTACCACTGAAAAGCCGGAGATTTTTGCTCAGCCATTGCCTTTGACGACTGACTTGACGAACCTTGATATGAATAGCCCGGCTGACTACGATTTCCCTTTTGAGATCGGCTTAAAACCCGAAATCAAAATTGATGATCTTAAAAATGCTCAGGTTACTTTTTATAGAGTAGAGGTTACTGACGAAATGATCAACGAAGAAATAGAAAGGCTGCAAACCCGTCATGGTAAAATGTCTGATCCTGAAACAGTGACTACTGAAGAGAATGTTTTGAATGTAACTTTTATTGAAACAGACAGAGATGGAAATCCTGCAGAGAACGGCATTTCAAAAGATAATTCATTACTCGTAAAATATTTTACTCCTTCTTTTCGTGAGCAATTAATGGGTAAAAAGAAAGATGCCAGTATTCAGGTGCAATTAAAAAATGCTTTTGAAGAAAAAGAAAGAGAATGGCTCCTCACTGATTTAGGATTAGATAAAAAAGATCCTGCCGCAATTGAAAAGCATTTTGAGATGACCATTACTAAAGTTGGTCTTATTGAAAAAAGAGAATATAATGAAGAATTTTTTAAAGAGGTTTATCCCGGAAAAGAAGTAAAGACCGAGGAAGAACTCCGTGATCAGATACGCCAGGAAATTCAGCAGCATTGGGATGCTCAAAGCAGGGTTCAGTTACACGACCAGCTTTATCACATTTTATTAGAAACTCCGGTAGAGTTTCCCGAAGAATTTTTGAAAAAATGGATGCAGAGAAGCGGTGAGAAAGAGAAAACAGCTGAAGAAACAGAAGCGGAGTTTCCTGCTTTTAAAAATCAACTTAAATGGACACTTATAACTGATAAACTAATCAGGGAAAATAGTATAGAAGTAACCCCGGATGAACTTAGAACGTACATGCAAAGAGAAATTATGCAGTATTTCGGGCAAATGAACATGGATGGAGACACCAGTTGGATTGATAGTTATATTGACAGAATGATGAAAGATGAAAAGCAGGTTGATAGTAGCTACAGGCGGTTGATCACAGATAAACTATTCACCTGGGCCCAGAGCGAGGTGAATCCGGCTGAGAAAGAAATAACCGGGGAAGAACTTACTGCAATGCAACATAATCACCATCATTAAAAAAAATTTTTCAAATTGAAAATGGAGAATTAAAAGTAAAGACATTTGGACATTTCATCCCTCATTCTCAATTCTTAGTTCTCAGTTATCAATTGGGTACTGCTGTTTTGTCTTATTTTTTTATTAGCATAGTATTTGAAAACCTGAACCTATATTATTACCTAAAAATCTAAATAATGAACATCGGAAAAGAATTTGAAAAGTATGCTGTAAAAGGTAAGGGTATCAGCAGTAATACACTTAACGGATATATCAATCATAATATAACAAACTTAACCCCAAACATTATTGAAGAGAGGCCAATGAATATTGCTGTAATGGACGTGTATAGCCGCCTTATGATGGATAGGATCATTTTCCTGGGTTATCCTGTTACAGAAGAAGTAGCCAATATAATTACCGCTCAGTTATTATTTTTAGAAAGTACAGATCGTACAAGAGATATCCAGCTTTATATAAATTCTCCCGGCGGCGGCGTATATGCAGGGCTTGGCTTGTACGATACTATGCAATTTGTTAGCCCGGATATAGCCACCATTTGTACAGGCGTTGCCGCCAGCATGGCAGCCGTGCTAATGAGTGCCGGAGCTGCAGGTAAAAGAACCGCTTTAAAACATTCGCGAATTATGATGCACCAGCCAAGTGCCGGAGCAATGGGGCAGGCCTCTGATGTGGAGATAACTGTAAATGAAGTGAGGAAAGTAAAACAGGAATTATATGAAATACTTTCTAACCATACCGGGCAAACCATTGAAAAGGTTGCGAAAGATTCTAACAGGGATTACTGGATGACAGCCTCTGAAGCGAAGGATTATGGACTGGTTGATGAAGTATTGCTTACCAATTCCCGCAAACAAAAAAAACAATAATCAATTTAAAATATATTCACTCGTATGAATCTATATAAAGCAAATTATAGCCGGCTGGAAGATGAAGAAGAGCCATCAAAAGAAACTCCTGAATTTCCTGTTGAAAAGATGATGGGAGGGATGATGTTTGATAAAAAATTTATTGAACAGCGGAAATTATTTTTATGGGGTGTGGTTGATGATAAAAGCGCTAAAGATATAACCAACAGATTACTCTATCTTGAGACAGTAGAACCAGGAAAAGAAATTACCTTTTATATTAACAGCCCCGGCGGTGTAATAACCAGTGGTATGGTTATTTACGATACTATGAAAATGATTTCTTCGCCTGTGAGCACAGTGTGTATGGGCATGGCTGCCAGCATGGGAAGCATATTGTTAAGCGGGGGAGAAAAGGGAAAAAGGTTTATTTATCCTCACGGTGAAGTAATGATACACCAGCCAAGTGGCGGAGGGCAGGGTACAAGCGCCGACCTGGAGATAATGGCCATTCAAATTTTAAAAGCTAAGCAATTAGGAGCTAAAATTTTGGCTGAAAATTGCGGCCAGACCTATGAAAAAGTAATGGAAGATTTTGATCGTGATTTTTGGATGGATGCCAGCGAAAGTAAAGAGTATGGCATTGTAGATGGCATTTTAAATAAGCTATAAGCAACCTTTACATATTAATAATTGTCAATTTAACAGCGCGATACCCTCTGATTTTTTACATTTGCATAAATACTTTAATTATAAAAATAATTAGTGGCAAAACAACAAACTTTACATTGCTCATTTTGCGGACGAAATCGTGAGGAAGTTAAAATTCTCATCGCAGGGCAGGAAGGGCATATTTGTGAGAATTGTGTTGAGCATGCACAGGAAATAATAGGACAGGAAATTATACATCTTCCAGGTAAGAGCAATCAGTCATCTAACTATAAGCTTTCAGTTAAAAAGCCAATGGAACTAAAGAAGTTCCTTGATGAGTATGTAATTGGCCAGGATGATGCCAAAAAGGTATTGGCAGTTGCTGTGTATAATCACTACAAAAGGATGAACCAAAAGATTGAGAATGATATTGAGATAGAAAAGAGTAATGTAATAATGGTTGGCGAAACAGGAACGGGGAAAACATTACTTGCAAAAACTATTGCCCGTGTGCTCAATGTTCCTTTTGCTATTGTTGACGCAACGGTATTTACCGAAGCTGGTTATGTTGGCGAAGATGTTGAAAGTATTTTAAGCCGTCTTCTTCAAGTGTGCAACTATGATGTGCCTGCTGCAGAAAGAGGAATTGTATATATTGATGAGATTGATAAGATTGCCCGTAAGAGCGATAACCCAAGCATAACACGGGATGTTAGCGGTGAAGGCGTTCAGCAAGGGTTACTAAAGTTGCTGGAAGGTACAGATGTTTTAGTGCCACCGCAGGGAGGCCGCAAACATCCTGAACAAAAATTGATAAAACTAAATACCAACAATATTTTATTTATATGTGGCGGCGCTTTTGACGGCGTAGACCGCCTGATTGGGCGGAGAGTAAACACCAATGCTATCGGCTTTAACGTAAATAAAGAACTGCAGGAGTTTCAACGTAAAAATTTATTGCAATTTGTAAATGCTCAGGATCTTAAATCCTTTGGCCTGATACCCGAATTATTGGGAAGACTACCTGTAGTAACTTATCTTAATCCGCTTGATGCAGAAACACTTCGCAATATTTTAACCGAACCTAAAAATGCCCTCATTAAGCAATACAAAAAATTATTTGAGATTGAAGGCATCAACCTTACAATAGAAGACAGTGTTTATAATTTTATGGTGGAAAAGGCAATGGAATATAAACTGGGCGCCCGCGGCCTTCGCAGCATTTGCGAAAGCATTTTAACGGATGCTATGTATGAATTGCCATCTCAAAAAGTAAAAACATTTAATCTTACCATTGAATACGCCGAACGTAAATTCAGTACAAGTAAGTTGAGTATGCTGAAGGTTGCATAATTCCTTGTGTCTGGTTTAAGTGAAATTTGTTATCCATCCCAAAATCATCACCTCCTTTTTCCACTAACTTCAAACAATTCGGAAATATAAACCGCATATTCTTTTTTTCATTTTATTTTTACGGCTTCACAATTCTTAATAGTCTTTTATGGTTGATGTAATTCTTGGGCTTCAATGGGGCGATGAAGGGAAAGGTAAAATAGTAGATTATTTTGCCCCTGACTATGATGTGATTGCAAGGTTTCAGGGTGGACCAAATGCCGGACACACGTTGTACGCAAACAGTAAAAAAATAGTATTGCATCAAATACCATCAGGTATATTTCATGAAAATAAAATTAACCTCATTGGCAACGGTGTAGTTTTAGATCCCGTAACACTTAAAAAAGAATGTGAATCGGTGGATTCGTTCGGTGTTGATTATAAAAAAAATCTTTTTATAAGCGAGAGGGCGCACTTAATTTTACCCACTCACAGAGCCCTTGATAAAGCCAGTGAAACTGCAAAGGGAACTGAAAAGATAGGCTCAACTTTAAAAGGAATTAGCCCCGCCTATATGGATAAGACCGGCCGCAATGGTCTCCGTGTAGGAGATTTGTTGGATAAGAGTTTTGCCGAGCATTATGCCAGCCTCAGAGTAAAACATCTAAAGCTTTTGGAAAATTTTTCTTTCACTGAAGATATTTCCAAATGGGAAGAAGAATTTTTTGAAGCGCTTGAATTTTTAAAAGAATTGCAAATTGTAAACGGTGAGTATTTTATTAACGATAAAATTCAAAAGGGCAATAAGGTTTTAGCAGAGGGAGCGCAAGGCAGTATGCTTGATGTTGATTTTGGAACCTTTCCTTTTGTTACATCCTCCAACACAATATCAGCAGGCGTATGTTCAGGTTTAGGTATTGCACCGCAAAAAATAAAAGAAGTGTTTGGAGTGACAAAGGCTTATTGCACAAGGGTTGGCAGCGGTCCTTTCCCAACTGAGTTAAATGATGAAACAGGTGAAAAAATAAGACAACTCGGAAATGAATTTGGCAGCACTACCGGAAGGCCGAGACGCTGTGGCTGGATTGATCTTGTGGCTCTGCAATTTGCCTGTATGATAAACGGTGTAACACAATTGATTATGACAAAAGCAGATGTTATGGATTCTTTGGACACACTTAAGGTATGTAACTTGTATAAAATAAATGGAGAAGAGCAATCTCAGGTTCCGTTTCAAATGTTTAAAATGGATATTGAACCTGTTTATCAAGAATTTGCCGGTTGGAAGACGGACATAACAGGGTTAAAAACTTTTGATCAATTGCCGGTAAAGATGAAAACATATGTTGATTACATTGATAAAGCATTGAAAATTCCGGTTAAATACATTTCTAACGGACCGGGAAGTGACCAGATTATTATGGCATTATGATTGCGATTAAAAAAAGTATATAAAAATTTTATTTTTTTTTGGTTAAATAGAAAAGGTTTAGAAATTTTACAACTACTAATTGTTTTACATTATGAAATCAAAATCTGGTAAAGAAAAAAAAGTAACTGCTGGCAACAAAGCATCTAAAGACGAAAATGCCTCTCCAGAAACGGCCTCTTCAAAATCTGAAATTGATAATGAAGATGATGATGATGAAATTGATGATAAGCCTGTTTCCAAAATAAAGCCTTCTTCATCTAAAAAAAATAAAAAAGATGAAGATGACGACGATGACGATGATGTAGCAGAGGAGGAAGTTGATGAATGGGAAAAGTCTGAAGAAGAAGATTTTGATCCCGACTTTGAAGAGTTCGATGTTCCTAAGTCCAAAATTAAAAAGTCTCCTTTAAAAAAAGGTAAGGAGGAGGAGGATTTTGATTTAGATGATGACTTCAAAGAACTTGATCTTTTTAATGACGGTGCCGGTGCGGATGATGACGATGATGATTTTTAGTTTCTCAATGATTATTGGAAGGATGATACAAAACCATTGAAAAGAAAATTTACAGGATATCCGATACAAAATTTTACTGATATAAAAACGCAGATGTTGAACTGGTCCACGAAGTTCAACATTTTTTGTTTCTTAGATAATCAAAAATATAATTTTTCCAATTCCTCATTTGAATGTTTGCTTGCCGCAGGGTCTTTAAAAACGCTTGAAGCACCTTCAGGAGAAGCTTTTAATGCCTTGCAAAAATTTAAACAGACGAACTATGACTGGATTTTTGGGCATCTTTCGTATGATCTGAAAAATGAGATAGAAAATTTAATATCGGGTAATAGTGACAGAATAAAGTTTCCTGATATTTTCTTTTTTGTTCCTCAAATTATCTTAATACTTAGTGACAAGGAATTAAAAATTGGTGTTATCGACATAGATGCTTATGGAATATTTAAGGAGATTTCTTCATCGCCTAAAAATATACAGGCCCATAAAATTAGAAGCCTGCAAATAAAAAGCCGGTATTCCAAAGATGAATATCTTTTAAACGTAAAAAAAATCCAGAAGCATATATTAAGAGGAGATTGTTATGAAATAAATTTTTGCCAGGAATTTTTTTCAGATAATGCGATTATAGAACCTTTGGAAATTTACTATAAACTTAGCACACTTTCACCCAATCCTTTCTCAGCTTTTTACAAAGTTGGACATAATTATTTATTGTGTGCGAGCCCTGAAAGATATTTAAGAAAGGTTGCTGATAAAATTTGCTCACAGCCAATAAAGGGCACAACTAAAAGAGAATTGAATAATTTGGTTGAAGATCAAAACAATAAAACGAAATTGTTTAATAATGAAAAAGAAAGAGCAGAAAATGTAATGATCGTTGATCTTGTAAGAAATGATCTTAGTAAAATCTGCAAAGAAGGCTCCGTGAAAGTTGATGAACTGTTTGCGGTATATTCTTTCCCGCAGGTACATCAAATGATATCCACTGTAAGCGGTTTTTTAAAAGATAAATGTGAACTGGCGAATATTTTCAGGGCTACATTCCCTATGGGGTCTATGACGGGGGCTCCGAAAAAGAAGGTTATGGAGCTTATCGAATTATATGAAAAAACCAAACGTGGTATATATTCAGGAGCACTGGGCTATATAACTCCGGACGATGATTTTGATTTTAATGTGGTGATTCGAAGCATTGTTTATAATTCATCCAATAAATATTTATCAATACAAGCTGGTTCTGCAATTACATTTAATAGCAATGCTGAGCACGAATATGATGAATGTTTATTGAAAATTGAAGCCATGAAGAAAGTGCTTCAATAAATTATTTCCTTTTAAAGAGGGGTTTACCGGAGTATTGGGTATAAGTAGTTTTTGCGGGTTCATTTACGTCATTCAATAAAACCTCCACGCACTCATTTAGTATCGCATATTTATTAGCAACAAAAAAATCCATTTTCATTGGTGTTAGCCTGATATTATATTCATTACCGCCGGCCAGGGCAGCATCAAAACCAGGATTTAAGCGGTTAAATTCTTTAATATCCAGCACGAGATTTTTTGCTATTACTAATGAGCTGTATTTGCCAGAGATAGCTAATGTTTCCGTGCCGCTTTTTTCATTTTCTGATAATCCCGGAGTTGCAGGATCATTTAAAGTACTTAATGAAGTATAATTAAAATTTGATGACCCGGAGCTAATTCCTTCCATAATATAATGAGTGGCAATAAATTTCTTCACATGATTTCTTGATTCAGCAGGAAGATAATACTGCAGAGACCAAAAATTTCTTGAGCCGCTCTTTTTTATCGCACTATAAACCCTTGCTGGTCCGCCATTGTAGGCAGCAATTACCAGCAACCAATCTTTGAGATCTTTATATAATGACAATAAATAACGTGCTGCAGCATTGGTGCTTTTGTAATAATCAGTACGCTCATCAATATATCCTTTTACCTTCAGGCCATAGTCTCTTGCCGTATAAGTCATAAATTGCCAGGGTCCTCTTGCCCCAACCCATGAAAGTGCCTGAGGTTTTAAATCGCTTTCAATTACAGCGAGATATTTTAATTCTTTAGGTAAACCATATTGTCCGAGTATGTTATCAATCAGGTTAAAATACAATTGTGATGTACCTTTCATCTTTTGTAAATAACTTCCGTGACCCTGCAAATAATCCTGCATATATCTTTCTGCATACGGGTTTACCTGCGATGAATAGGGCATAGATGAATTGTAAGAGAAATTTTTGAAGAGGTTTTTAAAACCATATTTAGTAACCTCGTTTACGTAGTGAACCTTTTCTGATTTAGGAATTGTTCTGGAATTAATCACTTCATCAATAGTTACATCAATTGAATCATTTATGAGCTTTGTTGTATCTGGTAAATTGCAGTTGCCGTCAAGCCCAACAAGGGTGTTTTTGGCCAGGGATGAATAATGTATCGTAAAAATAAAAGCGAAAAAGATAACTATTATTCTCATATTTTTTATCGTTCTTTTATACATTGCCTGTTATTGCTTGTATGTTTTTAACAGCAAATCAGATAATTGCAGCAAAGTTAGTTCATTGTATTTATTTGACATAATTTGTAAGCCAAATGGCATACCATTACTATGCTTAAAGAGGGGAATTGATATAGCAGGAATGCCGGCAAGATTTGCAAATACAGTATAAATATCTGCCAGGTATATTGCTACGGGGTCTTTTGAAATATCATTAAATTTAAATGCAGTTGAGGGAACGGCGGGGAGTATGATAGCATCAAAACTGTTAAAAATAGCATTTGTTTCTTCTGAAAGAATTCTCCTTACCTGTTGGGCTTTCGTAAAATATGCATCATAATAGCCGGCACTTAGTACAAATGTGCCTAACATAATTCTTCGTTTAACTTCTTTACCAAATCCAATACTACGGTTGTTTGTATAAAATTTTGTGAGATCAGGTTCCCAAACATCCGTTGTATTACCGTAACGTATCCCGTCATACCGGCTAAGATTACTGGAAGCTTCAGCTGTAGTGAGAACATAATACGTGGGAACAATATAGTCCAGTAATATGAAATCTAGAGGCTCTATTGTATAACCATCAGACTTTAATTTATTTATTAAAGAATAAATCCCGTTTTTTATTTCAGCGTCTAACGAATGATGTTCCAAAGCATTTTTAAAATAAGCGATCGAAGGCTTTTTATATTCCTTTCTATAATTACTAAATTTGTCCTTTTTTTTGAAAGATACAGTACTATCATATTCATCTTCACCGCTGATAGTTTCAATTATCATGGCAATATCGTCTATTGAATTACCAAATATCCCGATTTGATCAAAAGAAGAAGCATAGGCAATAAGGCCATGCCTGGAAATTCTGCCATAGCCTGGTTTAAGGCCAATGATTCCACAAAAATCTGCAGGCTGACGGACGGAACCGCCAGTGTCGCTTCCGAGGCTAACCATACATAAACCAGCTTGCACAGCTACAGCAGACCCACCTGAAGAGCCGCCGGGAACTTTAGTTTGATCGAGAGCATTGGATACTTTTCCATAAGAAGAGTTTTCATTAGTACTTCCCATTGCAAACTCATCACAATTACAATTGCCTATAATTATTGCATCTGCATCCAACAATCTTTTTACTGCGGTAGAAGAATATAAACTTGTAAATCCTTTTAAAATATTTGAAGCAGCAGTTACTTTATGACCTTCATAGCAGATAACATCTTTAATAGCCACCACCACTCCATGAAGGTTTCCTAATGCTTCACCATTTTTACGTTTGTTATCTAATTGGTTTGCTCTTTGCAAACTTTCTTCTGAGAACACTTCTATAAATGCGTTCAGGTTTTTTGTTGTATCAATTTGTTTCAAATAATGCGTAACAACGGCGACACAATCAACTTCGTTTGTCGTTAACTGATGTTGATATTGTTCTATGTTTTTAAATTGAAACAACGGGGATAAGAGGTTTAAATAGTATCTATGGCTATTACAAAAAAGCTGAAGTATACGCCACAATCCATTGAGGTCGCACACTTCAGCGATTAAGCAAAAAATAAAATCTTATTTGGGTAGATCTGCCTGCAATTGTTGAGCCTGAGCTTCCTGCACTTTCGCCTCAGCTTGTTGAACTCTTTCACGTGCAAGTTTCAACTCCATTTCGGCGTCCCTTTCTTTCCTGTCTTTCTCCGCCATACCTGCTTCAATTTCATTTTTCACATTGGTTTTCGCATCGTTAAATTCTCTCACGCCCCGTCCGATTCCTCTCATAAGGTCTGGGATTTTTTTACCACCAAAAAATAATAAAACTACTAACAGGATCAATATCCATTCCGAGCCACCTGGCATGGAAAACAAGAAAAACCCGTTTAAAAAAGTAAGTGTCATAATAAATAAATTAGAGATATCAAAGATACATTATTATACATAACATTATCATATCGGCCTTAATCAAAGAGGAATTTATTAATCTTTAACTAAAATTATTTTTACCGCAAATACAAAAAATTATTTAATGTAACGATGGCATTTGGCTTTGCCATTAGCCGCCTCGTAAGGCGAAATACCCATTGCGCATGACGAAAAAAGCAGAATTAGAAAACCTGCAATACCAAGGAATTTTTTCATGTTAATATGAATAATTTATAATCTGCCGAAGATAGAATTATTGAAAAACTATTTTAGTTAACATAAACGTAAGAATTCAGCAGATATTACTTCATTCTTTTTTCCTTTATACGGGCACTTTTGCCGCTTCTTTCACGCAGATAATAAAGTTTGGCCTGGTTAACCTTACCCACTTTATGTAGTTGAATGCTATCTATATTAGGCGAAAACAAGGGAAATAGACGTTCAACGCCAACGCCATCACTAATTTTACGTACGGTAAAAGTGGCCGTGCCGCCCTCTCCCTGGCGCTTTATCACATCTCCTTTAAAACTTTGGATACGTTCTTTGTTACCTTCCTGTATTTTGTAATTAACAGTAACATTGTCACCTGCTTTAAACTTAGGTAATTCTTTTTTAGCGGTCAGTTGTTCGTGAACAAATGCAATTGCATTCATGGCTTAAATTTTTAAAGAACGCAAAGGTAATTGATTAATAGTAAAATCCTGATAGAAAGATTGAAAACTTACTTATCTCGCCATGTTTACGGCTCTTTTTTCCCGAATCACTGTTACTTTTATTTGCCCCGGGTAGGTCATTTCAGTTTGAATTTTTTGTGCTATTTCAAAACTCAGCCTGTCACTATCAGCAT
>JBDSFG010000101.1:0-6566 GCA_039919615.1 Ginsengibacter sp. | reverse complement strand
GCCCTGGATGCGTAACGGTCCCATTGGTACTTCATCGTTACCCATTGCGCCACGTGTCGGCCCTGACATATCGATATTCTCCTGGATGGAAACTCCATTTAATTCTACCCGAAGCATTTTGGCATTTTCAATTTTTTGCCCGCTGCTATTGAAGCGTGGCGCCTGGAAAGAAATTTTCATATGCTGCCACAAGCCTGGTGCCCGGCCAGCGTTTTGGCGCGGAGCATATCCTTCATAACCTTTCTGTCCGTCAGGCTTACTCTCATTCCATCTTTCATAAACGCCACCATTATCACCGGATGTTGGGGTAATAACACCCCAGCTATCGAGTAACTGGATCTCATAACGCCCCTGCATATAGATGCCCGAATTAGAACCCATTGCCATCATATAATCCAGCTCCATATCCATATCACCATGCTGCAGGTTAGAAAAAATATCCTTCCCCTTGTTTTTAGCATCGGGCAGGTTTACCAATATGCCTGTGCCGGGGGAAGTAACAAAAACTTCTTGTTTAGTAAGATCAGCGTTCACATCACTAACCAGTTTCCAGGCAGAGCCCGGGCTTTGAAAAAATGTGAAGTCAGTAAGTGGTAAAGCGCTTTGTGCAATAAGAAATTGAAAACTAAACAGGCAAGCAATAAACATCAAAGGATTTGCATAAAAAACATTTCTCTGGCTTACGTAAGAACAGAAAATTGAAAACTTCATCTGTCTCAAATTAAAATATGATAAAATTACCTCGCCTAAATCCGTCTTCAAAAAGAGAAGGTAGAACCCGGCCTTAGCTTTCGCTGGCACAGAACAATTTACGTAATGAAAAAGTTAGCATGGGTAAAACTACCAATAATTTACTTGAAAAAATGCTGTACCCATTTCTAAAATAAAATATCAATTATCTGCATTAATACTGAAAATAAATTTCGGTGGCACCATACCCAAAACTGGGATGATACTGGTTTACAAAGCTTTTTACTTCCTGTTTATATTTTAGTATCTCATGAATCTCATCACGCAACTTTCCACTGCCTATACCATGTATCACCGTTAAATTTGGTTGGCGGTGGGCAACCGAGAGATAATAATATTTTTCAAAAGATTTTAGCTGTAAAGTTAATATTTCAAAGTTGCTTAGATGTTTCCAGGTATCACTTAATTTTTCTATGTGAAGATCGATTACAGAATGTGCAGGCTCAAGATGCTGGCCAGCTTTCGATGCATCATAAACTTTATATTCTTTACCATATAAATTTCCAACGGCTGGTTTATCCTCAATTACCCTATCGGGATACTTTTCAAATAATTTATAAGAGAAGGTTGGCTCATTTTTTAATCTTATCTCTTCAATTTTCTGAAATAATTGTTTGGCTTTTATTTTTAACGATGTTTCAAAATATTCCGATTTTTTCTTTTCGGAATTAATGAGCGAAAATTCAAATTCAAACTTTGGGGCATCGTTCATTTCTTCCAGCAGAACATCATGCAAATAAAAATCGGTGAGAGAAAATAGCTGGTTCTTTAATTGAAAACCAGGTCGTCCTGCAAAATTCAGATTATAAGTAAAATTGTAATCCTGGCTCGTTTGATTTATGAGGTACAGCTTAAAACTCTCTACTATATCATCATCAAAAACATCTTTATCAAACACAGGTAAAAAAGATATCCATACTCCATCAGCCACCTTATATTTTGTAACGGCTTTTTCTTTTTTTATGTCTTCAATATATTTTTTGTCTTTCCGTTTTTCATTTTCCGGCTTGTTAACTGGCTTTTCAGAAAATCTCGTAAAATAGGGAAAATCAATCTGATCCATATACACCGGAAAGCGCACATTATCCACTTCGATCATAATCATCTTATCATTGATAAAATCAATAATTTCTCCTTCTTCGCGGGAGTGAAGCACTAAAATTTTATCGCCGATTTGATATTTCATACCCTTACCTAACTTCTTCACCGGGCGGAGAAATTTTTTAATTCACCCTAAGGAAGAAACTGTTATTTAATTTATTGTTCTCTTGTTGCGAGATGGCTGTGATGCCTGCTGTATAAAAAATAAATTACCAGCCCCGCAATAAGCCATATACTAAATCTGAGCCAGTTAGTATATCCAAGTTCGGTCATTAAATAAAAACAACTGGCAAGGCCAAGAACGGGAATAAGCGAAAGATTTTTTATGAACGAAGCAACCGCTAATGTACTGGCTAAAATTACAAAAAGAAAAAATGGAAGCTTATCACGAAAAACCGCGAAGCCACCACTAAAATCAAAGAGCCCTAAAAAATTATTCCAAAAAATAATCACCCCAACAATGTATAATACGGGTACAATAAATTTTGAATTTATATAAGGTAATTTAAATTTCGCTTTTACTTCACCTGCTTCCCTTGCAGGCAACAATAATACACCTCCACAAACGAGCACAAATGCAAATAAGGTTCCAATGCTTGTAAGGTCTGTTACTTCAGTTAAGTTTAAAAACAGTGCCGGTATGGCTACCACTAAACCAGTTAAAACAGTTGAAAAGGATGGCGTTTTATATTTTGGATGAATACGGCTGAAAATCTTTGGCAGCAAGCCATCCCGGCTCATGCTCATCCATATCCTTGGTTGTCCCATTTGAAATACAAGTAGTACGCTTGCGGTTGCAATTACTGCACTAAAAGATATGATATAACTTATTTTATTTAAGCCGACCTGCTTAAACACGAAAGCCAGCGGATCGCCAACCTGGAGTTGCTTATACGACACCATTCCGGTGAGAACAATGGCAATTAAGATATATAAAACGGTACAAATTATTAAAGAATAAATCATACCTTTTGGCAGGTCTCGTTGCGGATCCTGACATTCTTCAGCGGTAGTTGATATGGCATCGAAACCTATGTAGGCAAAGAACACTGCAGAAACGCCTTTCATCATTCCACCAAAACCATTAGGCAAAAACGGGCTCCAGTTTGCAGGAGCCACATAAAAAAATCCTATGGCAATTACAGCAATAATGATAACTATTTTTAACCCTACCATTAGGTTAGTAGCCCTTCGGGTTTCTTTTATTCCTGTGTACACAAGCCATGTGATTAAAAATACAATCGCCAGTGCAGGTACATCAGCAATGAAACGGATGCCTCCAATTTGCGGAGCAATTGCCCATGCATTGTAGGCACTCTTTATATTTTCAGAAAGACTTTCAAAGCTGCTTCCTGCAGCAAGCTGTTTGGTTGCTTCGTCAAATCCTCTCGAGGCGCTTAAATAATCGGTCGTTAAAAAAGCAGGTATATGAATATTGATCCCTTCCAATAAATTGGTAAAATAAGCGCTCCATGAAATTGCTACGGCAATATTTCCGATGGCGTACTCCATCAACAGGTCCCACCCAATTATCCAGGCCACCAATTCGCCAAATGCAGCGTAGGCGTAAGTATAAGCGCTTCCGCTCACCGGTATGCGTGAAGCAAATTCGGCATAACACAATGCGGAAAAACCGCAACAAACTGCAGTTAGTGTAAATAATAAGATTACTCCCGGCCCGCCCTGGTAAGATGCATTGCCAATAGTGGAGAATATGCCAGCACCCACTACTGCTGCAATTCCCATTGCAGTAAGGTCTTTTACTTTTAAAACTTTTTTTAATCCTGAAGAAGAATGTGTTGCGTCCGAAAGGCCTTCATGGGCATCGTTTAAAATTGCAGTGATGCTTTTTTTACGAAACAGCGGATGAGACATATTAACCTGGTTTGGTAAAGTAAACAGGGAAATTAATGTTTTGTGTTAGAACAAAGTGTTTATGCAGATATATTATTACCCTATGGTTTATTGCTATTAAAATTGTCTCAATTACATACCTGGTTATAAATATCTTTCTTCAATAACTTTTTTATGGTGGGTAAAATGCCCGACGGTAATAAATCCCAGGCTAAGCACGTTAATCGAACTTTCATTTGAGATTCCCTTTTGCCAAAGCATTTCTGCATTAAAACTATTGTACAGATCCTCTGTAGATCTTCGCAAATTTATAAATTCATCTGCCAGGCTTTGCCAGTCCCTTGAATTAGCATGTGAATTTTCCGCATACATATTTTCATCGAAAGAGGGGAGAGAGGCCATTTCCTTCCTGGCAATACACAATGCCCGGTAGCTGAAAATTCTTTCTGCATCGGTAATATGCTGCAACAATTCTTTTATAGTCCATTTGCCTTCGGCATAAGCATGCATTGACTTTTGTTCTGAAACAGATCGTAAAAATCCTGGTAGTAACAGAGATTGATTTTTAAAAGCCTCTATAAGATCATTTTCTACAACCAGGTTTATGTACCTGCCAAAATATTCAGGATGATCAGCAGTGTTTGGTTTTGGCATAACAGTAAGTTTAATTTTGCAGCCATTGTTTACATGAAAATATGCTTTTGTAAATACAAATCACCCTAAAAAAAATGAGATTTTTTTGCAAAAGCTGCAAAAAAATCTCATTTAATTTAAAAGAAAAGTATTTATCCTCTCTTTTTCTGTATCAATTTTGGATTGACCCTGATCGCAGGTTCTTGCGTAGCTCTATTGCCTTTAATAGTTGATGCCAGTTTAATAGCCTCATATGCGTTCACTATTCCACCGCTTTTAGAAATATCTGACAGATTAACTTTTTCATCAGAGCCGGGAACATCAATTTTTTCGCTTACAGGGGAGGCAGATTTTTCAATTACATATTTAAGTTGTGCTGCGCTAAGGTCAGGGTAATACTCCAGCACTAAAGCTGCAACGCCTGCTACGATAGGGCATGAGAAACTTGTGCCTGAGAGTTTGCCATAATTATTACCGCCTGGCATTGTTGAGTAAACCTGAACACCGGGAGCAAACAAATCAACTTCCTTTTTTCCATAATTACTAAAGCTTGCAGTTATTCCTCCGTTAGCAGGATCTCCGCTTGCGCCAACCGTTATAAAATTTGCGGCCCTTCCGGCACCATCTGCATAAACAGGATTAGGGAAATTATCAGTACTATCAATATTTTCTTTGTCATTACCGGCAGCGTGCACTAATAAAACATTATGGCTTTCAGCATATTTTACAGCATCATCTACCCAATTTTTTTCTGGCGAAAAATCTTTGCCAAAACTCATACTTATAATTTGTGCCCCATTATCTACGGCATACCGAATTGCATTGGCAATATCTTTGTCATGTTCATCGCCATCGGGTACGGCACGTATCATCATTATTTTTACATTATCGGCGATGCCCTGAATACCTTTTCCATTATTTCTTGAAGCGCCAATTAAGCCTGCACAAAACGTGCCATGGGTGGGGGTTCCGGTCATTACATCATTGTTACCATAAAACCTGTCATTGATATCGCTTTCATCATCTTTTATTATTTCTCCACGATAGTCTTTTGGGGGATTACTTTTCTGTTCGCTTTTTTTGGCTTCGGAAGATAGGTATTCATCAAAGTCATCTAAAAAAGTTTTATTGGTTTGATCAAGGCTGTTGTTAGCTTTCATCATCCCATAAAAAGCTGACTTTGCTTTTAGAACAGCCGACTGGGCGTTATTTAAAGTATCCAGATCCTTGGCAGCATACACATCAGTTTGCATGGCTATTTTCAAAATGCTGTCGCTGTTGTGTAAAGCGGCATTTATTTTTTTCATAAACTCAAGGTCGAGTCCTCCCCCAGTTTCATTGCCTTCAATTTTTTCCTTCGCTTTCTGATACATTTTAATTTCTTCTTTTTGTTCCGGCGATACAGACGAAGTATCAGGTACAGCATCACCATACTTTTGTTTTAGTTTATAATACACACGTGCAACTTCATAAGAATCTTCCTTTACATTGCGCCCATCTTTGCCGCCTATAAAATTCCATCCGTATAGATCATCAGCATAACCATTGTTATCGTCATCCTTCCCGTTGCCGGGTATTTCTTTCGGATTGTGCCAAAGAACTGGTTGAAGATCCTCATGCAAGGTGTCTATTCCACTATCAATTACCGCAACAATAACTGTCTTACTTTTTTTACCGCTGATAAACTTGTAAGCTTTGTCAAGACTTATTCCATAATAACCGCTTTCTGCTTTATCAAGCAAGTGCCAGTTTTTGGGTGCTTCAACTTTAACCGATTCCCCCTGCCCAAGCGTTGCAAAAGAAAGCGAAATAAAAAATAAACTAAGTAGCGAATGTTTGACTGATTTCATTTGGTTCCGTTTTTCCTGTGATTCAAAATATGCAAATATTTAATAATTATGCCAATTATCAGATGTTAGGAAAAGATTTTATGAGATTTTTGGGATTGTCAGAAAGAATTTGTCTGAACTGAGATTTGTGAGAATTTGTCTGAACTGGATGTAGGATGAGTGAGAATTTTGGGACCCCTCTAAAATATGTACTCTCATTTATCCCAATAATCCTATAAATCCCTTTTCAGACCAGTTCAAACGGTAAATTTTATTCCTTGTGCCAGTGGAAGTTTCTCAGTATAATTTATGGTATTTGTTTGCCTGCGCATGTAAATTTTCCATGCATCGCTCCCACTTTCACGACCGCCGCCGGTTTCTTTTTCTCCTCCAAATGCG
>JBDSFG010000242.1:0-10793 GCA_039919615.1 Ginsengibacter sp. | reverse complement strand
TCGCATATTCTAATGAGCGGCCAGTCATCACCAGGTAGACGCCATTCAAACCTTTTTACATTTCTTAGACTAAGATTGCGGGGGGTTACTTTTACCAAAAAATACTAGATTGCTGAAAATGACCATACATACTAAAGAAATTGGAAATAGAATAAACCACAACTCTGCTAATGATTTATTTTGTATATCATAATAATTATCTAGTAAACCATAGACAACAAAAAAAAGGAAACAAATTATACTTGTAAGCAATATTTTTAAATATGTTTTACTACCCTTAGTATAGTTAAACCTCAAAGAAATTCTACATGCGAAAAAATAAAAAATTTCAATTAGTATAATGATTTTTAATAAAGCCCCGATAACATCTATAAGTATATTACTCATCTATCGTATTAGTTTGATTTTTTGTTTATTCCCAATTCTCTAAATTTTGGAAAAGTAATTATTTCCAAATCAAATTCCGTAGCGTAGCTCAAAAGAAGTTTATCTGATGTTATAAGAAATTCTGCGTTTGCCTTTAGTGCCAGATCAAATAAAAAATTATCATCTGGATCCGGAGCATTGGTAAATTTTTCTGAAATTTTTATTAGTATGCATACCTGCAAATGAAGGTTTACAAAATCAGAAACGGGATAAGGAAATTGTTTTTTAAATTTTGGTCTGCTTAAAACATCTTTAATTTCAGTAACTAATTTGCCGGAGGTAAAAACAGTAATATCGTTTTCAATAATCCAGTTAACCAGGTAATCTGCACGGGCATTAATAAAATAGCTTATCCAGACATTGGTATCGATAATTATTTTACGCGGCATTATTTTTTTTGCGGACTAAGCGAACTTCATTAATTACTTCCTGCATAGAGATTGACTTGCGAACTTTAAAAGAGGAAAGGCGTTGTGCCTCTGCCTTTAATAACTGTTTTTTTAGGGCTAATGCAAGGCTGTTTTTTTCTTCCTCTGTAAGTTTTTTTATGTAAGTATTTAATTCCCGGGCTGTTGCTGTCATAATCAAATTTACAAACTATTTTATTGGGTTTTACATTCTTCCGATTTGGTCTACACGATAACTAATCCTGTTAACCAGGTTGGTTGAAGTGCCAGCGCTATTTATATAGCAGTGCAAAAGATTATTACGCTTCTCAAAAATGATGATGGCCTAATTATTTTAGATTCATTGGTTCGTTAGTATTCTACAAATATAAAAAACAATGCTTAAGCCTATGGCTCGTTTTTGCGTCATTATGGTTTATAAGTTTTAAATTATGTGTTAATGGACAAGACATTTATCTGGTGTTTAGATGACGAGCCGAAAGTTACTCTGTACGACCTCCACAATACACCACCCAAATTTGTTCTTCAACTTTAATTTGAAAAAAGCTCCATCCTTATGTCTGCTCTTGCATAAGGCGTGAATGTTATAGGAATTTCTTTAAATCCTAACCTGCCGTAAAGATTAATTGCCGGCTTTAATTTCCTGTTCGATTCAAGCCATATCCTTTTTGCCCCTAAAAGTTTCGCTGTTTTAATAGCATAGCGCCCCAGTTCGTACCCGATGTGTTTGCCCCGAAATTGCGGCGCTACAGCCATTTTGGCCAATTCAAATTCACCTTCACCGGTTTTTATTAAGGCACAAGCACCGGCCACTTCATCCCGGTAAACAGCAAAAACAATTTCCCCGCCTTTATTAATAATATATTCTTCGGGGTTACTCAGTTGCTCCAGGTCATGCTCTTCCACCACAAAATATTTTTCAATCCACTCAAGGTTAAGTCGTTTATAATCTTTTGCATAACGCTTGTTAAACCTGCAGAATGTTACTTCGTTCATACAATAAAATATTACATGTTTTTAAATCGCCTGTAATAAGATTTTTCTTCCAGCAGCGCTTCCATTTCTGCGATTGCTTTTAATAAATTATTTTGCTGCTTCTCCATAAGCTTATTGTTAAGCTTATGTATTTTATCCCATACTTTTTTAAATTCCGGCAAGGCAGCTTTTCCTTTTTTGGAGAGACTCAGCATTCTCTTGCGGTTATCAGTTGGCGACTTCACAGATTTTATATAACCCTTCTTTTCCAACTCTTTTGCAAGATGGATGATACCCGGATGCGTAAGGCTTAACTCTTCGGCAATTTCCATAATACCAATACCATCCCTTTGAGATATTAGATAGAATAGGACAAAATATCTTGCTTCAAAATCAAGATGATGTTCTTTGTATATTATTGCCACATCTCTTGCAAACATGTCTGTTAACCGCCTCATTCTTGCACCTATTGCTAATGCGCCAAGTTTGGAAATAACGTTGCCAGTCATAAAAGGTAAATAGTTACGTAAATAGTTACATAAACATAGTAAAATGTAAATATTCCTCCAAATTTTAATGATCGGAAACTAATTCAGGTCGACACCATTCTCGATAGTGAGGTACCTGGGTAAGGTGTAATATCCCTCATATAATTGTTGCAACCAACAGGAACCTGGTAAAGAATCAGGTTGGTTTTATTACCTCTAATGTGAACCTTACTGATTGTTATCATGTATATGAAATGATATGGTCTCACGACAGTTTAACCTCTTTATTTGATGGAAATGTAATTGAAATCAAAACGGGAAGTTATGTACCCAGCCTTTTTGGCAAAACAGAACACATAGTTTTGAATCTTGCCATTGGCGGTAATTTCTTTACTAATTTCAATCCTTCTCAAACTGTAACAGGCACTTTACATGTGGATTTCGTAAAAGTATTTACCTCTAATTAGAATATATAGCCTGAACGGTCGTTATTCTCTTATTTTAATGTTTTTTATTATTTTGTGTATAGAATATTAATTTATGAGAATAACCGTTAAGCTGACACTTTTGCTAATTCTGAACACTGGTCTACTACTAACCTCCTGCCAGAAAGAAATAAATCCACTGGATCCGGCAACCGGAACAGGCGGAACCGGAAATACTAATAATATAATAGGGGAATATAATTTTGTTGGCCTTACAGCCACAACATATAGCTCCGTCACTGTTTCTGTACCAGGGAGCGAACTAAGGGCTGTTACAGTTAGTGATTATATTACTAAAAATAATGTGGGAACTGCAACGATCACCGCAAGTAATATCATGTTTACCGGGGTGGGATATTCTATTGATACAACGGCTAATGCAAAAACTTACATTGATGGCGTTTTATTTGATGACTCTGATTTGCCATTTATAGCTGCGTTTCCGCCTACTAACACAACCTCAAGCTATACACGCATCAATAGTGATTCGCTCAATGCAATTGGTGCAGTCGGCGCTCCCAATCCTTCAGGGGTAACACCTACAGGTACTGTTGGTGTAAAGCTTAGCTGGTCAGGTGATACCCTGCTACTTTCAATAAAAAGCTCTTTTACACAAAGCATTTCACAGGGTGGCGTTCCAGGTACTTTAACAGGCTATGTGAATGGAATTTCAAAGCTAAAAAAACGCTGATAATTTCATCATGTTTACTATGGTTTTTATAGCCACATTACACTGGCTCCATGCTTGCACTGCTTAATCCTCGCTAATTCTTTTCCGCCAGAACTTTAATTTGGTCCAGCGTCTTTGGCCAGGTCTTTTGAAAGTCGTCCCTGAATTACGCAGTTACATCCATGTCAACTTATTATAGTTATTCTTTTTTTCATCAAAGCAAATTATGAACATGGTGCGGTCTTTAAATGTAATTGGTAAATTTGATCGTGTACAATAATAATTTTTTGAAAATCAATTCTTCATTAATAATGATAAATAATGATAAAATCAATGAAGGCAGTTGTGCTGCATGGCGCCAAAGATTTGCGACTTGAGAATTTCCACATGCCAGATATACTTCCTGGTATGGTCCTGTTGAAGGTAAAAAGAGTAGGCATTTGTGGATCAGACCTTCATTATTTTGAAGACGGTTATTGCGGTGGGTTTATTCCTTCAAGGCCATTTATTCTTGGTCACGAACTAACAGCAGAAGTAGTTGAAGTAAGTGACTCCAAATCTTTGCTTACGCGGGGGTCAAGAGTGACAGTAAACCCGGCTCGTGCTTGCGGATTTTGTGATTATTGTAAAAACGGACGCAGTAACCTTTGTCGCAATACTATAATGCTTGGAAGTGGCAGTACCAATCCACCCACAAATGGCGCTATGGCCGAATATGTATCGGTGAGAGCCGATCAATGTACGCTTTTACCGGATGAAATGGATGATGGTATCGGGGCAATGATTGAGCCCCTGGCAGTGGCGCTGCATGCCGTAAAGCGTACAAGTGTATCAGGCAAGCGGATACTTGTTACCGGTGGTGGTACCATTGGTTTATTAACAGCACTTACCGCAAAAGCTTTTGGTGCGGTACCTGTAGCTTTAAGCGATATAGCTGTTGAAAGAAGAAAATCAGCAGCAGGTTGCGGTGTTGATGTTGTATTAGATCCATCTGAAAAAAATCTGGATGAAAAAGTAAAAGACATGACGGGTGATGGGTTCGACGTGATCTTTGAAGCATCAGGCGCAAAACAAGCACTGCGACAGGCTTTCGATTTGGTAAAGCCCGGTGGAACGATTGTACAAATAGGTACATTAGGCACTGAAGATATACCGCTTCCTGCTAACCGGGTAATGGTAAAAGAAATTCAATTTATAGGATCTTTCCGCTATGGAAATGTATTTGATGAAGCTATCAGGCTGGTTGTATCCGGAAGAATTGACCTTCGTCCGTTCATTACCGGTATACTGCCATTGAGCGATACTGCTAAAGCCATGCACCTGGCAGCAGATAAAAACCATTCCTTAAAAGTGCAGATTCAACTGTGAACGTCCAGAAGGTCAACATCTAAAATTTTATGAAAGCTTTGCCTCAATTCTTTTATATACCCACAACTGATAAAAAAAACTTCATCATTATAAAATTAAATTCGAACAATATATGTCAGGCGGTAATACAATATTAATCTCACCGGCAGAAATGCAAGAACGTTTTTATTCAATATTGCTTGAACTGAATTTTACAAAAGAGAGGGCGAATGCTATCGCTAAAATTTTTACCGACAGTAGTGTTGATGGAATATACACACATGGAGTAAATCGTTTTCCTGCCTTTGCGGAGCATTTAAAAATGGGGCTTGTAAAACCAGATGCTACACCTACATTACACCATAAGTTCGCTGGCATAGAACAGTGGGATGGCCATCAGGGGCCTGGTACATTAAATGCCATTTATGCCACAGAAACTGCCATGGAATTAGCCAGGCAAAATGGCATTGGCTGCGTGGCGTTAGCAAATACCAATCACTGGATGCGGGGCGGAACATACGGGTGGCATGCCGCAAAGGCTGGGTTCTTTTTTATTGGATTCACCAACACAATTGGAGTGATGCCGGCGTGGGGTGCTATTGATTCAAGACTGGGTAATAATCCATTTGTGATGGCATTACCTTATGGGGATGAAGCGATAGTGCTGGACATGGCTATGTCGCAATATTCTTTTGGCGCCATGGAATTAACCTTATATAAAAATGAAAAACTGGATGCACACGGCGGATATAATATTAATGGCGAATTGACAAATGACCCTGCTCAAGTGCTTGCCTCAAGACGTGCTTTACCAATTGGCTACTGGAAAGGTGCAGGGATGTCGCTGTTGCTGGATATTTTCACCACGATATTGTCAGGTGGTTTAGCAGGGCATGAAATTACTAAGGCCGGAACCGAAACGAATATATCACAGTTGTTTATTGCAATTGATATTTCTAAATTGAGTAATCATTCTCTTATTGCAAAAACGGTTGAAGGAATTATTGAAGATTATCATCAGTCAGTACCTATTAATGATTCAAAGAAAATTACTTTCCCCGGCGAGCGTGTTTTACAAAACAGGAAGAAGAACCTTGCCAATGGCATACCAGTACTGCAAACAGTTTGGGACGAGATAATGAAACTTTAGGTTAACATGTTTTTTGAAACGGCCACCCTGATTTAGAGATCAACTTAAATTTTTCAATTAAAAAATTTATTGCTTTACGGGGATGGCGGCCCATAAGTTTTATGCCACATCCATTTCCTGGTGCCAAGGCACTTCTTAACTTTTATTATGTACAGGTTATCAAAATCATCAAATGCAATGGCGGGAACTGTTTGGCCACTGAGGCCTTGTACAATATCAGGCACTTTATCAGAATGACCAACTACAAGTATTTCTTTACCATTAATTTTTTTTAAGGCTGCTATCAAACCAACTGTAGTATCGGGCAAATAAATCCTTAACGGTTTTCCCAACGCAGTAGCAAGCGGCTGAGCCGTCTGCTGGGTTCTGATAAAAGTAGAGGCAAATATGGAATCAATACCTTTTGAAATCAAGCTGTCCCTGAGAATAGCAGCTCTTTGTAAGCCAATAGCTGATAAAGGCGAACCGGCAGAATTATCTTGTCTTTCTGCATGTCTCACAACATAATAATAGGTAGTGCAGGAAGAGAATAAACAAAACCCAATAAAAGTAAAAATCCATTTCATTGTAATTATATTTTTTTAGGTCAAGGGTTGTAGGTGATAACAGAAAGATACCGTACGGGGCAGATTATGATTAAAATTATAAAAAATAATCAAAGATAATAAAGAGCCTATACTCGTTTTAAAACTTTTTTGTTGCTGGGAAGAACAGCGTATTATTTTTCAAATTTTCCGGAACAACAATAATATACTGCTCTTATTTATGAACCTCCTTGCACCTTTTCTTAGAAAAAAAAACAATTTATTACTTTTGAAGACCTGCATAATTCGATGCTGAGAAATCCACCATACTTAATGAATAAAGACACAATACCCGCCGGAAAAAAATTTACCTCTTACCAGGTTTTGGTAATTATTTTGCTGGCCCTTACTCAGTTTACGGTGGTGCTTGATTTTATGGTAATGTCTCCGTTGGGTGATATGCTCATGAAATCAATGTCGCTTACTACTACTCAGTTTGGCTTTGCTGTTTCGGGATATGCCTTTAGTGCCGGTATTTCGGGTTTACTAACAGCCGGCTTTGCCGACAGGTTTGATCGTAAAAAATTGTTATTATTCTTTTATATTGGCTTTATAGCCGGAACATTATTTTGCGGTTTAGCAACTACCTATCCAATGTTGATGGCGGCACGAATTGTTACAGGATTGTTCGGAGGTGTAATCGGTTCTATATCGCTGGCAATTGTGGCAGATCTTTTTCCACTGCAGCAACGCGGCAGAGCCATGGGTTTTATGCAAATGGGCTTTGGTGCAAGCCAGGTGTTAGGCATTCCCATCAGCTTGTATATTGCAAATCACCGGGGGTGGCAGTCACCCTTTATCATGATCGTTTGTTTAGCAGCTATCATTTGGCTGGTGGTAACATTCAGGTTAAAACCAGTAACAAAGCATCTTGAGTTAAAAAGTGAACGCAGCGCCTTTACACATTTATGGTACACTATTAAAAATCGTAATTATCGTACAGGATTTTTATCAACAGCATTACTATCTGTTGGCGGCTTTATGATGATGCCCTGGGGCAGCGCATTTGCGGTTAATAATTTGAATATTTCGTACCATCAGCTTCCTGTTCTTTTTATGGTTGGGGGAGTAGCTTCTTTAATTATAATGCCACTAGTTGGTAAACTGAGTGATAAGATAGATAAGTTTAAAGTGTTTACCGTGGCCGCTGTTTGGATGATGTTAATTGTGGTAGTTTATACTAATCTTACTCCTGTACATTTCGCAATAGTTATCCTAATGAACATTCTGATGATGATCGGAATAATGAGCAGGATGGTACCGGCGATGGCACTTATATCTGCTCTGCCTCAAATGCAGGACAGGGGAGCTTTCATGAGTATCAATTCATCTTTACAACAAATCGCCGGTGGCATAGCGGCAGGAATTGGCGGAATGATAGTAGTACAAAAAACAAAAACCAGCCCATTGCAACATTATAATACGCTGGGCTATATAATTGTGGTAATACTAATTGTAAATATTATCATGGTTTACCGGGTAAGTAAAATAATTAAGGCAAAAGAACATCTTGCTAAAGCTTTATAATAACTGGTACTTAGAAATGCGGCTGACAAATAAAGCATACCGTATTATTATTTAATTATTCTGGTTAGTAATTCTTTCTTCATGCAAACGCTCTCAGGCAAACGTTCATAAGGTGGATAATTGGGAATTATTTTATAACCATTATTCTCATATAAAGAACGGGCTATTCGAAAATGCACACTGGTTTCTAATACAGCATGACGGTAATCTTTTTCAACGGCCCATTGTTCCAGTTTGTGCAGTAATTTTTTTGACAGCCCAATACCTCTATGCCCTTTTTGTATAAACATTCTTTTTATCTCTGCAGTATCCTGGTTAAACTTTTTAAAACATCCACACCCAACAGGCTTATCATTTATATAAATCAGTAAGTCAGTGCTTATATTTTCTACTTTATTAAATTGGTCATAAGTAGCCTGATCTTCATTCAATTCATTCCACAGTTCATTATCTAAACATGAAACCAGGTACAGAAAATCAATATCATTTGTGGCAGTTCGTTTAAACGTATGTTCCATGCAGCAAAAATATATACAAACTAATTTGTCTCATCACTCATCGTCGCAAACAGCCCTCTAATTGTCGTTTTAGCACAGTATTTATTTTCAATAATAGCCGGATGTTTGCATTGTAAATCAAAAAAATCATACTAATAAAAAACGCACAAAATGGAAAAGCAAAATAACACAATCATTACTATCGAGAATACGATCAATGCCCCGGTTGAAAAGGTTTGGGAATTTTGGACAAAACCGGAGCACATCACCAAATGGAATAACGCTTCTGACGATTGGCACACACCTCGGGCTGAAAATGATCTTAGAACAGGCGGCAGCTTTTCTGCAAGAATGGAAGCAAAAGATGGCAGTATGGGTTTTGACTTTGATGGAGTTTATGATGAGGTACGAAATAATGAATACATTGAATATACACTTGGTGACAGCAGAAAAGTGGAAGTAACTTTCATTGCAAATGGCAATAAAACTAAAGTTATTGAAAGCTTTGAAGCAGAAAATACAAATCCTGTGGAAATGCAACGTGGAGGCTGGCAAGCCATTCTCGATAACTTTAAAAAATATACAGAAGCGGTTTAATGTGTTAACGTAGGCGCTTCATTACCATTTTTTTCTGTATAACTTTCTTAAATACTGAACTGCAAAGCAAGGTTCCTGCAACGAGTGTTGGACCTTATTTCTTTTCAAATTCAAACAACAACCAGTTGTTAGGCAAAGCAGTTTGTGTTCGGATTTTTTGTTGTAAAGTTCCATTAAGGTGCACACAAATCAATTAAAAAATGTGAGCGTTATTGTTCAACCCTGGTCATTTCTTTTAGAAGAAGAATAACTTCCTAAAACCAGGCATCTTCATTAATATGAAGATTTTTAGTCGGGATGACAAGATTCGAACTTGCGACCCCACGCCCCCCAGACGTGTGCGCTACCGGGCTGCGCTACATCCCGAAAAATTTGTGCAAATCTAATATGAATTTTTAATTAACGAATCTAATTTCATGGGCGCATTTCCAATTGCATATATTTTTATTAATTTTTTTAAGAACGGTTCAGTCAATTAAGAATAACCAGCTTTTATTTTACTTAAAATTAAATTGGGTTTGTTAAAAAAATGTTCATCGGTTTGTTATTCATAATCAAAAGAATTGTATTAGATACCTTTACGCAGGTATAATTTTTGAATTTTTTGATAAGAATTCCCTTATTTAAAAAAATAATTATTATGAAGATTATCGCTTTAATGTTGATGGTATTTTTATTGATAACCGGAACTAATGCACAAAAAATTTCTATCAATACCTTTATCGGAGTAGCAAACTACCAGGGCGATTTGCAGGAGAAGAGATTTACCTTTAAACAAGCGCATCCTGCTGTTGGTGCAGGTTTGTCTTACGAGGCAACTGAAAAATTATTACTAAACGGTGGCTTTACCCTGGGTAACGTTTCGGCCAGCGATAAGAACAATAGCAAAAATACTTCCCGCAATCTTGATTTTAGTTCAAACATTACAGAAGGGCATTTAACAGCCGAATATTATTTTGAAAATTTATATGAACATTCCATTTCACCATTTGTGTTTGCAGGCATTGCTCTTTATAACTTTTCTCCTTATACAAAAGATAGCGCCGGGAAAAAATATTACCTTAAACCTTTAAGTACTGAAGGCCAGGGATTTCTTGCAAACAGAAAATATTACAACATCAATCAATTATCAATACCATTTGGCGGAGGAGTAAAATTTGCTTTAAGTGATAATGTAAGATTGGGTGTTGAAGTGGGAATGAGAAAATTATTTACTGATTATTTAGATGATGTTAGTACAACCTATGTTGACAGGAATCTGTTATTGCAAAATCGTGGCGCAAAGGCCGTTGAGTTAGCATTTAGAGGGGGAGAGTTAAAAAACGGCGCTGTTTATCCTGCCGCTGACAGCAAAAGAGGAGGGGCAAAAGTAAAAGACTGGTACTATTTTACCGGGCTTACCGCATCATTTAAAATCGGAGGTGGTGATGGTTCCGGTAAAGCGGGTAAGGGCATTGGGTGTCCTGCTAAAGTTTATTAAATATTCGGGTGCAGCATATTAGCCGTGGTTGTGTTTTATCTTTACACATAATTTTAAATCATGGCTTATCGTAATCAGCAGGAATTTATAAACGCATTAGAATCTGCAGGAGAACTTCTCAGAATAAAAAGTTTTGTTGATCCAAAATTAGAAATAGCAG
>JBDSFG010000197.1:0-2894 GCA_039919615.1 Ginsengibacter sp. | reverse complement strand
AGGATGAAAATAAAAAGAGGATGGGCTTCTGCTATAGTTTTTATAATAATTTTTGTAGCATTTGGAGCGATAGCTTTTCTTGTTGGTCCTAAAATTAATGAACAGATATCCGGGCTAATAACAAATCTGCCAGGTTATGCCATACAGGCATCCGAAAAAGTTAGCTCCTGGTTCGATGAATATCCTGAATTGCAGAAACAAATAAAAATAAATCCCGCTACAGTAACAGAATGGTTGCCATCAATACCTGCCACATTAATGCAGGTAGGAAATTTTTCTCTATCTGTTTTAACCCAGGTATTAATTGTAATTGTATTTATAAGTATGGTGGCATACATGGTAGCGAATCCCCGCCCGCTGTTTGAATTATATCTTTTAATGTTTCCGCCTTCACAAAGGGATAAAGCTACCATTGCATTTTCAAGGATCTCTGTGATGGTAAGAGGATGGATGAGGGCTAATTTAATCGGGGGATTCATCAATGCATCGCTGGTAACTATTTTTCTGAACATTATGAATGTTCCCGGAGCTTTTGTTTGGGGCGCACTTGCTTTCTTTACCGAGTTTATACCCAGGATAGGGTTTTTTATAAAAGCACTGCCACCGATATTAGTAGCATTATCCATTAACGGTTACACGGCCGTTTGGGTAACTGTTTTTTACCTCGCAAGTGATGAAATAATGGCCGATTTTATAATGCCCAGAGTTCGCTCTAATACAATGAAAATTCATCCTGTCTCTATCCTTTTTGTTGTAATGGCAATGGGTGCAGCTTTTGGTTTTATTGGTGTATTATTAGCGACACCTTTTACAGCAATTATTAAAGCTTATTTTGAAGTATTTTATGTAAATAAGTTTGAAGACGACAAATTGATGGAGACACGAATACAACACATGATGTATCCTAACGGTTCCGTATAGTTTGCACTTTGCTGACAAAAAAACTCCTGCAGTTAAGTGCAGGAGCTCAGAAGTATTACCTTCTCATAAATTAATTTTCATTCTTTGGTTTATCGTTTTTTAAAAGATAATGGATCCATATTGCTATGGTAGTTTTTTCAATTGGATAGGTTTTTTCAACGGACCGGATAAAAGAAAAAGAAGTTGACTGATATCGGATTATTTGGTTTTTCCTGGATGGGGAAATGTTCTTTCAAGGGATTTGGATAATTCTGATTAATGTTTGTTTAACACCAATCAACTTCTGCAACAAAGATACTCTCATAGTTATCCTTGCGCAAGAGCATTAATGCTCTATTTTAAAAGTATGGTTTTTACTGCGCAGCACGTAGAATAACTTATATAATTGTCGTATTGTTCCGGGTTTACAAGTGATAGATTTTTGTTTGAATACAAAAGAGCTTATTTAAGATTTAGTTTTAATCTCAATTTTGCAATATTTTTCTGCTTCATGTTACATTTTTAAACGGATGGTAATTTAAAACGTATTTATCTTTAGGCCTGACTAAATCAAACCTTATTTAAAACCAACTTAAGATATCATAATGAGCCCGTTCAATATAGATCGCCGCAATTTCATTCGCAGTGCATCCACAACACTTGCCGTTACAGCATTTCGGGGCAATGGTCTAAGCCTGTTCAACGCAACACCCGCACGCAGGGTGGCACTGATAGGTACAGGGTGGTATGGCAAAAGCGATCTCTTCAGACTGATGCAGGTTGCACCTGTTGAAGTAGTGGCATTATGTGATGTTGATAAACACCAACTTCAGCAAGCTGCTGATTTGGTAACACAAAAAGTGCAAAACAAAACAAAGCCCCGTTTGTATGGAGACTACAGGCAGCTATTGGCTGAAAATAAGCCGGACTTAGTAATTATCGGAACCCCGGATCACTGGCATGCATTGCAAACTATTGATGCCATAAAAGCCGGCGCACATGTATATGTGCAAAAGCCTGTAAGTACAGATGTGATAGAAGGAGAAGCAATGGTAGCTGCAGCAAGAAAATATAACAGAGTAGTACAGGTAGGCACACAAAGAAAAAGCACCCCTCACCTTATTGATGCAAAAAAAAATATTGTAGATGCAGGTCTTTTAGGTAAAGTTTTACATGTAGAAATGTGCTGTTACTTTCATATGCGGGCCAATGGCAATCCGCCTGTAGAACCCGTGCCAGATTTTTTTGATTATGACATGTGGACTGGCCCGGCACCCTTACGCCCCTATGATGGACTTCCCCATGTGAGATGGTGGCGCACTTTTATGGAATATGGTAATGGCATAACGGGTGATATGTGTGTACACATGTTTGACACAGTACGCTGGATGCTGCAACTTGGCTGGCCTGAACGCATTAGCTCAACCGGTGGCATTTTTGCAGATAAAGGAGGTAAGAGCAATATTGCAGATACACAGAGTGCAATGTTTGAATATAATAACCTCACCTGTGTATGGCAACACCGCACATGGGGTACTCCAGCTGATCCTGAATACCCCTGGTCGTTTAAATTGTATGGTGAAAAAGGAACGCTTTGTTGCAATACTATGCAATATGATTTTATCCCTGAAGGTAAAGGTGAAAAAATACACCGGGACGTTGTGTATGAAAGGGAAAAATATCCGGAAGATCTCAAAGAAAAAGATATTGAGCTGAATGCTGCGCCTGGTACCCGCTTGCACATGCTTAACTTTCTTAATGCCATTGATAAAGGTGTAAAACCAGTTGCAGATATTGAAGAAGGGCACATCTCTACTGCCAGTTGTATCCTTGCTAATTTATCAATGAAATTAAAACGCCCTTTGAGTTATGATCCGGTTAAAAGAGAAATTCCCGGAGATGCTGAAGCAACAAAATTGTTACAAAGAGTTTATCGCCAACCCTGGCTACATCCACATCCGGATACTGTTTAGATAGTTGCAGTACTAATAAAA
>JBDSFG010000195.1:0-3480 GCA_039919615.1 Ginsengibacter sp. | reverse complement strand
GGTCTTCAGAAAACAAAGAAGTAAGTTTTTCAGTTGCCCCACATGGAATAGTAGTTTTAACCATTAGCGGAACTTCAAAACCTTATAATGTTTTTCAGCATAAATGAGGGCTGTCATTATTGTAATTTCAAAAGAAGTTCGCCGGTATGGTGAAATTTGTTTTTCGATTCCTCCTAAATTTATTCAGCGTAGAAATTATTTATCAGTTCCCTCACGTACTTGTGAAAGCGCTGTTTAAGAAGGATTAAAAAAACCGGTCTTTTTTTTATTGAATTTATTTCATAACCCGGTTGCTTAATTGGTGATAGCTTCTGTTATTATTCTTGCTAATTTCTGCTGGGCCAATGTGGTCAGATGCACACCATCTGTTGTAAATTCAGGAAAATCCATTTCAAATAAAGAATAGGCATCAACAAAATTAAATCGGTGAATTTTAGAAAGATTTTCAAATGATTTTCGTAATGAACTTAATTTATTTAATGCGCCTTTGTATTTTTCCTCTTCGTTAGCCGCAACGGTAACAGGTGGTGGAGATACGAGTATAATTTTCTTATAAACAATACCTGATTGCTTTATTTTTTGCAAAAGAATGTCCATGTTTTTGGTTATTTGCTTTGGATTGCTTTTCAAAATCGCTTTGCAATCATTACTGCCAAGCATAATAATAATATAATCAAGAGATTTACCGGACACTGCTTCTGAAGCTTGTATCAGGTGATTGTTTATGTTCTTTAATTCGTTTAAGCCGGTATCTCCGTTATTATCAAATCCAATAGTGTTACCACTCTTACACTTGTTGAGGATATTGCTAAAAGGCAATAAATAACTTAGTTGGGCGGGCCAGCCGCCAGGTAATTCTCCGTTGCTGTCACCGATACACAAAATATTAAAAATAGTATCAGGTATTGAGGTATTGACGGGTAGTAAGGGCAGAACACTTTTTACTATCTGCTCATGCTTTCCTTCAAAAATGGCAACACTGATGTTATTTTTCTTTTTATAATAATGCAGTTTTCTGTCGCCTATATGCATGTTGAAGTCTTTAAGCTGGTAGTTCCTTTTGCTTAAAATTTCTATCATATCCTCTGCACTGACTAACGATTCTTTGTTACCTGGATACAGATCACTAACTATTTTGTTGTAAAATTTTAATGTTTGCGAAACAGGTACTGAACCAAGGTAACCGTCATGAATACCTGCATAGAGGTATAGTTTCGAGCTTCTAACAGGCGTCGGGGCGTAAAATGGAGAACGTATTCTGGCTTCTGCAACATTAAGTTGAATGGTATCACCTGTAGCTTTTAAAAGATCCTTTGCGTATTGCTGATTTCTCCCAATACTTTCAAAATACCAGTCTACCAGGTTGCTGATGCCTACCCATGCGCTGAAGCTTTTGACGGGATAGGGCAATTTCATATAGCATAACATCGTGGCGTGGCCTCCGCCACTGGTACCCACAACGTGTACTTCATTTGGATTGGCTCCGGTTACTTTTATTGCATAATTTATTGCATCTTCTATATCATCAATAACCAGGTTACTTCCACAAGCTTCAGGAGTCCAATTGGGTCCTCTGAAATGCGGATGAATATAATTCCAATCCAGCTCCTTTATGTCCCAACTGATACTGTCAGCTTGTGCATAATCTCCACTCCAGGTATGAAGACTTACAATTAAAGGCCGACCGGGTTTTGAAGACTTGTATAGGATTGAAGGTTGTAGCGTGCTGTCTGCCGAAGATGCAATTTCGATTTTATAGAACCCCGCCGGCCAGTTCTTACTCTGCTCATCATCCCAGCTTACCTGTCCGAAAGAAAAGTTTGGCAAAGTAAAAAGTGTAAAATACAAAAACAGAGATTTCATATAGTGGTAAAGTGCGTGCTAAAAGTTGGATTACTTATTTAACATTCTGGGAACTAATTTTTTTCATGACCATATTTGAAAACTAAAGATGAAAAAACTTCTTTATGAAATAAGATAAAATTAAAAATAACGAAAAAAATATTTTAAATAATGTAAAATAAATATAAATTTACGTTTTGAAAGATAAAGAAAGATTTTAATAGATAGCTGATGAAAGCTACCTTGGTACCTATTTCAGGGAAAGTAAATAAAGGCCTTCTCAATTTTTTTTTCAGTTGCAGATACCGGCTATTGAAAAATTTATAACAAAATACAAACCTGATATCAATTTTTATTTCACTTAATAATTACAAAAAGGATAAAAGACGATGAACAGATACTTATTTCTAATAGCCTTCAGTCTTTCTCTTATATGCCCTGTTATGTTGTTCTCACAAATCAAGTCGGGCATTGTTGTAGTACGGCCTAAAGAAATAGACGATGTATTAAATAACCCCGGCATAGGCTTCACAACATTTCAGCGCTTTAATGGCGACACACTAAATGCAGGAGCCTATTGGACAGAAGGATTTCCTATTGGTTATCAAGCATTCAGTGGAGATCTGACAAACAAAAATTACCCTCAAACGACCATAGCCTATTGGAGGGTGTATTGGAAATTTATTGAGCCTCAAAAAGGAAAATTCCGATGGGACCTCATAGACCAGGCTCTTGCCCGGGCTGAAGAACGGGGCCAGACTTTGCTATTAAGGATTGCTCCCTATGGCGATCTTAAAAGCAAAGAAGATATACTTGAAAGCAAAGATGATGTACCCTTATGGTTCCGTGAAATGGTTGGTAAAAACACAAACTGGAAATATAACAACCAGGTAAACAAATGGCTGGTGGATCCCGAGGACGCCAGATATGTTGAATATTTTGGTGGTTTTATTAGTGAACTGGGGAAGCGATATGATGGTCATCCTGCATTGGAAGCGGTTGACTTATCTATTGTAGGAGCCTGGGGCGAGGGGGCCGGATCAGAATTATTAACTCAAAAAACACGCGAGGCCCTGGTTGATGCCTATACCGATAATTTTAAAGTGACTCCCCTCATTGCTTTGTTGATGGATGAAAAAACTAACAAATACGCCAACTCTAAAGCAAACGTTGGCTGGAGGGTAGATTGTATTGGCGACCTGGGAATTTGGGCCAAAGAGCAAAACGGCTTTACTCATATGTACGACAGCTATCCACAGATAATTATTCAATACGGCACAAGTGACAATTGGAAAACAGCGCCTTTAAGCATGGAAATTTGCACCACCTTTCTTTCGTCGCGGGATGAACAGGGATATTCAAAGGAAGATGTAAAATATATATTCGATCAAACCCTCAAATGGCATATTTCTTCTTTCAATGCTAAATCTTCTCCTGTTCCGCCGGAGTGGGAACCTTTAGTAAACGATTGGCTGAAGAAAATGGGCTACCGTTTTGTCTTGCGCAAATTAGCCTATCCTGAAACAGTAAAACGAAATGCCCGGCTGCCTTTTGAATCGTGGTGGGAAAATAAAGGAGTTGCCCCATGTTACAAAAAATGGCCGCTTGCTATCAAACTAAAAAGTGAAAAAGACAGCG